>NZ_JAUXQE010000021.1:0-450094 GCF_030683615.1 Undibacterium sp.
TATCGCCTTCCAGACCAATATCCTGGCCTTGAATGCGGCAGTGGAGGCCGCCAGGGCAGGTGAGCAGGGCCGCGGCTTTGCCGTGGTGGCGGCAGAAGTGCGCAACCTGGCGCAGCGTAGTGCCAGTGCTGCGAAAGAAATCAAATCGCTCATCAGTGATTCAGTAGACAAAGTCGATCAGGGTAGTAAGCTGGTAGATGAGGCTGGCAAGACCATGGATGAAATTGTCACCAGTGTCCAGCATGTGGCCGACATCATGAGCGAGATCACCGCAGCCAGCCAGGAACAAAGTTCAGGTATAGAACAAGTGAACCTGGCGATTACGCAAATGGATGAAATGACGCAACAGAATGCAGCCCTGGTTGAACAGGCGGCGGCTGCGGCAGAAAGCATGGAAGAACAGGCTGTCGCACTGGCCCAGGCAGTAAGCGTGTTCAAGCTGAACATTGCTGGAGGGCATGTCTCACACCAGTCAAAACCAGTGGTCAGCAAAGCAGTGAGCAAACCTGCTGCACCTGCCAGATCTGAGCTAAAAGCATTGCCAAGAGCAGCACCAGCAGGTACTTCTGGTGCTGGTGCCAGAGCTAGTAAGCCCGCAGTCGATGCAGGAAAGCAAGACGACTGGGAAGAGTTTTGACAGCTGCAGGATGATGGTAATTATGCAAAATTGGTGTTTGACTCATATTGCTAAGACTTGCATCAGCTTATTAAAGTGTTGTGAATCACGGATTTAGTTTAACTTAATTAACAGCAAATATTTTTTAGTCTGGCAAAATGCCTGTGTAGATATTGGTTGTCTGGATTTTTATTTGAAATCAGCTTTCGTCTCTGAAACAGGATGGGGAAAGTTTAGGAAAGCATTGAATGACAAAATCCATCGATAAAACCAGGTCGGATACTTCAAAAGAGTTTTCATTTAACTCAAGAGATTTTGACCGTGTCAGAGACTTGATTTATAAAAGAGCCGGCATTTCATTGGCTGATAGTAAGCAGGAAATGGTGTATAGCCGCTTGGCGCGTCGTTTGCGGGCGACGGGCATCAGTTCGTTTTCTGAATATCTTGATGGTTTGGAAAGTCATCAAATTGAGTCTGAATGGGAGGCGTTTACGAATGCGTTGACAACCAATCTGACTTCGTTTTTCAGGGAAGAGCATCATTTCCCTATCCTTGCTGAACATATTGCAAAAAAGCATGAAACAGTAAATATCTGGTGCTCAGCCAGTTCGACAGGGGAGGAGCCTTACTCTATTGCCATGACGCTTTGTGAGGCATTTGGAACGCTGCGTCCCCCTGCCCATATTATTGCAACGGATATAGATACCAATGTGCTCGAAACAGCCTCGCGAGGGGTCTATAACTTGGATCGCATAGAGAAATTGTCTGCAGAGAGAACACGCAAATTTTTTCTTAAAGGCAAAGGTGCGCAAGATGGCTTGGTCAGGGTGCGGCCCGAATTGAGGGATTTGATCACATTTAAGCAATTGAACTTATTGGAAGATAATTGGCCTTTGAACGGTGAGTTTGATGCAATTTTTTGTCGGAATGTCATGATATATTTTGACAAACCAACGCAAGGCAAAATTTTGAAGAAATTTGTTCCCTTGATGAAGCCGGATGGCCTCTTGTTCGCGGGTCATTCAGAGAATTTTCTGTATGTCTCGGATGATTTCAAGTTGAGAGGCAAGACGGTCTATGAACTGGCTAAATCCCATTCTTCAGGCACCAGACCGACATTGCGCCATTTGCAAAAGGGTAATCCATGAGCCAGCTAAGTGAAGAGCATTTTGCAACGAACGTCTATTACGACCGAACTTTCGATTGTGATGCTGCCAAAATATTGCCTGGTGAATTTTATTTCACTAACAAGGACATGCTGATCGTGACTGTTTTGGGATCTTGTGTTTCTGCATGCATACGCGATCGTGTGTCAGGCGTGGGCGGAATGAATCACTTCATGTTGCCCGATTCTGGTGGTGATGCAGATAACCCAGTGTCAGCATCCATGCGTTATGGAACCTATGCCATGGAAGTACTGATCAATGAATTGCTAAAGGCTGGTGCCAAGCGAGAAAATATGGAGGCGAAGGTATTTGGTGGTGGCAATGTCTTGCGCGGCTTTACAGCGATCAATGTCGGTGAGCGCAATGCGAAATTCGTGCTCGACTATTTGCGTGCAGAGAGAATGCGCGTCATTGCTGAGGATTTGAATGATATTTATCCGCGCAAAGTTTATTTTTTTCCTCGGACTGGCAAGGTTTTGGTCAAGAAACTCAAAGTGGAACATAACGATACCCTCAGAAGGCGTGAGCAGGATTATGCCAGCAGGCTCAAAACGACTTCAGTTGGTGGTGAAGTGGATTTGTTCTAGTTAATTAAGGTGTGGTGTCAGTATCTGGACAGCACACGGAGTAATTTTGAATGAAAATAAAAGTATTAATTGTCGATGACTCTGCGTTGATACGAAGTGTCATGAGCGAGATTATCAGTAGTCAGCCAGACATGGAAGTGGTCGGCGTGGCACCTGATCCATTGGTTGCGCGCGAATTGATCAAGCAGACTAATCCAGATGTGCTGACTTTGGATGTGGAAATGCCAAAAATGGACGGTTTGGATTTCCTTGAACGTTTGATGCGCTTGCGGCCCATGCCTGTCATCATGGTATCTTCTTTGACTGAGCGAGGCTCGGAGATCACTATGCGCGCGCTGGAATTGGGGGCGGTTGACTTTGTCACCAAACCCAAACTGTCCATACAAAGTGGCATGCGGGAATATACTGAGCTTATTGCCGACAAGGTTAGAATCGCCTCCAAGGCCAGAATTAGGCCAAGGAGTGTACCATTGGCAGGTTCTTCGCAGGCAACTGTTGGTGTATTGCCACAGGTGCGCAATCCACTGACCAGTAGTGAGAAACTCATTATTATTGGCGCGTCTACAGGAGGAACTGAGGCGATAAAAAATTTCCTGGTGCAGATGCCTTCTGACTGCCCGGGAATACTGATCACTCAGCATATGCCGGAAGGCTTTACACGCTCATTTGCAAAGCGTCTGGATGGTTTGTGCAAGATTTCAGTGTCTGAGGCAGCAGGTGGTGAGCGTGTCTTGCCTGGTCATGCCTACATCGCTCCAGGTCATTCTCATTTGTTGTTGGGGCGTAGTGGAGCCAACTATGTGACACAACTCGACCAGGGAGAGCCGGTAAATCGCCACAGGCCTTCGGTAGATGTCTTGTTCAGATCTGCTGCAACTTATGCAGGTAAGAATGCTGTTGGGGTGATTTTGACTGGTATGGGTAAAGACGGTGCGGCTGGAATGCTGGAAATGAAAAACGCCGGCGCATACAATTTTGCCCAAGATGAGGCAAGTTGTGTAGTATTTGGTATGCCGCGAGAAGCAATTGCAATTGGCGCGACACATGAGGTTGGCCCTTTGAATGAATTGCCCGCAAAGGTGCTGCATTATCTTGCAACGCATGGCAGTAGAGCCTTGAGGGTGTGACGTTTTGATAGAATTTAATGTGTTACAGTAATTTCAGCACCGTTTTATCTCAATTTGTCCGATAATGCTAATAACTGTCCTTAAAGAAATAGTGGAGTAATTCATGGCCGATCAAAATCTCAAATTTTTAGTAGTCGACGACTTTTCTACTATGCGTCGCATAGTGCGGAATTTGCTGAAAGAATTGGGATATTCCAATGTCGATGAAGCCGAAGACGGTGCAATGGGACTGGCAAAACTCAAGAATGGTGATTTCGATTTCGTCATTTCAGACTGGAATATGCCTAACATGGATGGACTGACGATGTTGCAGCATATCCGTGCAGATCCAGCTTTATCAAAAATGCCGGTATTGATGGTGACTGCTGAAGCCAAAAAAGAAAATATCATTGCTGCTGCCCAGGCGGGTGCCAATGGTTATGTGGTGAAGCCATTCACTGCAGCCACTCTGGATGAAAAACTGACGAAGATTTTCGAAAAACTTGGTAAATAGCAGGACAATCAGTTTTGCCTGGAGAGGAAAATGAGTCAGTGTATCAATCCAGATACTCAAGCAAAAAATCTCCCAGACAGAACAGGGTGTATCGTCAGGTTGTTGCGTAATAATTTTGCCATTTTGTAAATGGGCAAAACATTTCGCCGGAGATGCGCCGGATGTATATTGTCGCCTTGGTTCTGCTGCCAAAATAATGGAAATAACCGTGTAGGCATCCATCATGTTGTTAGCAATTCAATGCACGATTTATTGGGTGCTTGATGATGGCAACTGACAGTAAATGAGTAGATTGCAGGAGCCGTCTTGAATGGCACGCACATTAATCGACAACGCAATTCCGGGCTGCTTTAAATCAGAATTAACTTGATGATTTGCGTGGTAGCCTTGGAGGCTGAATTTTTCAATCATATTAATCCAACATAAATAATACTAAGATGATAGAAGAAAGCTTCATCGTAAGAGAACCCTTACTCGATCCTAAGCAGAGAGTTATTGGTTTTCAAATTTCCTGGCAGCAGCCAGATCAGAATGCAGAAGCAAGCACGGAAAGCCTGAGTGCTTTGCTTGAGTTTGTTGCTGTGCAATTGCATGATGACGACAAAGGTTTCTTGCTCGGTGATAGCCTGCTGTTCCTGGAAGCGGTACCTGAGTTATTGCATGCAGAGGGCTTGAAACTTCTTCCTGCCAAGAATACCGTATTGATACTTCATAAAAAATATTTTGCTGATCCTGAAACACTGGCGGCAGTGACAGAATTGCGCCAACTTGGTTATGGCATATGTTTGCGCGGCGCTGAAGTAACTACGCTGGAGCGCGCTTATTTTGCACAAATTACCCATCTCGAAGTTAAATTGAACGCGTCCAATTTTGCATCTCAGGCCAAGGTGTATGCAGCTCTGAAGCAGTCAACTGTCCGTATGGTGGCGCGCGATATCACTGCCTGGCAGGATTTTGACGCTTGCTCAGCATTGGGACTGGATAGCTTTGTCGGTAAACTGCATTTGACACCAAGGCCAAGCACTGCACCCAAAACTTTAAATACCTCGCAAACGACTATTTTGCAATTAATGGAAATGGTTAGAAAAAATGCGGACATCCAGCAGCTAGAAGCAGTAGTCAAGCGCGATGCGACTCTGGCGTATAAGCTTTTGCGTTACATTAATTCTGCTGGTTTTGGTTTGCGTTCTGAAGTGCAATCCTTGAAGCATGCGGTCCAGATGCTGGGCTATAGTCCCTTGTATCGATGGCTGACACTGTTGTTGGCTACTGCCAGTACCAGTGGTTATTCCCCGGTATTGTTGGAGACTGCCATCGTTCGTGGTCGTCTTGCCGAGATTCTGGGGCAAAGCAAAATGTCCAAGAGTGAAGCGGAAAATCTGTTTGTGGCGGGCATGTTCTCTTTGTTGGACAGGCTCTTGGGCATTCCTATGGAAGAAGTGCTGTCATCCATACAATTGCCTGAGGTTGTTACCGAGGCGCTAATATCTCGCGGCGGCACTTACGGCCCATTCCTGGCGCTGGCTGAGGCATGTGAATTGAATAGCATGTTGGTTGGTTCTTTGGCTGAATCTTTGAAGATTACTCCACCGGACCTGAATGCGGCACACATGGCGGCCTTGGTGTGGGCAAAAAATGTTGCATCCGTAGCCTGAATAAACTGTACACCTCCAAAAAGACAAGCATATTGCTTGTCTTTTTTTTGCTTTATTCATCAAGAATGGATACAGTTCGCTACTTGAAAAAAATTCGCCAATTCTCTCTTTGAATTGTCCTTAGGGAATCATTCTTTACCAACATGAGTGCTGTACAAGCTGAAATTGAAGTGCATCAAACAAGCATACCGGTCTGGCTGGTGTGGTCAGTGACGTTCTTCTTTTTGGCTTATGGTCTGGGCTGTTACCCTATACTGGACAATAATGAAGGTCTTTACGCGGAAATTCCAAGGGAAATGCTGGCATCAGGGGATTGGCGCCATTGGATCATCCCTCATCTTAATGGCTTGGCGTATATGGAGAAGCCACCCCTGTTATATTGGTTGACAGCGATTTCCTTTGCTATTTTTGGTGAAAATGAATGGTCTGCCCGACTAGTACCAGCATTTTCAGCACTCTCATGTGTGGCTATGATTCTATGGTTTGGTCGGCAGATTGAGCGGGTTACTGCTGCCAGACTAGCTGCATTAATGTTTATTACTGGCTTTGGCGTCATGGCCATGTCGCGCACCCTGATGTTCGATATGCTCTTGACAGTGTTTTTTACGGGCGCTGTGATGAATGGCTATTTATTTAGTCGATCTGGGGCCAGGGAAAAACTCAATTGGTCTTTGGGCTTGCTAGCTTTTGCGTTGTTGGCCAAGGGTTTTGTGGCGATTATTTTATTTGTTGCCGTCACCTTCACCTACACCGCGCTGTTTTCCAGTTCGGTGTCAGATTTTCTAAAAAGAATTATTGCCTGGTTTAATCCTAAGGCACTAGGTATTTTCTTGCTGATAGCCTTGCCCTGGCATATTGCTGCGATACTAGCTGAGCCTATATTTGCCTGGTTTTATTTTATCAATGAACATGTGCTGCGTTTTTTGGGTAAGCGTGAGCCGCATGATTATTATGCTGGTGCCTGGTGGTATTACTTGCCTCGGATGGTGATTTATCTTTTTCCCTGGTCTTTCTTTTTGCCGGTGCTTTTGTTTGTCAAAACCAGGAATCCATGTCAAAGAATGCTGCATATTTTCCTGGCATGTGCATGGATCATGCCAGTGCTGTTCTTTTCTGTATCCAGTGCCAAAGCGAACTACTACCTCGTCGTAGTCATGCCTCTCGTCGCCCTGCAACTTGCAATAGCCCTGGAAGACAGGCAATTTGGGCGAGCATGGGGCAGGGGGCTGGTTGGCTTGGTCATGGCGCTATTGTTTGGGGCGCTCGCTTGGCTGGCAAGCAAGCAAGGTACGTCTCAATTTTCTTCTTTGCTTGTCTTCGGTATGCAAAGCATGCAATTTTTTCAGGCATTTATGATTTCTGCGTGCATAGTAAGTCTATGCGTCGCGCTTATCGTGTGGCGTTTGCCACGCTTAGGGATTTTCCCTTTTGCGGCATTGCCTGCGCTGATTCTGGTTGGATTGATTGGTGTCCTGCAGGCGGCAGCGCAATGGACATCGACCCAACCCCTGGTAGCGGAATTGTCTGCAATGAAAATCAAGCGCGAAGTGTTTTTGTTTAGAGTCTTTGAACATCAGTCTTCTCTGCCATTTTATTTGAGGCAGCCAGTGAGGGTAGTTGAAAGTCGAAGTAGTGATTTGTTCTGGGGTAATAAATTGCACAAAAATAATATTGTTATTTCAGACATGATTTTCGACAAGATTACAGACCAACAATTGGTTAGCCTGATTGTGCTAGACGAGGATATGCCTAGTTTTATTGATAAAAAATATGTATCAAAATTCAAAAACAGTAAAAAAATTGGTCGTAGCACCCTGTTTATGAATTGAGTTTGGCTGACAAGACAATTTCTTCCTGCTGGCGTCTGGAGTCGGGTAGGTCATCAAGGTATAATCACGCTTTCTGATCCAACCAGCACTTGTGCACGGCAGGTTTTGTGTACATTGCTTCAACTACCTCGCTCACCATGTTGATATTGCCAGGCTCCAACGCCCTGTCTGCTTTTCGTACCTCCGGTCTTCTTTCTCGCTTACAAGCTGTCGATGCCAATATTGTTGGCGTCAGTGGTCGCTATGTTCATTTTGTCGATACTACATCTGAACTGGTCAAGGAAGACGCTGATCGCCTGAATGCTTTGCTGGTGTATGGCGATGCATTTGCCGCTAGTAGTGAAGGGGATGTGTTTGTTGTCATTCCGCGCTTTGGCACGATCTCTCCATGGGCCAGCAAGGCCACAGATATCGTCCACAATTGCGGTATGACGCATATCCATCGTCTCGAACGCGGCATTATCTACTATGTGCAGGTAAAGACTGGATTGCTCGGTGGTGCCAAGAAACTCGCTGATGGCAGCCGTGAGCAAGTAGCCGCACTTTTGCATGATCGCATGACAGAAATGGTGCTGTCCGATGCGCAGCAAGCACAGGCGCTGTTCTCTGAACTGGTTGCTAAAGATCTGGAGCATGTTGATGTATTGCATGGTGGCAAGGCTGCCCTGTTGCAAGCCAATACTGAACTGGGTCTGGCCTTATCTGATGATGAGATTGATTATCTGGTTGATGCCTTCACCATAGCGAAACGTAATCCTACTGACGTTGAACTGATGATGTTTGCCCAAGCAAACAGCGAACATTGTCGTCACAAGATTTTCAATGCAGACTGGACTATCGATGGTCAGAAACAGGATAAATCCCTGTTCCAGATGATCAAGAATACCCACGAGCTTCAACCTAAGGGCACCATCGTTGCCTATAGCGATAATTCTTCCATCATGGAAGGTGCGGTGGTCAATCGTTTCTTCCCTTCTGGTAAGGGTCAGGTCTATCAGGTCACAGAAGAACTGACGCATACCCTGATGAAGGTGGAAACGCATAATCACCCAACCGCCATTTCTCCATTCTCAGGCGCTTCTACTGGCGCTGGTGGTGAAATTCGCGATGAGGGTGCGACCGGTCGTGGTGCCCGTCCAAAAGCGGGCCTGACCGGCTTTACTGTATCCAACCTGATGTTGCCAGGCGCACGCCAGGCCTGGGAAAATGCTGGTGACAGCTTGACTGCAAAAGTCGATGCGAATGCCTACGGCAAGCCAGACCGCATTGCTTCACCGCTACAAATCATGATAGAGGGCCCTTTGGGTGGCGCGGCTTTCAATAATGAATTTGGTCGTCCTGTTCTTGGTGGTTATTTCCGGACCTTCGAGCAAAACGTCGGTGGCACGGTGTATGGCTATCATAAGCCCATCATGATTGCTGGTGGTATCGGCAATATTTCGGACAGGCACACCAAAAAGAATGATTTGCCAGTAGGCAGTCTGTTGATACAACTGGGTGGCCCCGGCATGCGCATAGGCATGGGCGGTAGTGCGGCTTCTTCGATGGCGACAGGTACTAACACGGCGGATCTGGATTTTGATTCTGTGCAACGTGGTAATCCTGAGATGGAGCGTCGTGCTCAGGAGGTCATCAATTCCTGCTGGCAGTTGGGCGATGATAATCCTGTCTTGTCCATTCATGACGTAGGTGCCGGCGGCCTGTCGAATGCCTTCCCGGAAATCACTAATGATGCCAAACGTGGCGCCTTGTTTGATTTGCGCAAAGTGCCGCTGGAAGAAAGCGGCATGGCCCCGAAAGAAATCTGGAGCAATGAATCGCAGGAGCGATATGTCCTGGGTATTGCACCGGAAAGCCTGGAGCTGTTCCGCCATTTCTGCGAACGTGAGCGTTGCCCGTTTGCCGTGGTTGGTACCGCGACTGAAGAACGCCAGTTGCGCGTCATCGATCCGCTAAACGACACCTCACCGGTGGATATGCCTATGAATGTCTTGCTGGGCAAACCACCCAAGATGCATAGGGATGTTACCCATGTCAGCAATGACTTCCCTAAAATTGATTTGACAGGCATCGATCTGCAAGTTGCTGCTGAACGCGTGCTGAGCCTGCCCACAGTCGCGGACAAGTCCTTCCTGATCACCATTGGTGACCGCACAGTTGGTGCGACTTCAGTGCGTGACCAGATGGTGGGGCCATGGCAAGTGCCAGTAGCAGATTGTGCCGTGACGACCATGAGCCTGGAAGGCTATCTGGGTGAAGCAATGTCCATGGGTGAGCGTACACCGCTGGCCGTGATTGATGCTGCGGCATCGGGCCGTATGGCAGTCGGTGAAGCAATCACCAATATCGCTGCTGCACCAATCAAGGATATTTCGGACATCAAATTGTCGGCCAACTGGATGGCGGCCTGCGGCCAGCCTGGCCAGGATGCTGCCTTGTTTGATACTGTAAAAGCAGTCGGCATGGAATTATGTCCAGCACTGGGCATTAGTATCCCGGTCGGTAAAGATTCTCTGTCCATGCGTACTACCTGGAAGGATGAAGGAGGAAGTAAGGCGGTGACTTCGCCAGTATCGCTGATTATTTCTGCTTTCTCGCCAGTCTATGACGTGCGCAAGTCGCTGACACCGCAGATACGTCTGGATTTGGGCGATACCAGCCTAATTTTGATCGATTTGGGTCGTGGTAAGAATCGCCTTGGTGCGTCCTGCTTCGCGCAAGTCATGCAGCAGTTGGGCAACGACGCGCCTGATGTCGATAGTGCTGAAGACTTGAAAGCTTTCTTTGCTGCTATCCAGCAGTTGAATAGAGAAGACAAATTGCTGGCTTACCATGACCGCTCTGACGGTGGCCTGTACGCCAGTCTGTGTGAAATGGCTTTTGCTGGTCGCGCTGGCTTGTCCGTCAATCTCGATATCCTGACCATGGATAGCGAGCATGCGGCAGACCAGGGTGATGCCAAGAACTGGGCCAGCCAGGTGTCTGAACGTCGTAATGACATGACATTGCGCGCCTTGTTCAATGAAGAGCTGGGTGCCGTGATACAAGTGCGCACTGAACAACGTTCAGAAGTCATGGACGTCTTGCGCAGCTTTAATCTTGGTGCCTGCAGCCATATCATCGGCAAGCCAAACAATAGTGGCGTCATAGAATTTACCCGCGATGCCAAGCAAATCTATACTCAACCGAGAACTGCCTTGCACCAGTTGTGGAGTAAAACCAGTTGGCAAATCGCCCGTCTGCGCGACAACCCGGCAGGTGCTGATGCCGAATATGCACGCATCATCGATGCCAATGATCCAGGCATGCAGCCCAAGCTAAGTTTCGATCCGCAGCAAGACGTGGCAGCGCCATTCATTGCGACTGGCGTGCGCCCGAAGGTTGCCATCCTGCGTGAGCAGGGCGTGAATTCGCATATAGAAACTGCTTATGTCATGCACAAGTCCGGTTTTGAGGCAGTTGACGTACACATGAGTGACTTGATTGCTGGTCGCGCAAAACTGACTGACTTCAAGGGTTTGATCGCCGTTGGTGGCTTCTCTTATGGTGACGTACTTGGGGCAGGTGAAGGCTGGGCAAAAACTATTCTGTTCAATGCCATGATGTCTGATCAGTTCTCGCAATTTTTCCATCGCGACGATACTTTTGGCTTGGGTATCTGTAATGGTTGCCAGATGATGAGTAATCTGAAATCCATCATCCCTGGTGCGCATGCTTGGCCCAAATTCACTAAGAATAAGTCTGAACAATTCGAGGGCCGTTTTGCCATGGTGGAGGTGGCTGAGTCTGCTTCCATCTTCTTCCAAGGTATGGCTGGCACTCAAACACCTATCGCGATTGCCCATGGCGAAGGTTTTGCTGACTTCTCAACGACGGGTGATATTGCCAGGGCACAGGTTGCCATGCGCTTTATTAATAATGCCGGCCTGGCAACGGAAGCTTATCCTTACAATCCAAATGGTTCGCCGCAGGGCATTACATCGGTCACCAATGAAGACGGTCGCTTTACCGTGTTGATGCCGCATGCAGAACGTGTGTTCCGCTCCGTGTTGCATTCATGGCATCCAGATGGTTGGGGCGAAGATTCTCCGTGGATGCGCATGTTCCGTAATGCACGGGTATTTGTTAGTTAGGTTTTTGAAGGCGCAGACTACAGGGCGAAATCATGGAAATGATTTCGCCCGTTTTATTTAATCCATGTCTTGTGAAGTTGCTTTACATTTGGATTAATATGAATGCGTTGGGAGGCGCAGCTTTCCCTATAATGAATCGTCAGGGAAACTTCTCTAGATAAATGCAATATTTGTTATTCTTTACGTTGTTGTTTGCCTTGCATGCTACTGCAGCAGCAGAGCGTTTGCGTGCCTGCGGTGGTGACGGTAACTGGCCACCCATGTCTTATGTCAAGGTGGCTGGGGCGGCTGTTGAGGGGCTGTCCGCCGATGTGATGCGAAGTATCTTTGCCGATCCCAAGATAGAGCTCAGACCCTGGGCGCGTTGCCTGTTTGAAGTGCAGGCACGTGAGGGTTTTGATATCGTAATGTCGATATTCAAGAATCCCGAACGCGAGAAGATTTACCTCTTTTCTCGTAGTTATCACAGCCTCACACCGTCCTACCTGTATTCTGCCAGGCGCTTCCCGCAACCACCCCTGCAAGCGCTCAGTGATCTGGAAAAATACAAAGTATGTTCGTTGCACGGCTCATCCACTTTTTACACTAAACTGCCCGCATCGGCGATTGAGAGTGGGGCGACCAGTTATACTAGTCTGATGCGCAAGATAGAGCGCGGCCATTGCGACATCGTGGTGGATATGCAGGAAGTATTGTGGGGATTTGCGCGCCTGAGCCTTTTGCCTCTGGATATGAGTACTTATAAAATACTCAGTCTGCCGCAGACAGAAAAGTACCCTTTGCATTTCGGCGTCAGCAAAGAGCACCCACAGGCAGCACAAATCATCGAGCAATTGGATAAGGGGCTGGCTGAGTTGCAGCGTAATGGCAAGTTGAACAGCATAATTGGCAAATACCAATAGCATGGTGTGGAAAGCAAAAAAGAGGTGCATATGCACCTCCTTTTTTATCAAGCAGAGCTAGATGGAATCACTGTATCTTGGCTTTTTTGATCAGTGCTTGCTGATATGCCTGGACGCGCTGCTGCTGCAAACCTTCTACAAACTGAGGTTTGACTTCTTCTACGGTAGGAAACTTTGCAGTACGGGTATCATCCAGTTTGATGATATGGAAGCCAGCTTGGGATTTCACAGGTGCTTCAGTGAATTGACCTTTTTGCAGGGCTTTTACAGCTGTTGCAAAAGTTGGATCCCAGTTATTAGGAGTCGACCATTCCAAGTCGCCGCCTTTGGAAGCAGAGCCAGCATCTTTTGATTGCTTGGCAAGTTCTTCGAACTTGGCACCGGCTTTCAGTTTGGAGATAACGGCTTTGGCGTCATCTTCTTTCTCCAGCAAGATGTGGTACAGGTGATATTCTTTATCGCCAGCCTGTGCTTTCAACTTGTCATACTCGGCTTGTACTTCTGCATCGCTAACAGGGCTCTTTTTCAATTGCTCTATCATCAGCGCGCGCACCAGTATGGATTGACGGCTTGCTTCGATGGCTTGCTTTACTTCAGCGTTATTTGCTAATCCTGATTTTTCCGCTTCTTGTATCAATACTTCGCGGTTAATCAGTTCCTGCTTCAACATGGCGCGCAATTGCGGGCTGTCTTGCTGTTGTCCTTGAGCAGTTACTTGTTTGACTAATATTTCAAGGCGGCTGGCGGGGATTGCTTTGCCATTGACCGTAGCCAGATTTTGAGCCATTGCAGGGAGGGCAGTTGCAAGAAGTACTACCAGCAAATGAGCAGGTTTAAAAGTCATTGTCTGTTCCTAAATAACAAAATAAAAAAAACGGATTATAAATAAACTGCTTAGGTCGCTATCTCTGACGGACTTAATGCCACAATATTGAGGGCATGAATTTCCGTTTGCATCATATCGCCAACGGCATCATACACTAGTCGATGGCGGGAAATACGGTTTAATCCGTCAAATTGCTGACAAACTATTCTTACACTGTAATGACCTGCGCCACCGGCAGCACCAGCATGGCCGCGATGTGCTTCGGAGTCATCTGTTAGTTGACATTGCGCAGGCTGCAAGGTTTCCGTCAGGCGCGCTAATATTTTCTCCTGACGTGTCATTGTGCTGGTTCTTCCATGTATTTAGCTAAAAACAGGCTTTGGATGATGATAAATGCTGGCATGATGGCAACAACAGCAAGTAGTTTGAAGTTCGCCCAGGTGTCCGTAGAGAAATTAAACGCTACATACAGATTGACGAATCCCATGAGCAAGAAGAAAAGCATCCAGGCATAGCTGAGGCGTGTCCAGATTTGCTCAGGCAGTTTGATTTGCTCGCCCATTGCCATTTGAATCAGGTTTTTCTTGAAAACAAGCTGAGCCAGGGCAAAAGCACCAAAGTAACACCAGTACAGCACGGTGGGCTTCCATTTAATGAAGGCTTCGCTCTGGAAATACAGGGTCGCGCCACCAAACACCATGATGATGATGAAGGAGATCCACAACATGGCATCGACTTTTTTACGACGCACGACCAGGTAGCCAATCTGGCATATGGATGCGACCAGAGTAAGCGCTGTTGCCAACAATATAGGGGCCAGTTCGGCGCTTGTTACGCCTCCTGATACTACGCTGGAAAAATAATCGGATACCAGGGATTGTGCAGTAGCAGGATTTCTCTCACCCCATTTAAAGGTGACAAAAAATAAAACTACCGGAAACATGTCAAAGAGAAATTTCATTTACAGACAATTAGGTTGCAGGGTCAAATTTCAAGGAGGCGGAATTGATGCAATACCGCAATCTCGTAGGTGGTGGCCCATCCGGGAATACATGTCCCAGATGGGCGTCGCAGATATTACACAATATCTCAGTGCGCGTCATGCCATGAGATGTATCAATTTTCTCACGCACATAGGCTGGATTAATTGCTTTGAAGTAACTTGGCCATCCGCAGCCAGAATCAAACTTAGCATCTGAAGTGAATAAGGGGGTGCTGCAACAGACACAGGTGTAGGTGCCGACCTCATGGTGGTCCCAAAATTTGCCACTGAAAGCACGTTCGGTAGCTGCATGCCGGGTGACTTCATACTCCATGGAGCTGAGCTGCGCTTTCCACTCGGCATCCGATTTGACGATTTTACTCATAATTTCCTCTGAAATTCTTTTTCATATCAGGATGAACAGCTGACTTCCAGATGTTTGGCCCAGTCGGGTGGCAATTCTGCATAGCCGTCATGTTCCACTTGTTCGTCATACGGGTTTTCCAGAATATTCAATAATTTCCTGACTTCTGAAAAATCCTTTTTTTGCGCTTTTTCTATCGCTACTTGGGCAAGATAATTTCTTAAAATATATTTCGGATTGACTGACAACATGCTGGTTTGACGAGTCTGTTCATCACTTTGTTCCATAGCCAGGCGAGCACGATAATTAATCAGCCACATGTCCAGGCCATCTCTATCCAAAAACAAATCACGCAGTAGTTCATCCTTGGTCGATTTATGATCTGAAAGCTTACTTAAATGACGGAAACTCAGGGTAAAGTCGGCATGATTACTTTGCAATAAAGTGAAAAAGCCAGCGAATAAGTCCAGATCACCTTCGTGATCTGTCTTCAGGCCAAACTTTTGATGCATGAGTTCTGTCCATTTCTGTCGATAAACGGCTGGATAATGGCTCAGTGCAGCGTTGGTGTCGTCGACGCTGCCTATGAGCGGGGACAGAGCTTGCGCCAAAGCCTGGCAATTCCAGTTGCCTATGGCTGGTTGCATGCGGTAGGAATAGCGCCCTTGCTGGTCGGTATGGTTACAAATGTGTTTTTCATCGTAAGCTTCCATGAAGCCGAAAGGACCATAGTCCAAAGTCTGACCCAAGATGGACATATTGTCGGTATTCATGACCCCGTGCATAAAGCCAACAGCCTGCCAGTGAGCCATCAATTCAGCCGTGCGTGTGGTGACGGTGGAAAGCAATACCTGGTAGGGATTATTTTCTGCCAGCAGTTCAGGGTAAGACTGTGCAATGACATAATCGGCAAGCAAGCGCAGGTCGTCCATCCTGTCGTTGTAATACCAATGTTCAAAAGAGCCAAAGCGTACAAAGCTGGGTGCTACACGGGCGACGACGGCGCTGCTTTCTGGCGTTTCGCGAAAAACCATTTGGTCTGAACCGATAACGCACAGTGCGCGTGAAGTGGGGATGCTCAACGCCGCCATTGCTTCCGAACATAAAAATTCGCGTATGGAAGAGCGCAATACTGCACGCCCATCACCCATGCGCGAATAAGGCGTCATGCCTGCGCCTTTCAACTGGATTTCCAGATGCTGGTCAGCGTGGGACCTGCCACCTAGTAGCAAGGCGCGGCCGTCACCCAGTTGACCAGCCCAGACACCAAACTGATGACCCGAGTATACGGCTGCCAAAGGCTTGCTGCCCGGCAGGACCTGGTTGCCGGAAAAATAATCGAGAAATTCAGGTGAATTCAGGCTGGCCTGATCCAGGTTTAATTGCGCAGTAACTTCAGCGCTGGCTGCCACCAGATAAGGCTTGTCTATGGGGCTGGCGGAAAGATGGGTATGGAAATGCGGAGGAAGATCAGCAAATTGATTCTCCAGCACGAAATCCTGCAGAGAGAGTGGGGGAGTGGTCATGAGGCGCCGTATGGCTATAAAAAGAATAAACGCATTTTGACAGATTTGGCCAAAATGCGTTTATCAGGTGCTTTGCTACTTAAATTAATACTGCAACTCAGGCGGTAATGCGTTCCCTTGTCTTGCAACCATCAATCAGGAAGGACAGGCTGATTACCAGGACCAGCTCACCTTCAGCAGAACGGGCAGTGCCGGTAATGCCCGGTGTGCTGATGCAGGTTAGTGGCTTGATCACCAGATCTGCTGTGCCATCTACCGCATCTACAGACAGGATGTATGGGCTGGGGGCGGCAATGACAATGCCAACTCTTTCAGATGCTGGCGTATAGCCCAGTATCTTGCCTAGTGACTTGACGGGTAAAGGCCGGCCAAGATCACGCAATACTGGTTGGCCACCGACGCTTTCAAAGGTTTCTGGTAATTCAACCACGCGCTGTACTGTCGCCATTGGCAATGCCAGTGAAGCACCATCGGTGCGAACTAGCATGGTCGGTACGATAGACAGCTCAATCGGCAGACGGATCAGAAAGGTTGTACCTGATCCCAATTGAGAGGCAATTCGTATCGCGCCACGGTGGCGTTCAACGGCGGTTTTTACCACGTCCATGCCTACGCCGCGGCCAGATACGCTGGATGCGACTTCCTTGGTAGAGAAGCCTGGCAAGAACACCAGTTGGAAAGCTTCGTCATCCGTACGGGCATCATGCATATTGATTAAGCCTTTGGAGACGGCTTTATCACGCAGTCTTTGCGCATCCATGCCTTTGCCGTCATCAGTCACTTCTATCATGACGCTGCTGGCTTCCTGCCAGGCTTTCAATGAAATCGTAGCGCGGGGTGACTTGTTGGCATTGATGCGCTCTTCAGCGGTTTCTATGCCATGATCAAGCGCATTGCGCAGCATATGCACCAGCGGGTCGTACAAGCTGTCAACGACAACACGATCCACTTCAGTCTCGGCACCAGCAATGTTCAGGTCTACTTCTTTACCGAGGTCACGTGCCAGTTCCCTGATCAATCTGGGGAACTTCTGGAACAAACGTCCCACTGGTTGCATGCGGGTTGCAAGTGTGGCACGTTGCAACTCGGTTGAATAGCGAGATGCTCGGGTCAGTGTCTCTGTCAAAGCTGACATCAAGGGCGCAGCTTGCCCATCAAACTTGAATTGCGAGAGTTTTTCCAGAAGTACAGCGGCCTGATTTGCGGCTTGCACAGATTCGCCTGCAACTTCGAGCAAGACATTCAACTTGACCGCATCAATACGTATGCTTTCTTCTTTGGCAGGCGCATTTTGCTTGACTTCTCCTCCAGAGAGTGAAGATTTGACAGCTTCTGTTTCTTCTCTTGGTGTTGGAGCGTGTACGTCTTCTGTCTGTGCTTCCTCGGCTTCTGCCTCGACTACATCTTCGGGCAGGGTGCCAGGTGGCGTCACAGCACGGTAGTAAGCATTCCAGTCGACTTCACCGGTTTCAGCTTTTTTAGCCTCCGGAGCTGCAGCTCTTACTTCGGCTTTGGGTGCTTCTGGCGTTTTTGCTTTGGCTGCTGCTGGTTTCTTGCTGACACCCTTCATTTCTATGGCATCAGTCAACATTTTTTCCAGTGACTTGGGCATGGTGGACAATTTGTCCGGCTCAGTACCATTATTCAGCGCAGTCAGCTGGTCAGCTACAAAGCCACTGGCTTCAAGCGCTGCTTCTATGGCTTCTGGCGTGACAGGTACTTGGCCTGTGCGCAAAGCGTCGAAGAGATTTTCGGTCAAGTGGCATGCCGACACCATGGCGCTCAAATTCATGAAGCCTGCGCCACCCTTGATTGTATGGAACGACCGGAATACGGCATTGAGCGTATTCATGTCGCCGGGATTGCGCTCGAGTGACAGTAGATGTTCTTCTACATTGGTCGCCAGATCGAGCGCTTCGACGACAAATTCTTTGAGCATGTCATCCATTAGAAGCCCAGACTATCAAGTAGGTTATCTACATCATCCTGTTCCAAAGCTGCGTTCGGGACGGAAGGGCCTTCCATCAATTCTACTGCTTTTTCTTTCAGATCAGATGGTGCATTATCCAGGAGTATCTGTGCAAGCTCGTGTTCCACACGTTTATTGATGGCGACCACTTTTTTAATTAGCTGGCCAGTCAGATCCTGAAAGTCCTGCGCCATCATGATGTCCAACAGGCGCGCCTTTTCAGCATCTGTAGCAGTCAGTACAACGTTGGCAAAGGCTTTGGAGTCGGTTGCGAGAGACTTGAATTCTTCAACGCTGAGTTTGCCATCGAATAATTCTGTCCAGCGCGCGTCCATGGATTTGGCTTTTTTTGCCAGTTCATCTTGTTCGGGCATGCCCAAGTCTGTTGCATTCAAGACTTTGTTGGCTGCCTGCTCGGTCAGGGTGGCGACATATTCCAGTCTGCCCTGAGCATCCGCGATTTGTACTGCGACATCAGACAGAGATCGGTCATAGCCCAACTCGCGCATGGAGTCGTGCAACATTCTCACCAGCCCGCCCAAACGATCAAACATTGGTAGGCTAGAGTCAGCGTCGCCACCATGAAGATTGAATTTGACAGGAGGGGCTTCCTGCAATGGTGAAGCGCT
Source organism: Undibacterium sp. (assembly GCF_030683615.1). Lineage (NCBI taxonomy): Bacteria > Pseudomonadati > Pseudomonadota > Betaproteobacteria > Burkholderiales > Oxalobacteraceae > Undibacterium > Undibacterium sp. The sequence goes on from NZ_JAUXQE010000021.1 coordinate 18,805, forward strand.
GCTCGTGGCGGGCGGAGTCTCTTCGGAAGTCGCGGTGGCTACATTGGTTTCCAGGCGCTGATTGGCCATTTCCTCAAACAATGCGTCCAGATCATCTGCTGAATCGGTCATAGTCCTTTGTTCTCCATAATCGCATTGATCATTGTGTAAAACATTCACGAATGTCATGGTGTGTCAGCGAGAGTATGCAGAAATTATCTGATGTAGCTGCCATTCAGATACTAAGATTCCGCATGGACTCCGGTCATTTTCCCAATTTAATTTCAATAAATTCGGGTTTAATTTAATGCATGAACAAGACTGCTTTTTGCTCTCGTTCATAGTAGCAGGACATTACCGAAGAATAACTCAGAGTAATAAAATTTGTCATCCTTTTGTTGGTCACGATGCAGTTTTGTCACATTCTTTTACGTAAGTTCGCAAAAATTGTTCTGGAGTCTCTATCCTGAACATTCCCGCTTGCTTCATTTTTCTGGCGAGCTTGAGTAAAGCCTTGTCTTTGGTGATTAATACATCTGCCTGTGCGTCGCGCGCAATTTCCAGGAACTTCTGGTCATCTTTGTCACTACAGACTGGGAGTTTACATCCGGTGTCAGCGGGCGAGAGGCAATTGATGTTTGCATCAAACACAGCAGTGACCGCTGTTGCGTTTTCGTGTCTGGCCGCTAGGTGGGGGTAATTGAGTACAGCTATCCATTCATCGCGACAGTCTGCGCGTGTTATTGCCTGCAACTGCCCACTGCCGAGGCCCTGGAGCAAAACAGACCATCTGGAATCTTTGAATACAAATAAATCCAGGCATACATTGGTGTCAATCACTACGCGCTTAGGTATGATGTCGGTCATTTTTGTCATTTATATTCAATTTATGCTCATTGTATTATCTCCAGCCAAGAGCCTGGACTTTGACACAGTTGTAAAGTCCAGAACGGTGACCACTCCCCATTTTTTGGACGAAGCCGCCGAGCTGATAGCCATTGCGAGGACCTATAAGCCCGAACAATTGGCGGACTTGATGGGCATTTCGCCGGCCCTGGCGCAACTTAATGTCCAACGCTTTGCCGATTGGCAGGTGCAAGCGACGCCATTAAATAGCAAGCAGGCAGTTTTCGCGTTTAATGGGGACGTTTACGAAGGGCTGAATGCTGCCAGCCTGACTGCGTCACAGTTAAAGTACTTACAAAATCATGTGCGCATTTTGTCTGGTTTGTACGGTTTGTTGAGGCCGTTTGATGCCTTGCAAGCATACCGCCTGGAAATGGGAACAAGACTCAATAACGTTCACGGTAAAAATTTATATGCCTTTTGGGGAGATAAAATAAGTTTGTTATTGAGTGATGTTATTCAGCAACAAAAATCCAAGAATTTGGTGAATCTGGCTTCGGATGAGTACTTTAAAGCTGTCAAACCAGCTTTATTGGGCGCACCAGTGATCTCTCCAGTTTTCAAGGATTGGAAGAATGGTCAATACAAAATCATTTCTTTCTATGCAAAACGCGCCAGGGGCTTAATGGCCAAGTATAGTGCGCAGCATGCGATACGCAAGGTCGAAGACTTGAAAGCCTTTTCCGAGGAGGGGTATACCTATTGCGAAGAAGAATCGACCAAGCTCAGCTGGGTATTTCGCCGAAAAATTGAAGATTAAGATGCAAAATCAACATCCACCAGACCGTCAGTCGAGCTGGTGGATGCAGAAATTTGCGGATCTACCAGAATTTCCACCATGCGGTGTTTGCCTTACCTTTGCCTGTCAGGTAGTCACTTTTCGGGAAGTTTTGCAGGAATACTCTGTTGGCGTCATCGCGCAACTCTGTCATACCCATGGCATCGTAAGAGCGTATCAGGATAAACATCGCTTCTTCAATGGAAGGTGCATCTGGATATTCCTTGATTGCTGCCTGGGCGCGGTTGGCCGCTGCCAGGTAGGCACCGCGGCGCAAATAATAGCGTGCCACGTGCACGTCGTATTGTGCCAGGGCATTCACCAGATATTTCATGCGCAAGATCGCGTCTGGCGTATACTTACTGTCTGGGAACTGGGTTGCCAGTTGTTTGAAGGCGTCAAAAGAGTCGCGGGAGGCTTTTGGGTCGCGTTCAGTAATATCCTGATTGGCCAAGAAATTCAATAAACCGACCTGGTCATTGAAATTGATGACGCCGCGCAAATAGTACATATAGTCTACGTGGCTATGATTTGGGTGCAACTTGATGAAACGTTCAACTGCCGCCAATGCCTGGGCTTGATCGCCTTGCTTGTAATAAGCGTAGGCAGTTTCCATTTGAGCTTGTTGTGCATACGTACCAAAAGGAAAGCGAGATTCCAGCTTTTCAAAGTACTGAACTGCTCTTTCATAGCTCCCACTAGACATTTCGTCTTTTGCTTCAGCGTATAATTTTGATGCTGACCAGGTTCTGGTCTCATCGCCTTTTTCGCCAAACACCCCGCAGCCGCTTAAACTTAAGGACGCGGCAACAGCCAGAACCAGCAATTTCAAAGATTTAATGTGCATAAATTTGTGCGTGAGCATGAAAACAATTTACGGATTATAGCCGATGGCAAAAAATGTGAAACAAACTACTACAGTGATTTTGTCAGATTCCGACCTGGAGACTGAATTTGAAGAGCTGAATGATAGCGCCGAAGCGGACGAAGATTTTTCGCCGGTAGTCGAAAACATAGAATTAAAGCTCACATCAGAAGCCTGTGGTGAGCGTTTGGACAAGACTTTGTCCAAACTGGTTCCCCAATATTCCAGAAGTCGCATCCAGCAATGGATAGAGGCAGGCTTTGTCAGTGTTGATGGCAAACCAGGTCGTGGCAAAATGACCATGTTGGGTGATGAAAAAATCATTATTGAGCCGCAAGCAGCGCCTGACGAAGGTGCTTATGCGCCTGAAGACATCGCTTTGAACGTGGTGTATGAAGATGATGACATTCTAGTCATCAATAAACCGGCTGATATGGTAGTGCACCCGGCAGCTGGTAACTGGTCAGGTACTTTGCTGAATGGCTTACTGTATCGCTGGCCTGCTTTGCTGGGCGTGCCGCGTGCCGGCATCGTCCATAGGCTGGATAAAGATACCTCGGGCCTGATGGTCGTCGCAAAAACCCTGATTGCCCATACTGAACTGGTGCGCCAGTTGCAGGACAGGACAGTCAAACGTGAATATAATGCGCTGGTATGGGGTACACCTAATTTGTCAGGTACAGTAGATGCGCCTATGGCCAGACATCCGCGTGATCGCATCAAGATGGCAGTTTCACAAAGCATGCTCGCCAAACCAGCAGTCACGCATTTCCAGCGTGTAGCAGCTGGTATGCTGGAAAAATTTCCTGTCAGTCTGGTGGCCTGCCAACTCGAAACTGGTCGCACTCATCAGATACGTGTGCATATGTTGTCATTAGGTTTTCCTTTGGTTGGCGATCCTTTGTATGGCAAGCAGCATCTGGCGCGTTTCTTTAATCGCCAGGCATTGCAAGCGCGCAAGCTGGGTTTGACGCACCCGACCACAGGTGAGCATGTGGAGTGGGAAATCCCGTTGGCTGATGACTTCGCAGCATTGCTGCTGCAGGCTGGCATACAGACAGTATGAAATCGGACAGCAAGGTCCTAACTGCACTTGCTCCTTTCCCGGTAGTGCTGCCCAACTGGCAGCATGCGCCCGCCGCCGTGCGGGCGTTCACCACTACCCGTCACGGCGGGTTCAGCAATGGTCCCTATGGAGAAGCGGCCGGCAGCGCTGGCCTCAATCTCGGTGACCATGTCAACGACAACCCGGTCGCAGTAAAACATAATCGGGATAAATTAAATCTGCTATTGCCTTCAGATGTCATATTCTTATCACAAGTGCATGGCAATATAATACTTGATGCGGCTGATCTCGCTGCTGGCAATATCGGCGATGCCGTGCTCAGTACGCAAGTTGGCCAGGTCTGCGCAGTGTTAACTGCGGATTGTTTACCCGTCTTATTCACTGACGTTTCTGGTAAGGTGGTTGCAGCAGCGCATGCGGGCTGGCGTGGTTTGGCATCAGGAGTGTTACAAAATACTGTGACAGCCATGCGTGCCAAGGGTGCGCAAGAAATTATCGCCTGGCTTGGTCCGGCGATAGGGCCGCAAGAATTTGAGGTTGGGCGCGATGTATTGGATGTTTTTGCTGCGCAGGTTCCTGATGTGCAGGCTTATTTTGAAGCGGAAGCCAGCCAGGATGGTTCGGAAAAATATCTGGCTGATCTGTATGGGCTGGCAAGAAAATTGCTCAATGACGTAGGCCTTAGTCAGGTTGCTGGTGGTGACCGCTGTACGGTGACCGAAGTTGCGGAATTTTATTCTTATCGCCGTGACAGAGTTACCGGAAGAATGGCCAGCCTGATCTGGATAGCACCAAATTAACAAAATGTTTGGATTAATCTGCTTTTGTTTCTGCTTGTTGATGGTCACCTGAAACTGTTGGAGTTCCAGATTGTTTTTGCAGTGCAGCTTGTTTTTCCCGTTGTTCACGCTTGCGCTGTGGTGTACGCATCAGGTATAAAACTATTGTTAAAGGAAAAACGCAATACAAGAGGAAAGTCATGATGCCTGCAATAACAGAGTGCTCTGTGATTGACATCATCAGTACGACATAAATCCAGGCGATTGCGACGATATACATAAAAAGACCTTATTTATTATTGTGAGTATTGGGTGGGCATTTGCAATAACGGGAATTGTATTGCGGCCTCATTAATCAGGGAAAGAAAGCTTAAAATTATTTCGAAACGATACGCGAAAATCAGGAGGCACGCATGAAGACTTTCGATCCTCAAGCTATGTACTCCGAGTGGATGTCACAGCTAGTGAATCAAGATATATGGCAGGAGTGGATGAAACCTGCCGCAACGATGAACCCTATGCCGGCGGCAGACATGCTGAAGGATTTGGGGGCGCAGATAGACCAAGCCACAATGACGCGCTTGCAAACGGAGTATATGCAAGAGTTTGGCAAGCTATGGCAAGACTTTGCCATATCCAAAATTCCTGATTTGAATGACAGGCGTTTTTCTGCCCCGGACTGGCATAACCATGCCATGCACTCTTATAGTGCGGCTTCTTATCTTTTGAATGCGCGATTTTTGATGGCCATGGCTGAGTCTGTTCAGGCGCCAATCAAGACAAAACAGAAAATCGGTTTTGCAGTGCAGCAAATGATTGATGCCATGTCGCCGGCTAATTTTCTGGTCACCAATCCAGAAGCGCAAAGCAAACTGATAGAGAGTAAAGGCGAGAGCCTGGCCAAGGGCATTACCCAAATGCTGGCCGACATGCAAAAAGGCCGCATCTCCCAGACAGATGAATCTGCCTTTGAAGTCGGTAAGAATGTCGCTACCTCAGCTGGCACGGTGGTGTATGAAAACCGTTTGTTCCAATTGATTCAATATCAGCCAACCACCAAGACTGTTCATCAGCGCCCGTTGCTGATGGTGCCACCTTGCATCAATAAATTCTATATCCTGGATTTGCAACCTGAGAACTCGGTTGTGCGTTATGCAGTTGATCAGGGGCATACAGTTTTCCTGGTGTCATGGGCAAATCCGGACGAAAGCATGGCTGAAGTCAGCTGGAATGACTATATCGAAGATGGTGCCATACAGGCTATCAAGGTCGTGCAAAAGATCAGCAAGCAAGACAAGATCAATACATTCGGCTTTTGCGTAGGCGGCACGATTGTTTCTACAGCCTTGTCAGTATTGGCGGCACGTGGCGAACATCCGGCCAGTAGCTTGACCTTATTGACCACTTTGCTCGACTTTACACAGACTGGTGTGCTGGATGTGTTCGTCGACGAAATGCAAGTCAAGATGCGTGAGCAAACAATAGGTAGCCGCGGGATTTTGCCTGGTAAAGACCTGGCTAGTACGTTCTCCAGCCTGCGAGCGAATGACTTGGTCTGGAATTATGTTCAGTCAAATTACCTCAAGGGTGAAGCACCGCCACCATTTGATCTCTTGTATTGGAATGCAGATAGCACCAACTTGCCTGGCCCCATGTTTTGCTGGTATCTGCGCAATACCTATCTGGAAAACAAGCTCAAGCAGCCAGGTGCGTTGACAGTGGCAGGCAGCAAGGTTGATCTCGGCAAAATAGACGCGCCTTGCTTTGTCTATGGTTCCCGTGAAGATCATATTGTCCCTTGGCAGGCAGCTTACGCTTCCACGGCTTTGCTAAATCCCCGTCATAAAAACAGGAACCGTTTTGTACTGGGTGCTTCTGGCCATATCGCTGGTGTGGTCAATCCTCCGGCCAAGAAAAAAAGAAGTTACTGGACCAATGAGCAAACTGGCCTGGATTCAGAAAGTTGGCTGGCAAGCGCTACCGAACACCCAGGTAGCTGGTGGCCAGAATGGTCGGCCTTTTTGGCGGAACATGGTGGTAAAATGGTAAAAATACCAACGATCCCTGGTAATGCAGATTTCCCGGCGATTGAAGCTGCACCAGGGCGTTACGTGAAGGTAAGAGCAGATTGAAGGTTTGTTGTTAAGTAATAAAAATTTCAATTAGGAGAACAAATATGTCAAAACGTGTTGCTTATGTAACTGGTGGTATGGGTGGTATTGGAACTCCAATTTGCAGACGTTTGTGCAGAGATGGTTATACAGTAGTTGCTGGTTGTGGCCCTAATTCAGCCCGTAAAGATAAATGGCTGGCAGATATGCGTGCTGAAGGCCTGGATATTCACGCTTCTGAAGGAAATGTGTCGGATTGGGAATCAACCAGAGCAGCTTTTGAAAAGGTCAGGGCAGAAATTGGTGAAGTGGATGTGCTGGTGAATAATGCTGGCATCACCCGTGACGGCCAGTTCCGCAAGATGAGCAAGGGAGATTGGGATGCAGTCATGGATACCAATCTGAATTCCCTGTTCAACGTCACCAAGCAAGTCATCGATGGTATGGTAGACCGCGGTTGGGGGCGTATCATCAATATTTCCTCTGTTAATGGTCAAAAAGGTCAGTTTGGACAAACTAATTACTCTACTGCTAAAGCTGGCATTCATGGATTCTCCATGGCCCTGGCGCAGGAAGTGGCGACCAAGGGTGTGACTGTCAATACGGTTTCCCCGGGCTATGTTGGTACTGACATGGTCAAGGCTATACGTCCTGATGTATTGGAAAAAATTGTTGCTGGTATCCCCGTCAAGCGTCTGGCTGAGCCTGAAGAAATTGCCTCTATTGTTGCCTGGATTGCATCTGATGAAGGTGGTTATGCTACTGGCTCAGACTTCTCCATCAATGGTGGTTTGCATATGGGCTAATCACCGCCATCCCTCAGAACCTGTTTCCGATCTTACTGCGCGAGCGTGATCGAGGCTCATGTGTTGCTCAAAATGCTCATGTCCTAGTGTACATTCCGCTTTTTGCGCTACTCTTCGCCCCGCTGAGGCTCGCTCGCTACAGATCGCAAACAGGTTCTTAGAAGCTGCCGGGAATTAGAATAAATTTTTAAATTGGCTTTTTAGCCTCCCTGATTGCTGTCTTTCTTCTGCAGTGCGGTAAAATATGCTCATCCGAGTCGCAAGATTTCGATGGGCATATCTTTTGCAGGCTGCAGAATATAAGATGCAAATAAAAAAGGGGACAAACATGAAAGCTGTTTTGGTCGTGCCAGAACAAGAAATCATGTTTGCGTGAATAGTCTGTGCTGCTTTGGCGAGTGATCCTCATCAAGTGGCAGGATATCGAAGTGTTTAACTGAGATTTCAATGAATAGCGCAAAAAAATCAACACAGCATCTGATCAAGAAATATCCTAACCGTCGTCTGTACGACACGCAAACCAGTAGCTATATCACGTTGGTCGACGTCAAACAGTTTGTATTGGAAAACGATGATTTCGCGGTAGTCGATGCAAAAACTGGCGAAGATTTGACGCGCAGCATACTGTTGCAAATCATTCTGGAAGAAGAGGCGGGCGGTTCACCGATGTTTTCCAGCGTCGTATTGTCGCAAATCATTCGCTATTATGGTCATGCCATGCAAGGCATGATGGGTAATTATCTGGAAAAAAACGTCCAGGCCTTTATCGATATCCAGAACAAGCTGGCCGAGAATTCTAAGGGCATCTATGAAGGCAAGCCTTTCAGCCCTGAAATGTGGACCCAGTTCATGAATGTTCAGGGCCCGATGATGCAGGGCATGATGGGCAACTACATAGAACAGAGCAAGAATTTGTTTGTGCAAATGCAAGAACAAATGCAAAGCCAGACAAAAAACATGTTCAATGTCTTCCCGTTCAATCCTGAAGATGTGAATAAAAAGTAAATAAACAATAAATAAAATACAGCTTGAACAGGTTAGTATTCTGACTTAAGCCCCTGATTCTTCAGGAAATTAATCGCAGATGCGGCAAGTTGGGCTGGCAAAAAGGGTACAATAGCGGATTCGCTTTTGTACCCTTTTTGCTATTAATTATCCCATATGTCTATCTCAGAAATTCGTCGTCAAGAAATGCCTGCTACCCACAAGGTGGGATTTGTTTCCCTGGGTTGTCCGAAGGCTCTCGTCGATTCCGAACAAATCCTGACCCAATTGCGTGCTGAGGGTTATGACACTGCCAAATCCTATGATGGTGCTGACCTGGTCATCGTCAACACCTGCGGCTTCATTGATGCCGCCGTACAGGAATCCCTGGATGCAATAGGCGAGGCTTTGGCTGAAAATGGCAGGGTGATTGTGACCGGTTGTCTGGGCGCTAAAAAAGGTGCTGATGGCAAGGACATGATACAGTCCATACACCCCAAAGTACTTGAGGTGACTGGCCCGCACGCAGTCGGCGAAGTCATGGCGGCAGTGCATAAGCATTTGCCAAAGCCGCATGAACCCTTTATGGATTTAGTGCCTCCACAAGGCGTCAAACTGACGCCCAAGCATTTCGCTTACCTGAAAATATCCGAAGGCTGCAACCATCGTTGCAGCTTCTGCATTATCCCCTCCATGCGTGGTGACTTGGTATCCCGCCCGATTGCCGATGTGATGATGGAAGCAGAAAATCTGTTCAAGGCCGGGGTCAAGGAGTTGCTGGTGATTTCCCAGGACACCAGTGCCTATGGCGTTGATGTGAAGTTCCGTATGGGATTCTGGAACGGCAAGCCGGTCAAAACACATATGACGCAATTGGTAGAGGCCTTGGGTGAATTGGCCAAGCAGTATGATGCCTGGGTGCGCCTGCATTATGTCTATCCGTATCCGCACGTAGACCAGATCATTCCTTTCATGAACAATGGACATGTCCTGCCTTACCTGGACGTTCCTTTGCAGCATGCTCACCCTGACGTGTTGAAGCGCATGAAGCGTCCAGCCAGTGGCGAAAAAAATATAGAACGTATCAAGGCATGGCGTGAAATGTGCCCTGAGATCACGATACGCTCTACCTTCATCGCCGGCTTTCCAGGTGAGACAGAGGAAGAGTTTGAGTATCTGCTCGATTTCCTGAAAGAAGCTGAAATTGACCGTCTGGGTTGCTTTGCCTATTCGCCAGTCGAAGGCGCAACCGCCAATGAAATCGCCAATCAATTGCCAGATGAGGTTCGCGAAGATCGCCGCCGTCGCGTTATGGAATTGCAGGAGGGTATATCCAAAAAACGCCTCCAAGCAAAAATCGGCAAAACTATGCGCGTGCTGATCGATTCACTGGATCGCAGCGGTGGCGTAGGCCGCAGTTCTGCTGATGCGCCTGAGATTGATGGCGTCGTCTATGTGAAGCCACCTTTCGAACCACACCGTAAACTCAAGGTTGGTGAATTCGTTGAAGTAAAAATTACTGCGGCTGATGCCCATGATCTGTGGGGCGAAGCAGTCTGATGAGATTTTTACGTTTAGTTTTATTGCCACTGACTCTGCTGTCAGGGTTTGCAGCTCAGGCTGAAGATAAGTCCGAACCTGTTCCTGCTGTGAAATCAGGCTTTGCGCCCATGTCCAATCCTTTTTTTGCCGGTGCAATTGAATTGCGTGGCACCATGGGGAGTGACAAAATCCGTATGCACATACAGCCCAAACCCGAAGACCGCGACAGTGTCGAAGGCTCTTATGTTGTTGCAGGTGGCAAACGCAATAATGGGAAGAAGATTTTGCTGGCAGGCGAAGTCAGTAAAAACAAACTCAGTATGGAAGAGTCAGAGGACGGCGTAGATGTCTCTGGTCAATGGGATGGCGAGCTCAAGGATAATGTGATACGCGGCGTCTGGCAATCAGACGATGGCAAAGTCAGCAAGGAATTTGTGTTGGAATTGTTGCCACCTTCCAAAACAAGGAAAGTCAAAGCTTCCTCTGCTAAATAAAGTTTTAGGTTTGGTGCTCTAGTCATGCACTGTCATCGAATTCATCGAATGATTGCAGACGTGTAGTACGTCTGCAATGTCCGACCTATCTCTATGTGATTTTTTCCTGACCCATAAAAATGCTTACCATACGAAAATTCTGTGCACTTGCTTTGCTGTCGGCTTCAGTTTCTCAATTTGCACTTGCTGATAGCGCGCCAAATCCTGCATCCTTTGCTACATTTCGCAAGCAGTTCAAGACTCAGGTAAGCTATGACGGCGACTATCGTAGCCCGGTAGGCAACTCGCCGGACAATGTGTTTAAGGCAGTACGCTATCAGTCCGCAGTGGGGCAGCTTGCCGCTATGTTGACTTCAGATCCTAAAGACGGAAAAAAACACCCAGCCGTAATCTGGATTACTGGTGGCGATAGTAATTCAATTGATGGAACATCCTTGTCAAAGGTCAAGCCGAGAGCAAATGATCAATCTGCGGCAGCCTATCGCAAAGCAGGTATTGTGATGATGTTCCCAACTTTGCGTGGCGGTAATGACAATCCGGGCAAACATGAAGCGCACTTTGGTGAGATCGATGATGTGCTGGCAGCGGCCGATTATTTGGCGCAACAACCCTGGGTTGATCCGGCCCGAATCTATCTTGGAGGCCATAGTACTGGCGGTACTCTGGTATTGATGACTGCAGAAGCCAGTAAACGATTCAGGGCAGTTTTTTCATTTGGTCCGGTCGCCAATTTGCGTGACTACGGAAACATGATACCTGTTAATTTCGACAAGATCAGCTATGCAGAGCAGGTGTCACGTGCGCCCTATTACTGGCTACCATCTGTCCAAAGCCCTTTATTCATTATCGAAGGGGTAGATGGCAATATCGATTCTTTGGAATCACTACGTAGCAAATCCAGCAATCCCAATATCCAATTTCTGTCGGTAAAAGGAGCGTCACATTTTACGATTTTGGCTCCAGGTAATGATCTTATTGCCAGAAAAATTTTGCTTGATGATGGTGTTGTCAGCAATATCAAATTGACAGAAAGTGAAATGATTAACGAGCTCTCAAAAAAATAGATCAACTCATTTGCTGTCATAGGCTTGTTCCTTTGAAGTCAGTGATACGCCAAAAAGACGCGGCAAGCGTCTTTTTTGCCATCATGGAGTGATGTGCTACATCTGCGCTAACATGCTCCAGATACAATGAACTCATTTTGAGTTGCTTGCGAATCAGGAATCAGGAATCAGGAATCAGCATGTCAGAAAACACTAAACCAGAGCCAGGGTTCAATACCCGTATTGTTCATAGCGAGTATGAAGCACCGGAAGGCTTTGCTGCTTTTCCAGTCGGCATCCATCATGCATCCACAGTCTTGTTTGACAATGTTGCCACCATGCGCGAACGTAGCTGGCTGGACAAATCGTCTTATACCTATGGCTTGCATGGCACGCCCACTAGTTTTACCTTGGAAGCCAGGCTGGCAGAAATAGAGAAGGGCGAGCATTGCCTGTTGACGCCCAGTGGTCTGGCAGCGATCACACTGGTGAATATGGCTTTCCTGCAAAGCGGTGATCATGTATTGATACCGGATAATGTGTATGGCCCCAGTCGCGATCAGGCTGAATGGCTGTCGCGTAGTTTTGGTATCAGTGTGAGCTTCTACGATCCTTTAATAGGTGCTGGCATCGCCGCTTTGATAGAAGAACGCACCTGCCTGATCTGGGTGGAGGCACCTGGCTCGGTCTCGATGGAGGTGCCGGACGTGCCTGCGATATGCGCAGTTGCCCATGCGCGTGGTGTGCTGGTGGCTCTGGATAATACCTGGTCGGCAGGCATTGCATTTGCAGCTTTTGAGCACGGTGTGGATATCATCATGCAGGCGCTGACTAAATATCAAAGTGGTGGTTCAGATGTATTGATGGGGGCAGTCATTACCCGTGACGAGGCACTCAATGCCCGGCTGCAAATGGCGCACATGCGGCTGGGTTTTGGCGTGGGTATGGATGATGTCTATCTGGTCCTGCGCAATTTGCCGACACTGCAACTACGTTTCAATGCACACGATCAAAGTGCGCGCAAAATTGCTTCCTGGCTGGCAAGTCGCCCAGAAATCAGCAAGGTTTTGCATCCAACCTTGCCAGATTGCCCTGGACATGACATCTGGCAACGTGACTTTACTGGTGCGGGAGGCTTATTTTCTGTGTTGTTTGATGCGAAGTTTAGTGAAGAGCAAACTGACCGCTTTGTCGATAGTCTGAAATTGTTCAAGCTGGGTTATAGCTGGGGTGGGGCGCATAGCCTATGCATACCCTATCGCATACAGCATATGCGTACCAACTGGCCTGAATCCGGGATTTTGGTGCGTTTCAATATAGGTCTGGAAGACACACAAGACCTGATAGCTGATATACAGCAGGCTTTGACTATGCTGAACTAGAGAAAAGGCTGCAAGCCTGCAGCCTTTGTCTTGTCGGCTTATTTGCTGGCACTACTTGCCGCCGCGTCAGACGCTGGTGTAGCTGTCGTACTTGCTTCGGATGCTGCAGCTGGCAAACTAGCCGGGGCAGGTGCTGATGCACTGGCAGAAGCTGAATGGACTTCGGTCGGGTTATGGCCTGCAGCTTCACCTTGCATATCGACTTTATCGCCTCCTTTAAAAATCAGGAACAGGCCAGCAGCTGCAAAAATAATAAAGCCGACGAGAATTTTCCACATAATTGTCTCCAGAGTTAAATTTTTAAGATGAACTAAGCTTAGATGAACTTGCTTACATCATTCTTGCATGCTCATGCATTGAAAGAAAAACCAAAGAAAAAAGGTGAATTTCCTGAGAAATTCACCTTTTTCAATCCATCCCTGCCAGCAGGAATGGATTTGCTTCTATAGCTTAGGCCGCCAGCAATTGACGCAATACAAATGGCAAGATGCCACCGTGTTTATAGTAATCAACCTCGATAGGTGTATCTATGCGCAACAAGACTTTGACATCTTGTTTTTCACCGTTGGCACGGTTGATGACCAGGGTCACTTCTTGCTGAGGCTTGATTTCATCTTCTATGCCTTTCAGGTCGAAAGATTCATTCCCTGTGATGCCCAACGTATCGACGCTGTCAGTGCCGATAAATTGCAAAGGCAATACGCCCATGCCAACCAGGTTGGAACGGTGGATACGTTCAAAAGAACGTGCGATTACCGCTTTGACGCCCAGCAATTGTGTACCTTTTGCTGCCCAGTCACGGGAAGAGCCTGTGCCGTATTCTTCACCACCGAAAATCATGGTTGGTACGCCGTCAGCAACATATTTCATTGCTGCGTCATAGATGGCCATAGGTTCGCCGGTTGGCTGGAACAAAGTTTCGCCGCCTTCAACGCGGGAACCATCTTCCTTGGCCGGGATCATGAGATTTTTGATGCGCACGTTGGCAAATGTGCCGCGCATCATGATTTCATGGTTACCACGACGTGAACCGTAGGAATTGAAATCGGCTTTCAGAACGCCGTTTTCTTTGAGCCATTTACCTGCAGGGCTGGATTCCTTGATGGAGCCGGCTGGGGAGATATGGTCAGTCGTGATGGAGTCGCCGAACACACCCAATGCGCGCGCACCAGTGATGCCAGTCGCGGCCGCTTTTGGTTCCATCGTAAAGTCAGCAAAGAATGGTGGCTCAGCAATGTAGGTGGATGCAGGCCAGTTATATACTTGACCTTCAGCGACACCCTTGATGTTTTCCCACAGCTTGCCTGGTGCGCCTTTAACGTCTGCGTAGTTTTCCTTGAAAGTCTTGGAATTCATCGCATACTTCATCAGTTTGTTGATTTCTGCGCTGGTAGGCCAGATGTCGCCCAGGAAAATGTCCTTGCCTTTGACGCGACCCACTGGCTCTGTCATCAGGTCTCTGGTCATGTTGCCAGCGATAGCATAAGCAACAACCAAAGGAGGGGAGGCCAGGAAGTTGGAGCGGATATTCGGGTGTATGCGTGCTTCAAAGTTGCGGTTGCCAGACAAGATGGCAGATGCCACGATATCGTTGGAGGCAATTGCTTCGTTCATCGCAGGTGTCAGGTCACCGGCATTACCGATACAGGTAGTGCAACCATAGGCAGTGACGCCGAAACCCAGTTTTTCCAGGTAAGGTAAGAGGCCAGCTGCTTCCAGGTATTTAGTGACGACGCGCGAGCCAGGGGCCAGCGATGTCTTGATGTGTGGGGCCACTTTCAAACCAGCTTCAACTGCTTTCTTGGCCAGCAAGCCGGCTGCCAGCAAAACGCTAGGATTGGATGTGTTGGTGCAGGAAGTAATTGCAGCGATCAGTACATCGCCGTTCTTGACTTTGACACCATCAGTATTGGTGTAGACAGCATCCAGGTCTTCTGCTTTTTTGTTGAAACCATTTTCGGAAGTTGGTTTCGAGAACAGGTCTGCAAAAGTGGATTTGACATTGCCGATTTCGATACGGTCTTGTGGGCGCTTGGGACCAGCCAGGGAGGGAGCAACTGTGGACAGATCCAGCGAAATTTCTGTGGTGTAGTCGATGTCACCAGCAGCAGGGATACCGAACATTTTCTGGGCTTTGAAATAGCCTTCGAATGCGTCGATTTCTGCCTTGGTGCGGCCTGTGCCTTTGAAGTAATCAATCGTTGCTTCATCAACAGGGAAGAAGCCCATGGTCGCGCCGTATTCAGGCGCCATGTTGGCGATGGTTGCGCGGTCTGTCAGGGACAGGGAGCGTGTGCCTTCGCCAAAGAATTCAACAAACTTGCCAACTACTTTGGCCTTGCGCAGCAATTCCGTGATTGTCAGCACCAGATCCGTTGCAGTACAACCTTCGCGCAGTGCGCCTGTCAGGTTGACGCCGACTACATCTGGTGTCAGGAAGTAAACTGGCTGGCCCAGCATGCCGGCTTCTGCCTCGATACCACCAACGCCCCAGCCAACTACGCCGATACCATTGATCATGGTGGTATGGGAATCAGTGCCTACCAGTGTATCTGGATAGAAAATTTCATTTTTCTTGGCATCTTTGACTTTGTGGACGCCACGTGCCAGGTATTCCAGGTTAACCTGGTGAACAATGCCAAAGCCTGGGGGAACCACGCCAAAAGTGTCAAATGCCTGCATGCCCCATTTCATGAACTGGTAACGCTCGTTATTGCGTTGGAATTCCAGTTTCATGTTCAGGTCCAGCGCTTTCTTTTCGCGGAAATGATCGATTTGTACTGAGTGATCAACTACCAGGTCAACCGGTACCAAAGGCTCAATATTTTTTGGATTTTTACCTTGTTTGGCAGCCACATTGCGCATGGCAGCCAGGTCGGCCAGCAAGGGTACGCCAGTAAAGTCTTGCAGTACTACGCGAGAAACCACGAAAGGGATTTCGTCAGTACGGGCAGCAGTAGCACTCCAGTTAGCCAATTGTTTGACATGCTCTTCTGTAACTTTTTTACCATCACAGTTACGCAGCACTGATTCCAGCACGATGCGAATGGAGACTGGCAGGCGTGAGATATTTACGCCGAGATTTTTTTCCAGTGCAGGCAGAGAAAAGAACTTGCCTTTCTTGGTGTCTGAAATTTTAAAATCCTTCAGGGTTTTGAATGCATCTTTGTACGCATTTTGGCTCATGGCTCTTCCTCTTATTTACAAAAATCAACGGTCAAAAAAAAATTCTTACTGCAACAAACTCTCAAGTACGAGGTTTGTTGAAAATGCTTACTTAGCTGGGATTGCTGTTCCTGGTATATTTTCAACTTCGGCAATGATAGGCTCAACTGGTTTGCACTCATTGGCAAGTTGCAGACCCCTGCGTGAATCCAGTAATAGTGCTTTTGTAGGTATACCTATCCAGACGAAGCCTGCTTTACGGTTTTCAAAGCGGTGTGCACCAGTTGTGGTCTCAACGCGTGTCAGTCGATACAGGCGTTTTTTCCAGCGCATTGCCATATGCTGATCGTCATCAGGGTTGGTGTACATTGTCAATGAATTGCCAAGTTCGCACTTGTATTCAAAGTTCTTTTGCTGTTGTACGTCCGGTTCTGGCTCATCATCTTCTTTTGGGGCACCGACTTGTGTTGCTGATTTTGCGGTTTTCGCAGAAATCTTGCTCTTACCCTTCTGGGTTTCAGCAGCGTTTATACTAGTGGAAAGCAGGGCACATGCAGCAAATGCCAGGCTGATAAAAGAAAATAGTTTCATAAAAGTCTCCCTAAAGTAATTCTTGTGCTGCTGCTGGTAATACAAATGGCCCTGACTGGGCCCGTTTTAAAATTGTCCAATAATAGCGGTAACTGGCTCTGTCATGTAACTGTCCTTGCCACTGTGTTGGTCCCCAGGCCTGGTTTTTTGCCTGGGTCAGGATGGCGACAGCGTCAAGGATTTCATTTTCACTGGGTGAAAATGCCTCAATGACGGGGCGTATTTGTTCCGGATGTATGCTCCACATGCGGGTGTAGCCGCATTCGCTGGCTGCGCGGCGCGCATCATTTGCTACTACGTTCACATCTCTGATCTCTGTGGAGACATTATGTGAGGCGACTTTGCCATAGCGGTGGCAGGCGGCGGCGATTTCCAGCTTGGCGCGCAAAACCAGTGGGTGATTGAACTGGCCAGGAGAGCGCATCGCGCTCGCAGGTATCGCGCCAAAATGGGAGGACACAAAATCCATCAAACCAAATGACAGGCATTCAACCTGGGGCAGGGCAGCAATTTGCTGCACTTCTACAAGTGCGCCATGGGTTTCTATCAAGACGTGAACCGGTATCAATTGGCCGTTACTTTTTTTGCCAAAGTGATTAATGCGTTGCAGTGCGGCTTGCAACTCGGCAGTGTTATTGATTTTTGGTAAAACCAGGTAGGCAAGCGTGTCTGCGCATGTCGGCAGTATCAGTTCCAGGTCTTGTTCAAATGCCGCATGATGTACGTCGTGTACCCGCGCGCCCAGACGCTGGTAATGATTGTCAGAGCTGGCGACCAAAGCTGCGACCAGCTTTGCATGGGCTATCTCATTGCCAGCGGCTGCGCCGTCTTCGCAATCGAGAGTGATATCAAAAATTCCACCTAGTTCCTGTTGTAGCGCAATCGATTTGCGCATCAATTTCTCAGATCCTGCGTAATGGTCGCAGACCGGCAATATAACCGGTTGAATTTGATCTTGAAAAAGTACTGTAGATGGGTGCATTACTTAAAATATCATCGTGAACCAAGGCAGATTCCAGCGAGTGCCAGAATCTGCCCCCTGACCTGATTAACCTACCAGGTGTTTGACGCCATCACGCTCTTCTTGCAGTTCTTTGAGGGTGATGTTGATGCGTTCGCGGGAGAATTCGTCGATTTCCAGACCTTCAACGATTTTGTACTCGCCATTCTCTGTTGTTACAGGGAAGCCAAACATGGTGCCTTCAGGAATGCCATAAGAGCCATCGGAAGGGATGCCCATGGTAGTCCATTTACCGTTTGTGCCCAGCAACCAGTCACGTACGTGGTCGATTGCTGCGTTCGCTGCAGAAGCCGCAGATGACAGGCCACGTGCTTCGATAATCGCTGCGCCGCGTTTGCCAACTGTAGGCAGGAATATATCCTTGTTCCAGACTTGATCGTTGATCAGGTCTTTGACAGATGCGCCGTCAACTGTCGCAAAGCGATAGTCAGCGTACATGGTTGGGGAATGATTGCCCCAGACGCACAGTTTTTCAATTGCAGCAACTGGCTTGCCAACTTTGGCAGCGACTTGAGACAAGGCGCGGTTATGATCCAGGCGCAGCATGGCTGTGAAGTTTTTCGCTGGCAGGGAAGGTGCCGACTTCATGGCGATGTAAGCATTGGTGTTGGCTGGATTGCCAACCACGAGAACTTTAACATTGCGTGATGCAACTGCATCCAGTGCCTTGCCTTGTACAGTGAAAATCTGTGCATTGGCTTCCAGCAGGTCTTTGCGTTCCATGCCTGGGCCGCGTGGACGTGCGCCAACCAGCAAGGCGACGTCGATATCTTTGAACGCTGTCATTGGATCGCTGTGAGCAGACATGCCTGCCAGCAACGGGAATGCGCAGTCGTCGATTTCCATCATTACGCCTTTCAGCGCTTTTTGGGCTTTTTCGTCAGGAATTTCCAATAATTGCAGAATCACTGGCTGGTCTTTGCCCAGCATGTCGCCATTGGCGATACGGAACAGAAGGGAATAGCCGATTTGGCCTGCGGCGCCGGTTACAGCTACGCGCATAGGGGATTTCGCCATGATGCATCTCCGAAGTGGTGTGAAAACGATGTTCAAACAATTGCAGCGACTGCTAAGCCGACGCTATGAAAAAACTTAATGATACCGTTGAAAGCCCTGTCAGTCAGCCAAAATCCGCTGCAAACATGTTTTCGTCCTTTACATTGAAAGCGTTCGAACTATATTGCTTGGTGTGATAGCTGTGCGTGACAGATTGATAGCTGGTGCTGGCCTGATGCTGACGCCAACTATTTGTACGGGAGTTTAGGTCGTGCAGGGCTAAGTGTCAATCAATATCTTATGTCTTATATAAGACATATCACTTAGTAGTTTGTTCTGGACGTGGTGGGTGGTTTTGTGGTGAAATTGCAGTCTATGAACTCTATCATATCAACCGCGAATAATCCGACTGTTGTACCAACTGCTTCAGGTGCCGGGGTTGGTGCTTCTTCAGCCTCATCCTTGAACGCTTCACCTACCTTCAGTCCGTTATATCAACAGATCAAAGCGCTGATTACCCAGAGTCTGCAATCTGGTGAGTGGAAGCCAGGTGAGTTGATTCCCAGTGAGATGGAATTGGCTAGTCGTTTCAAAGTCAGTCAGGGTACGGTCCGCAAGGCGATTGATGAGTTGTCAGCAGAAAACCTGGTCGTGCGCAGGCAAGGGAAGGGGACTTTTGTCGCTACCCACCACGAGGCGCGTTCGCAATTCCGTTTTTTGCGACTGGCGCCTGATGAGGGTGTGCCGCATTATCCTGAGAACCGCATCATTGAAGTCAAGCGCATGCGCGCGCCAGCAGAAGTGGCGCGTTTGCTGGATATCAAATCTGGTGATTCCGTTGTTTTTATTCGCCGGGTCCAATCCTTTTCTGGTGTTCCGACGATTCTTGATGACCTGTGGTTGCCTGGTTCCATCTTCAAAGGTTTGACGGTCGAACGCCTGAATGAATACAAGGGTCCCATGTACGGTCTTTTTGAAACGGAATTTGGTACGCACATGATAAGGGCTTCTGAACAAATCCGCGCGGTGTGTGCAGATGAGGCGGTCGCAAGTTTATTGGGTGTTGGTGTGGGTATGCCTTTGCTTAATGTTGAGCGTGTTTCCTTTACTTACGGCGATAAGCCGGTAGAGTTGCGTCGAGGTTTGTATTTGACTTTGAATCACCATTACAGGAATGAATTGAGCTAAATCAATAAATCAGATATGTCGACCGTTTTTTTGTTCGACGTGTCCTGACCTTGTGGACGTGTGTTTGCGTGCTCTGCGCCTGCGGAGCTTTAGGTTTAAGATAGCGATATTTTGTAAATTGCGCCGAATTTTGTTGGTGCAATGCACCAAAATGAGCGAAAATTGCAAGGTTTATGTACAGACTAGTTAATGGGGAGATTATTTATGTCTGAAGTAGTAAGAGCCAAGCCACGCTTTGGTGTCATGCGCTTGATAGATGCGACCGGTTACCGGTTGCCGCTAGCAGGCTTCGTTTCCATCTTGCACCGGGCAAGTGGAATGCTGATGTTCCTGTTGTTGCCATTCATCTTGTACCTGCTAGATAAGAGTTTGACTTCAGAGTCGACATTTGCTGAATTGCAGGCTTTGACATCTGGTGTTTTTGTCAAGCTGGTTATTCTGGCTTTGTCATGGGCTTATCTGCATCATTTCTGCGCGGGTGTTCGTCACTTGTTCATGGATTTGCACTATGGTCTGAACAAGGATACTGCGCGTCAATCTGCAGTAAGTGTCTTGGTGATCAGTTTGTCGCTGACAGCATTGGTTGCGTTGAAATTGTTCGGAGTATTCTAAATGGCAAATAATAATATCGGGCCTAAGCGCCTGGTCGTGGGAGCGAGTTACGGTTTGCGTGACTGGCTGGCGCAACGCGTAACAGCCATCGTGATGGCGCTGTATACCATCATTTTGCTGGGCTTGTTTTTGACAGGTAAAAATTTCAATCAGGCTGGCTGGGCAGGCATATTTGCCATGCAATGGTTCAAGCTGGCGACATTCTCTGTTGTTGTCTGCCTGCTGTACCACGCCTGGGTTGGTATGCGCGATGTCTGGATGGATTATGTGACGCACAATGTATTTGTTCGTCTGGTATTTCAAGTTGCCACTATTCTGTGGCTGATTGCTTGTGCTGGCTATGCTGCACAGATTTTGTGGAGAGTATAAAGTGGCTGCAATTAAATCCACAATCCCTAGCCGCCGTTTTGATGCGGTCATCATTGGTGCTGGTGGTTCCGGCATGCGTGCTTCGCTGCAACTGGCTGAAGCTGGCCTGAATGTTGCTGTACTGTCGAAAGTATTTCCTACACGTTCTCATACTGTAGCGGCTCAGGGCGGTATCGGTGCTTCACTCGGCAATATGTCGGAAGACAACTGGTACTGGCATATGTTTGACACGGTCAAGGGTTCTGATTACCTGGGTGATCAGGATGCGATCGAATTCATGTGTCGCGAGGCGCCAAAAGTTGTATACGAACTTGAGCATTTCGGCATGCCTTTTGACCGTAATGCTGATGGTACGATTTATCAGCGGCCATTCGGCGGTCATACTGCCAACTTTGGTGAGAAGGCTGTGCAACGTGCTTGCGCTGCGGCTGACCGTACTGGTCATGCTTTGTTGCATACACTGTATCAGCGCAATGTGCGCGCCCGCACCCATTTCTTTGTTGAATGGATGGCAATCGACCTTATCCGTGATGCGGATGGTGATGTGCTGGGTGTCGTTGCGCTGGAAATGGAAACTGGCGAAGTCATGATGCTGGAAGCCAAAACCACGATATTTGCTACTGGTGGTGCAGGTCGTATCTGGGCTGCCTCCACCAATGCCTTTATCAATACCGGTGATGGCATGGGCATGGCGGCGCGTGCTGGTTTACCACTGGAAGATATGGAATTCTGGCAATTCCACCCAACCGGTGTTGCTGGTGCGGGTGTGTTGATTACAGAAGGTGTGCGCGGTGAGGGCGGTATTCTGATCAATAGTCAGGGTGAGCGCTTCATGGAGCGTTATGCGCCTACCTACAAAGATTTGGCTCCACGTGACTTTGTTTCCCGCTCCATGGATCAGGAAATCAAAGAAGGTCGTGGCTGTGGTCCGAATAAAGATCACGTCATGCTGGATTTGCGTCACATCGGTGCTGACACCATTCAAAAACGCTTGCCGTCAATCCTCGAAATCGCCCACAAGTTTGCCAACGTGGATGCGACCAAGGAGCCGATTCCTGTCGTTCCTACCATTCACTATCAGATGGGTGGTATCCCGACCAATATTCATGGTCAGGTTGTTGCACCTAAAAATGGTGGTAGTGAAGTCGTCAATGGCCTGTATGCAATCGGCGAGTGCGCCTGCGTATCCGTACACGGTGCCAATCGTCTGGGTACTAACTCTCTGCTCGATTTACTGGTGTTTGGTCGTGCAGCTGGCAACCATGTTGTTGCCAGCAAGCTCAAAGAACGCAGCAACAAGGATTTGCCTGCTGATGCAGCGGATCTCGCGTTGTCACGTTTGTCCAAGCTGGAAACTAGCACTGGTTCCGAGCGTGTGCAAGACGTTGCCAATGATATTCGTGCCAGCATGCAGCAATACTGCGGCGTATTCCGTACTGATGAATTGCTGCAAACTGGCTACAAGAAAATTATGGAGCTTGATGAGCGTCGCAAACATGTGTCTTTCAAGGATAAATCCAAAGTCTTCAATACAGCACGTGTAGAAGCGCTGGAGCTGGATAATCTGATTGAAACAGCCAAAGCAACGATTACATCTGCTGCCGCCCGTAAAGAATCCCGTGGTGCTCACGCCCACCGTGATTATGAAGAGCGCGACGACGTTAACTGGATGAAGCATACCTTGTGGTATTCCGAAGGCAATCGCCTTGACTACAAGCCGGTCGTGACCAAACCACTGACCGTAGAACCCTTCAAGCCGAAACCACGTACATTCTAAAGAGATATCGATATGGCACGTACATTAAAATTTAAAATCTACCGCTACGATCCGGACAAGGATGCCAAGCCTTACATGCAAGACTTGACCGTAGAACTGCAAGACACTGACAAGATGTTGCTGGATGCATTGCAACGCATTAAATCTGACGTTGATGACTCTTTGGCACTGCGCCGCTCATGCCGTGAAGGCGTGTGTGGTTCTGATGCGATGAACATCAATGGCAAAAATGGCCTGGCATGTACCACCAATCTGAATGAATTGAGTGAGCCTATTGTCTTGCGTCCTTTGCCTGGCTTGCCTGTCATCCGTGATTTGATCGTGGATATGACGCAATTCTTCAAGCAATACAATTCCATCAAGCCCTACCTGATGAATGATTCTATTCCTCCGGAAAAAGAACGTCTGCAGTCTCCTGCGGAACGTGAAGAGCTCGACGGCTTGTATGAGTGCATCCTGTGCGCATGTTGCTCTACATCATGCCCATCTTTCTGGTGGAATCCGGATAAATTCGTTGGCCCGGCAGGTTTGTTGCAGGCTTATCGCTTCATTGCTGATTCACGTGATCAGGCAACTGGCGAACGTCTTGATAACCTTGAAGATCCGTATCGTTTGTTCCGTTGCCACACCATCATGAATTGTGTGGATGTCTGTCCTAAAGGTCTGAATCCTACCCGTGCTATCGGTAAGATTAAAGAACTGATGGTTCGTCGTGCAGTCTAATTCTGTAATCTAGATTCGCAGTCTAGGTTTGCAGTTCAGTTTGCATTTCAGCGATGTCTCAGGGCATCGCTGCTATTTCATGCGGTTTTCCAGGCAAGCTGAGAGCCGCATGAAATAGTCAGTATGGAAGAGAATTAATTATGTCTGAGTCACAAGCTATATCCCATCAAAACGACCCGGTAAAGCGTGCACGTTTGCGATGGCGGGCAAGGCGCGGTTTGCTTGAAAACGATTTGATCTTGACGCGTTTTCTGGATGCCAATGAAGAATCACTGACAGATGAGGAAGTGGATGCCTTCAGCCGCCTGATGGAATTGCCAGACAATACATTAATGGATCTGATTATGGCCAAGAAACAAGCCGAAGCCGAAGTCGATCTGCCTCATGTTCATGCATTATTGCTGCGCCTGCAAACGGCGTAAGTCAATTTGATTTTTGTGTTTTTTTGATTAACGACTCACCTCTTATCTGAAGGAAGAGCCATGACAAATTCTGAAACAAAAGCCACCCTATCATTCTCCGATGGCTCACCAGCCCTGGAAATGCCGATTTACAAGGGCTCAATTGGTCCCGATGTCATTGACATCCGTAAATTGTATGGTTCTACCGGCATGTTCACCTATGATCCAGGTTTCATGTCCACGGCAGCCTGTAATTCTTCTATTACTTATATCGATGGCGACAAGGGTGAATTGCTGTATCGCGGTTACCCAATTGAGCAACTGGCTGTTAATGGCGGCGACTTCCTGGAAACCTGCTATCTGTTGCTAAATGGCGAATTGCCAAATGCTGCGCAGAAAACTGAATTTGTTGCGACCGTCACCAATCACACCATGGTGCACGAGCAGATGCAATTCTTCTTCCGTGGCTTCCGCCGTGATGCGCATCCTATGTCAGTATTGGTCGGTACAGTCGGTGCTCTGGCATCTTTTTACCATGATTCGCTGGATATCAATGATCCGCATCACCGCGAAGTATCAGCGATCCGCCTGATCGCCAAGATGCCGACGCTGGTAGCAATGGCCTATAAATATTCTATCGGTCAGCCTTTCGTGTATCCACGAAATGACTTGTCGTATAGCGCGAACTTCATGCACATGATGTTCTCTACACCATGCGCGCCGTACAAAACCAATGAAGTGCTGGTACGTGCCTTGGATCGTATCCTGATCCTGCATGCAGATCACGAGCAAAATGCTTCTACATCGACAGTTCGCTTGGCTGGTTCTTCTGGTGCCAATCCATTTGCCTGTATCGCTGCTGGTATCGCATGCTTGTGGGGTCCTGCTCATGGTGGTGCAAATGAAGCTGCATTGAGCATGCTGGAAGAAATCGGCAGTGTCGACAATATTCCTACCTTTATCGCTCAGGTCAAAGACAAAAACTCTGGCGTGAAGCTGATGGGCTTTGGTCACCGTGTTTATAAAAACTATGACCCTCGCGCCAAACTGATGCGTGAAACCTGCTATGAAGTGTTGCAAGAGCTGGGTCTGCAAGATGATCCATTGTTTAAGCTGGCAATGGCACTGGAGAAAATTGCGCTGGAAGACGAATACTTCGTGAGCCGGAAACTGTATCCTAACGTCGATTTCTATTCTGGTATCGTACAACGCGCGCTGGGTATCCCAACTGCATTGTTCACAGGTATTTTTGCTCTGGCGCGTACAGTAGGCTGGATCGCTCAATGGAAAGAAATGATTTCTGATCCTGAGCAAAAAATCGGTCGCCCACGTCAATTGTTTGTTGGCGCAGCTAAACGTGATGTGCCAGCGATAGATAAACGTTAATCTTTAACTATTATATGTTGTTGTAAAAAGCGAGTCTTCAAGACTCGCTTTTTTTTTCTTCAGTAATTATGCTATGCTTCGCCACGAAAGTAATTTTCACAGATAACTTTCGTGATTCAATCAAAAATCATATCCAATTAACATGTTTTTTGATTTGATCTCGAGGATAGTTTGAACTAAGCCCTTCCCCACAACTTGATGTGCAATCCGCTAACCGGTCAGGCCGTGTCGCGGAAGGTTAGATTAACCCGCTAATCTCGCGAAACGCGAAGAAAGGTGAGCAAGATGATGCAACAATATAACGCTAACTCGTACTTGTTCGGCGGCAATGCGCCGTATGTAGAAGAACTGTATGAAGCGTACCTGAATAATCCCGGTTCTGTTCCTGACAACTGGCGTGCATATTTCGACGCCATGCAAAACGTGCCTGCCGTCGACGGCTCTGCCAAGCCAGACGTTGCCCACGCACCTGTTATTGCATCGTTTGCCGAACGTGCTAAACAAGGCCCGATACGCACAGTCAATGCGACTGCTGATGCTGAGATGGGGCGCAAACGCGTCGCCGCCCAGCAACTGATCGCTGCCTATCGCTTCCTTGGTAGCCACTGGGCCAATCTGGACCCGCTGCAACGCCAGGAACGTCCAAGTATTCCTGAACTGGAACCAAGTTTCTATGGTTTTACCGATGCCGATATGGACATACAGTTCAATATCAGCAATACCTATTTCGGGCCAGAAACTGCATCATTGCGCGACCTGCTGAATGCTCTGCGTGATACTTATTGCCGTTCCATCGGTGCTGAGTTCATGTACATCAGTGACCCTACAGAAAAACGCTGGTTGCAACAAAAGCTGGAGGCAATTCGCTCCACACCATCTTTCTCTCCTGAAAAGAAAAAACACATCCTTGACCGCCTGACTGCGGCTGAAGGCCTGGAACGCTATCTGCATACCAAATATGTTGGTCAGAAGCGCTTCTCCCTGGAAGGCGGCGAAAGCTTTATCGCTTCCATGGATGAAACCATCCAGCGCGCTGGTGAGCGCGGTGTGGAAGAAATCGTTATCGGTATGGCCCACCGTGGTCGTCTGAACGTACTGGTCAATACACTGGGCAAAATGCCTCAGGATCTGTTTGCTGAATTTGAAGGCAAACACGGTGACGATTTGCCAGCTGGCGACGTTAAATACCACCAAGGCTTCTCGTCTGATATCTCTACACCAGGCGGCCCGGTCCACTTGTCCCTGGCGTTCAATCCTTCCCATCTGGAAATCGTTAATCCAGTGGTTGAAGGTTCTGTTAAAGCACGTATGGATCGTCGCGGCGACAAAGACGGCTCTCAAGTCTTGCCTATCCTGGTACACGGCGATGCCGCGTTTGCAGGGCAGGGCGTAGTCATGGAAACCTTGAATCTGGCGCAAACACGCGGCTACGGCACAGGTGGTACTGTGCATATCGTCATCAATAACCAGATCGGTTTTACAACTTCTGATCCACGCGATTCACGTTCAACCCTGTATTGCTCCGACGTTGTCAAAATGATCGAGGCACCGGTACTGCACGTCAATGCAGATGATCCAGAAGCCGTTGTCCTGGCTACCCAGATCGCTCTGGATTACCGTATGGAATTCAAGAAGGATGTCGTCGTTGACATTATTTGCTATCGCAAACTTGGTCACAACGAGCAAGATACGCCTGCACTGACACAGCCTTTGATGTACAAGAAGATTGCTCAGCATCCAGGCACACGCCGTATGTACGCTGACAAGTTGGCTGCGCAAGGCACTATCCCAGCGGATGGCGGCGATCAGATGGTCAAGGCTTACCGTGATGCAATGGATGCAGGCAAGCATACCCATGATCCGGTCATCTCCAACTTCAAAAACAAATACGCTGTTGACTGGATTCCTTTCCTCAATCGTAAATGGACAGATGCTGCTGACACAGCCGTACCAGCAACTGAATTGAAGCGTCTGGCCGAGCGCATTACTACCGTTCCAGAAGGCTTCAAGCCGCATAGTCTGGTAGAAAAAGTCCTGGGTGACCGCGCAGCCATGGGGCGTGGTGACATGAACCTGGACTGGGGGATGGGCGAGCATCTGGCATACGCATCCCTGGTATCTTCCGGTTATGCGATTCGCTTGACAGGTCAGGATGCAGGCCGTGGGACTTTCGTTCACCGTCACGCTGTTTTGCATGATCAAAACCGTGAACGTTGGGATGCCGGCACTTATATTCCTCTGCAAAACATTTCTGATAAACAGGCACCATTCACTGTCATTGATTCCGTTTTGTCTGAAGAAGCGGTATTGGGCTTTGAATATGGTTACTCCACTGCAGAACCAAATACGCTGACTATCTGGGAAGCACAATTCGGCGATTTCGCCAACGGTGCCCAGGTTGTTATTGATCAGTTCATCAGTTCTGGTGAAGTGAAATGGGGCCGTGCATCTGGTCTGGTCATGATGCTGCCACATGGTTATGAAGGTCAGGGCCCAGAGCATTCATCTGCACGTCCAGAGCGTTTCCTGCAACTGTGTGCTGACAACAATATGCAAGTGGTTCAGCCTACTTCTGCGTCCCAGATTTTCCACCTGTTGCGTCGTCAGATGATACGCATGTTCCGCAAGCCTCTGGTCATCATGACACCGAAGTCCTTGCTGCGTAACAAGGATGCAGGTTCACCTTTGTCCGATCTGGCCAAAGGCAGCTTCCATACGGTAATTGGTGAAGTTGACGAGAAGATCGATGCGAAGAAAGTCAAACGTGTCATCGCTTGCTCAGGCAAGGTTTATTATGACCTGGTCAATGCCCGTAAAGAGCGCGGTCAGTCTGATACGGCGATTGTTCGTGTTGAACAACTGTATCCATTCCCGCATAAGAGTTTTGTCGCTGAATTGAAAAAATTCCCGAATATGACGGAATTGGTCTGGGCACAAGATGAGCCGCAAAATCAGGGACCATGGTTCCAGATTCAGCACAATATTTTTGAAAGCCTGGAAGAAGGTCAAAAACTTGCTTATGCGGGTCGTCCAGCCAGTGCATCGCCAGCTGTCGGTTACTATGACAAGCACTATGCACAGCAAAAAGCATTGCTGGAAACGGCATTTTCCAAACTCAAAGGCTTTGTCCTGACCAAATAATGACGCGATGCGACATCAGAAGCTGATGTCGCATTTGGCTACCCGAATCGGAGAGTAAAAAATGGCAATTATCGAAGTAAAAGTTCCTCAGTTATCTGAGTCTGTCGCAGAAGCAACCCTGTTGTCCTGGCATAAAAAAGTTGGCCAGGAAGTCGGCCGCGACGAAAACCTGATCGACGTGGAAACCGACAAAGTCGTACTGGAACTGCCAGCGCCTGACGCTGGTGTGATCACGCAAATCATCAAGGGCGATGGCAGCACTGTCGTTGCTGGCGAAATCATCGCGATTATCGATACTGATGCATCTGCAAAAGTAAGCCCTATGGAAGTATCTGCTGCTCCAGTAGCAGTTGCTGCTGCCACATCTGCATCTGCTGATGCAAAATCTTCTGCTGGCGTAGCGATGCCTGCAGCAGCGAAAATACTGTCAGAAAACAATCTGACTGCTGCACAAGTTGACGGTTCCGGCAAAGATGGCCGTGTTACCAAAGGTGATGCACTGGCAGCCGTAGCCGCCAAACCTGCTGCAGCACCAGTAGTTGCTCCTCTGGCTGCTCCTGCAACTGGCAAGCCAGCACTGCAACAAGTGGCTGCCCCGACTATCGCCAGCCTGGGTGACCGTCCTGAAGAACGCGTACCGATGAGCCGTTTGCGTGCGCGTATCGCTGAACGTCTGGTGCAATCGCAATCCACTAATGCAATTCTGACGACATTCAATGAAGTCAACATGGCTCCTGTCATGGACTTGCGTAACAAGTACAAAGACAAGTTTGAAAAAGAACATGGCGTGAAACTGGGTTTCATGTCCTTCTTCGTCAAGGCTGCCGTAGCTGCATTGAAAAAATACCCGATTATCAACGCCTCTGTTGATGGTAACGACATCGTCTACCACGGTTACTTTGATATCGGTATCGCTGTTGGTTCCCCACGCGGCCTGGTAGTGCCTATCCTGCGTAATGCGGACCAAATGACGATTGCTGAAATCGAGAAGAAAATCGGTGAATTTGGTGCCAAGGCAAAAGACGGTAAACTGACACTGGACGATTTGTCTGGTGGTACTTTCTCCATCTCGAATGGCGGTACTTTCGGTTCCATGTTGTCTACACCTATCATCAACCCACCACAATCCGCCATTTTGGGCGTGCATGCGACCAAGGACCGTGCAGTGGTTGAAAATGGTCAGATAGTGATCCGTCCTATGAATTACCTGGCTATGTCTTATGACCATCGTATTATTGATGGACGTGAAGCAGTTCTGGGGCTGGTGGCAATGAAAGACGCGCTGGAAGATCCAGCACGCCTGTTGCTTGATCTGTAATTCTGGTTCAACCTACAAAGCGAGAATCATTTCGTGAATATCGCTGACGAAATCAAACGTCTGCATGAACTGCATCAGGCAGGAGCCCTGTCTGATGCAGAATTTGCACAGGCCAAGGCCAGATTGCTGGCAACCGGCGACACTTCTGCGTCTGGCAATCAACAAGGCCAGGGATTTAACCATCTGAACCAGTTCCGCAGGTCTAAAAAAGACCAATGGCTGGGTGGTATCTGTGGTGGTTTGGGACAATTTACCGGACTGGATTCCTGGATCTGGCGTTTGATGTTTGTCTTCTTCAGTCTTTACTTTGGTGCCGGCGTAGTGGCTTATCTGCTGGCCTGGATATTCATCCCCGAAGAGAGCTGAAAAGCACAAAGCGAAGAGTGAACTTCACGGCTAAAGTCATGGCTGGATTCAGCGCTAAATTCATATACACAAAATCAGGATATTTTCATGAGCAAACAATTTGACGTTGTCGTTATTGGTGGTGGTCCCGGTGGCTATATTGCAGCAATCCGTGCTGCCCAACTGGGGTTTTCTACTGCCTGTATCGACGCATGGACCAATGAAAAAGGTGGCCCGGCTCCAGGTGGTACTTGCACCAACGTAGGTTGCATCCCATCCAAGGCACTGTTGCAGTCTTCCGAGCACTATGAGCATGCTGGCCATGCTTTCGCTGACCACGGTATCAATGTACAAGGTCTGGGGCTGGATGTTGCCAAGATGCTGGGTCGCAAGAACACCATCGTCAAGCAAAACAACGACGGTATCATGTTCCTGTTCAAAAAAAACAAAGTCACTTTCTTCCATGGTCATGGCTCTTTTGTAAAAAACGATGCTGCTGGTTATGAAATCAAGGTCGCTGGCAAGACGGAAGAAACCATCACTGGCAAACACATCATCGTGGCGACTGGCTCCAATGCACGTGCATTGCCAGGCGCAGCATTTGATGAAACGACTATCCTGTCGAATGATGGCGCGTTGAAGATTGCTGAAGTGCCGAAAAAACTCGGCGTTATTGGCGCTGGTGTGATTGGTCTGGAAATGGGTAGCGTCTGGCGTCGTCTGGGTGCTGAAGTGACAGTGTTGGAAGCATTGCCAACTTTCCTCGGTGCTGTGGATGAGCAAATAGCTAAAGAAGCGCACAAGCTATTTGTCAAACAAGGTCTATCCATCAATCTGGGCGTCAAGATCGGTGAAATCGTCAATGGTGGCAAAGATGTGACTGTCAACTACACCGACGACAAAGGTGCTGAACATAAAACTGTTTTCGACAAGCTCATCATTTCCATCGGTCGTACACCTAACACCAATGGTTTGAATGCAGAAGCAGTAGGCCTGCAACTCGATGAACGTGGCTTCATCGCTGTTGATGGTGATTGCAAAACAAACCTGGCAAATGTTTGGGCAGTGGGTGACGTGGTACGTGGCCCTATGCTGGCGCACAAGGCAGAAGAAGAGGGCGTAGCCGTGGCTGAGCGTATCGCTGGTCAGCATGGTCATGTTAACTTCAATACCATCCCTTGGGTCATCTACACATCACCAGAAATCGCATGGGTAGGTCGCACTGAACAGCAATTGAAGGCAGATGGCGTGGCATATAAAGCCGGTACTTTCCCATTCATGGCGAATGGCCGTGCTCGTGCTTTGGGTGATACCTCAGGCATGGTCAAGTTCCTGGCTGACGCAACGACAGATGAAATCCTGGGCGTGCACATTGTTGGTCCTATGGCGTCTGAATTGATTTCCGAAGCAGTGGTAGCGATGGAATTCAAGGCGTCGGCAGAAGACATCGCGCGAATTTGCCATGCACATCCATCCCTGTCTGAAGCAACCAAAGAAGCAGCATTGGCAGTTGACAAGCGTTCACTGAATTTCTAATTCAGCTTGTATGTTTGAACTTGGGGCGCAATATCGCGCCTCTACTGGCAACGCACTCTGTCCTCAGTTTAATTGGGGTGGAGTGCGTCGCTTTTTACCCACTTGCCTCGTACAGGCAAGTCAGCAAAGATAGTATCCCTCGCCCATGAATGTCATAGAGTATTATCAGGATGCCTTGAGTCAACGCGGTTTTCAGGCCGACGAAGCACAAAAGCGTGCGGTTGACCGTTTGCAGACGGCCTATGAAGAATGGGTGGAGTATAAGGGTAAGCGCGCAAATAGATTTACGCGCTTGATTACCCGCCCTGAAGTGCCACGTGGCGTTTACATGTGGGGTGGAGTAGGGCGCGGCAAGTCATTTTTGATGGACAGTTTTTTTTCCGTTGTGCCCGTCGTCAGGAAAGCCCGTCTGCATTTCCACGAATTCATGCGTGCCGTGCACAGGCAGTTAGATGAGCTCAAAGGAGTGGCAGATCCACTGGATGAAGTCGCCCGCAGAATCGCAAAAAAATACCGTCTGATTTGTTTTGACGAATTCCATGTCTCAGACGTGGCAGATGCGATGCTGCTGTACAACCTGCTCAATGCCCTGTTTGAAAATGGGGTGTCCTTCGTCATGACATCCAATTACCAGCCTGATACTTTATATCCTGATGGCTTGCACCGTGACCGCATGTTGCCGACCATCGCCTTGCTGAAAGAAAAGCTTGATATCCTGAACGTGGATTCTGGTAATGATTATCGCAAGCGCGCACTGGAGCAAGTGCAGGCTTACTTGACGCCACTCAATGCCGCTACTGACAAGGCATTGCGCGACAGTTTTTCACGTGTTGCAGAAACCAGCGATGAAGATCCGCATGTTGATGTTGAAGGCCGTAATCTGAAGTCACTGCGTCGTGCCGGCAGCGTTATCTGGTTTGATTTTGCCACGCTTTGTGGTGGTCCGCGTTCACAGAATGATTATCTTGAAATCGCAAGTCGCTTTCATACAGTGATATTGTCTTCAATTCCGCGCATGTCAGCAGCCATGTCGTCCGAGGCCAGGCGGTTCACCTGGTTGATAGACGTGTTTTATGACAACAAGGTCAAATTAATTATGTCCGCAGAAGTGCCGCCTGAGGAACTTTATACCAACGGTACCTTATCTAATGAATTCCACAGAACAGTGTCCCGCATTATAGAAATGCAATCAAAAGAATACATGGATGCTGATCAACGCCAACTTGCGGAGAGTATTGTTTAATGAATCGTCTATTGTCTGTCACTCTTGCATTGCTCGTGCAAATGATGCTTGCTGCACATGTGCTGGCCATGCCAGGTAGTAATGAGTTGACGTTAATTGCCAATTTGACTGTCAGTCTGGATCAAAAATATGCAGCAGGTAGCATCACTACCTCAGAACAAGCAGAGATCGCATTGAAAGAAAGTAATGCAGCGCAACTGCGCTTGCAAAGCTGGTATGAGCAGTCAGAACGAGCTTGTCATCAGACTTTTTTTGTCAACGATTGCCTTAGTGATGTCAAACTGCAGCGTCGCCTGTACATCGTGTCCCTGCAAAGAATTGCTCTGGAAGCCAAGGCACTGCAGCGCAAATTACGTATCGATCAGTTGGATAAGGAATTGGCGCAAAAACAGATCAAGCCGTAAGCTATACAATGTTTGTAACTGACTGTAAGCCCATATGCCAGTTCATTTCCAAATGCCTGGATGTATTTGTTCTGTATTCGGATGAACTGAAAATACGGCACATGTATTTTAGTAACGATTCCCCAATGCAGACAGCGATATAAGTATTGCAAGTCTTTAGAAATTTCCTTACAGTCTGTCGTTAGCCTCATTGGCATTGTGTATTCAAGGAAATAATCTATGTGGTTTGTTGGCGCAATCATAGGCTTTGTGTTGGGGGTGGCGACCGGTTCAGGTGCGGCCATGTTCTTTTTTGCAGTAATCGGCGGCTTTGTTGCCCATCTGATTGGGCGTTCGCGCAAAGTCGATGCTACTGTCCATCAATCACCACCTCCCTCAAATCAACATACCGGGACTGACGGATTGGCGGAAATGCGCCAAAAAATCTTTAAGCTCGAACACCGCTTGCAAACGCTAGAGCGCGAAATGGCAGAGCTTAAAGCTGGTGGTGTCGTCAGCAAAAATGCAGAAGTTGCTAATGAGCGATCTCATGAGCCATTTGTTGAAGAGAAAACTCAGCAATCCTTGGCTGCAACAAAAATCAATGATGCAAGTTTGAGCCTGCCTGCGCCACCGGCTATAGAACTCAGCGCACAGCCAGATTTGGTTCTGCCTGTTGCCAAAGAGCAGGTGGATCTGGATCCTCTGGATTTGCAACTGACATCTCTTGACGATACTGTCTCTGCACAAAATCCTCCAGTCATATCCGAGGCTGGTCCGCCTGTTGTTGCTACCAAGGTTGAAGTGCCAGTTAATACCGTTGCCACGAAACCTGAAGTAGTAAAGCGTCCACCTCCGCCGCCACCCAAGTCTTTGCAAGAAAGTTTGCCAGCGCCTTTGGCGAAACTTATTTTTGGTGGTAATGCCCTTGTCAAGGTCGGGGTATTGATCTTATTCCTGGGCCTGGCTTTCTTGCTGCGCTATACCGCTGAACGGGTTACTGTACCTGTGGAATTACGTTATGCTGGAGTGGCTCTGTCTGGCGTGGCATTGCTGGCGCTGGGCTGGTTCTTACGCAACAAGCGCAGAGACTATGCCTTGATCTTGCAGGGTATGGCGATAGGTGTGTTTTATCTGACCACGTTATCAGCGATGAAATTACATACCTTGATTTCTCCTGAAGTCGGTTTTGGTTTCATGTTCATGGTGTCGGTGTTGAGTGCCATATTGGCGGTGCTGCAAAATGCTCCTGTGCTGGCCATTGTTGCGGCTATCGAAGGTTTTGCTACGCCTGTTTTGATTTCCACCGGTGAAAACCGTCCGCTGGGTTTGTTCACTTATTTGGCGGTGCTGGATATCGGTATCTTCGTGGTTGCCTGGTTCAATGCTTGGCGTGTGCTGAACCTGATCGGTTTTGTCGGCACCTTCGCTTTGGCATTGGGTTGGGCAGAGCGAAGCTATACCGATAGTCAGTACGGCATTGTTCAGCCATTCCTGATTTTCTTCTTCGTCTTGTTTGCCTTGATAGGCTTGCTGTTTGCCCGCCGGACACTGAAAGAAGCAGAAGTTGAAGAAGGACCGCTGGCTACCCTGAAGCGGGTAGGGCGGGTCGATAGTGCTCTGGTATTTGGCAATCCCATTACCGCCTTTGGCATGCAATACATGCTGGTCAGGCATACAGAGTTTGGCGCGGCCTTTTCTGCACTGGCGGTCGGATTCTTTTACCTGCTGCTGGCCAGGTTCGTGTTTTCAAACGCCAGGCAGGGTTTGGCTTTGCTGGCTGAGGCTTATGTCATTGTTGCCGCCATCTTTGCCACGCTGGCGATCCCGCTGGGGCTGGAGGGTACATGGACAGGTGCGGCCTGGGCAATCGAGGGCGCAGGCATGTACTGGCTGGGCATACGTCAGCAACGCCCCTATGCGCGTGGCTTTGCTTACGTGGTCATGGTCGGTGCGGCTTACAAGCTCTTGCACGGTATTTACGTCAATCCCGAGGCTAGCGGCCCGCTGTTGCAGGGCGGTTTGCTGGGGCCAGTCTTACTGGCAATAAGCTGCTTTGTCGTCTGGAATTTGCACAGAAAAGCAAAGCCAGAGAATATTTCAAGCTGGGAAACCACTCCAAATGCCGCTTTACCCTGGCTGGGCGTTGCGTCGCTGGCCTTATTGCCATGGATACTCTTGACACCGCAATTTGCAGCTGCGGCGTTGGCTGTCATGGCCTTGCTGGTATCGGCAATTGCCCATCGCTATGCGTTGAAGACGTTTGAACATATCTCTGCCACTTTGCAGGCAGCTGGGCTGCTGTCATTCATGATGACTCTGCATGTCGCCGCCAGTGGTAATGCTGCGCTGGAAGATGGCTGGAAAGGTGGCCTGGCAGCCATTATCATCGCTGGCAGCATCCTGTTTAGTGCGGGTCGCTCCATGGTGGCGACCAAACGGGCGGCACAAGTGCAGTCCTTGCCACCTGACTGGTCAATCTGGAACCAATTGGCCATTATTAGCGGTAGTGCGCTGCTTCACCTGGCTATGTTGTTTGCTATTAACCTGACGCAGGCATCATTGATCTGGCCATTAACTTCCTGTCTCTTGCTGTGGGTGGGATTGCGCATGTCGCATGGCGCCTTGGCGGGTTTTGCTGCAGTCTTGCAAATTATTTCTGCAGGTTTGTGTTTGATGGAGCCTGGCAAGTATCAGGGCACTGCCTTTGGACATCTGGGCTTTTTTGTACCTTTGTCTCTGGCTGTGTCCGCCTGGTTCAGCGCTGATGCTATCCGCGCCGAGGTTGCCAGAATGCGAGCGGTGTTACTGGAGTTGAGTGGATTTGGCAATGCGGCGAATGCGACCAATTCAGACACGCCCGTACAAAGACGTCCATCTGTCTGGCTTAACCCTTGGTGTAACAGTAAGCTGGCTTTGGGCTTGCCTATTGTGTGGGGTTTGGCATGGTGGTTAACTGCCTGGTTCCCAGAAAGCCTGGAAACTCTGGTACGTACAGATGACCGCAATTATTCTTCAACTGTCGCTATTGTGATAGGTCTTGGCAGCTCAGTTCTGATGGCGGCACTGGCTGCATGGCGCAAGTGGCCGCAAATGGGTTTTGCCACCATCGTCACTTTGCCACTATTGATTTTTGCTGGCCTGATAGGTGCGGTGAGTGCGGATGGTCTCTACTTGCCGTCGGCAAACCTGGGTTGGCTGGCTTGGCCGTTGGCACTGGCCTGGCATTTGCAAATACTGAAAAAGCAGCAAAGCTGGATGACAGCATGGCCGCGACTCTTGAGCCTGACGCATATAGTCGGTTTCTGGTTCTTCCTGTTATTAGCTGCCCGCGAAGGGCAGGCACGCCTTGCGCCACTGGCTGACACCTGGTCAAGTTGGCCATTGCTGGGTTGGGTGCTGGTTCCTGCCATGGTCTTCTGGTTCATTGGTGCGAAACCGCTGGCAGTCAGATGGCCGCTAAATTCTTATCGTAAAGCTTATATAGAACAGGCCTGCGCGCCCGTTGCCCTGTATTTGCTGGCCTGGTGCTGGATGACCAATGCCTTCAGTGCCGGTGATGCCAGTCCCTTGCCTTATCTGCCTTTGCTGAACCCGCTGGAATTGGGGCAATGGCTGGTGCTGGCGTCCTTATTGCACTGGTGGCGCGCTTTACCTGCGGCAGCGCTCAAGACCGATACGAAATATGCTGCGACAGCAATGGCTGCCGCTACTGCCCTGGCTTTGTTGACGGGCATGGTCTTGCGTAGCTGCCACCATTTCGCTGGTGTACCGTGGGATGCCGATGCCTTGTTTGCATCACGCCTGAGTCAGGCTGCTGTTTCCATTACCTGGGCAATTTGTGGCGTGGCGGTCATGTTGTTTGGTAATCGCCGCATGTCACGCGGTATCTGGATTGCCGGTGCAGCCTTGCTGGGTGTTGTGGTCTTGAAGCTGTTCCTGATAGAGCTGGCTGATCGTGGCGGCTTGTACCGTATCGTCTCCTTCATCGGCGTCGGCATTTTGTTGCTGGTGGTCGGTTATTTTGCGCCAGTGCCAGTGAAGCCCAAAGAAGCGCAATCCTCAGAGCCGGACCAAGTAAAAGATCAGGAGCAGGCGCAATGAGTATGATTCGTGCAATCGCAAAATTGTCAATGCTGGCAGCAGCGAACCTGACCGTTGTCCTGGCTGTGCAAGCCGCCAATTCGCAGGTACTGCATGCCACCATCGATAGCAAAGGAATTGGCCCCTATTTTTTGCTGGACATACCTCTCAGCATTTATCCAGGCAGCCAGCATCCTGACTTGCATGACGTCAGGGTACGCAATGCTGAGGGTGATTTTTTGCCTTTCGCCTGGACAGATATAGCCACCACCAATGCACAGCTAGAAAGCAATGTGATAAGTGCCTTTCCTTTAAAAGATATACAAAGCAGCAGCTTTAGCAGCTTCAGGCAAAACAGGGATGGTACGCTGACACCTTTGTCGAATTGGCAAATCAGTAAACAAAACCCGGTTCCTGCCTGGATACTGGATGTCAGCAAGGTCAAGGGGCGTTTATTGCAAGCCAAGTTCAGCATCGTCGACAAGGCAGATGGCATGTTCGCTTTCACGCTGGAAAGCAGCGATGACCTGAAAAACTGGCAGTCAGTCAGTAACGAACAATTGGTGCAGTTGCGTCATCAGGGTTCGCTGTTGCAAAATCTGGATATCAGGCTGCATCATGTCGCTACAAGGTATTTGCGTTTGCGCTGGAGTAATCCAGACACCGCCCCGTGGATAGAAAGTGTATCAGTCGATAGTCAGCAAG
Source organism: Undibacterium sp. (assembly GCF_030683615.1). Taxonomy (NCBI): domain Bacteria; kingdom Pseudomonadati; phylum Pseudomonadota; class Betaproteobacteria; order Burkholderiales; family Oxalobacteraceae; genus Undibacterium; species Undibacterium sp. Next base: position 56,523 of record NZ_JAUXQE010000021.1, read on the forward strand.
AAGTGTATGTGCCGCCGGTGTTGCAATGGAGTAAGCCAATTGCGGCACAGGCTTGTAGCAGCAGTCACTGTGATTATGCCCTTCCTGAAAATACGCCTATCGACAGCTTGCGTTTGCTGGTGAGTGAGGTGAATACCCTGGCTAATGTGACGGTGCTAGGGCAGTTGGCTGCAATTGCACCTGTCTCTTCCTACCATCACAGACATAGTCCTTTGTATCCCTTGCATGTCTTGAGACATCAAAAGCGTGCAGCCCAAGTGCAGGAAGACAGACGTGTCTGGCTCAATGAAAGTCTGGTATACAAAATCAATCTGCCCAATGGTGAAGCAAAGTCACCCGACTTGTTGATGGATGGTGCCAGTTATAAAGCCTTGCGCCTGCAAACCAGTGGCCCTTTCAATATGCTGGGTAAAACTGCACCTGCAATACAAATCGCCAGCCTGCCGCGCCGCTTGGTGTTTCTGGCGCGTGGCAAGCCACCGTATCAACTCCAGTGGGGAGTCGAAAACAAAGAGGGCGCAGCATTGCCACTGACAATCCTGATTCCCAAAATGGATGTGAGTCAACCGGTGCAGGCAGATATCGCCAGTGTTGAGATTGCCGACTATGTCGCACCGCAGGTGGCAAGCAAACCTGCTGAGAAAGTGCCGGCTAAAGAACATAAGCCCTGGCTATGGGCGGCACTCGGTGTTGGTTTGCTTTTGCTGGGTGGGATGGTGTGGTCTTTATTGAAAAACATCTCGGAAGATAAAGCCAAGACTTGAATTGGCTTAAATTTGAGATTGATGCAGCTAAATGTTCTGCAGGCGCTGCAAAGCGTCTTGCAGAGTTGCATCTTGCTTGGCAAAGCAAAAACGCACTATGCCCGATTCTTTGCCTTGCTTATAAAACGCGGATACGGGAATAGCGGCTACTCCAATTTCAGTCGTCAGCCAGCGGGCAAAGTCCAGTTCTGTCATGTTGGAAGCTGCTGAATAATCAACCGACTGGAAATACGTGCCAGCACATGGCAACAGACGCAGGCGAGAGTTGGCCAAGCCCGTCCTGAACAGATCGCGTTTCTTTTGATAGAAATCCGGCAGTTCCAGATAAGGCGCAGGATTGTTCATATACTGCGCCAGCCCGACTTGCATTGGCGTGTTGACGGTAAAGACATTGTACTGATGGACTTTGCGAAATTCTGCCATCAACGCTGCCGGTGCCGTCACGTAACCGACCTTCCAACCAGTGACATGATAAGTCTTGCCAAAGCTGGAAATGATAAAGCTGCGCTCTGCCAGTTCAGGGTAGCGCGACAGCGATTCGTGGCGCTGTCCATCAAAAACCATGTGTTCATAGACTTCATCAGACGCTATCAAGACTTTGGTGTCGCGCACGATATCGGTCAAGGCTGCAATATCAACTACACTCAATACCGACCCGGTCGGGTTGTGCGGTGAATTCAGCATGAGCAAACGGGTCTTGTCCGTGATGCTGGCTTTGACTTTGTCCCAGGGGATGGTGTAGCCATCCGCACCCAGTTCCATGCTGACAAATACCGGTATGCCGCCTGCCAGCTTGATGCTGGGTACGTAGCTGTCATACGCTGGTTCTATGACAATGACCTCATCGCCAGCATGCACACAGGCCAGTAATACCGTCAAAATACCCTGGGTGGCACCAGCTGTGACTGTAATTTCAGTATTCACATCATAGGCATGACCATAGATGCTTTTGATCTTGGCAGCTATCTGCTCGCGTAATTGCGGCATGCCTGGCATGGGTGGATATTGATTGTAATTATCCGCCATAGCCTGCGTTACCATGGTTGGCAGGGCAGGGTCACAGCTGAAGTCAGGGAAGCCCTGGCCCAGATTGACCGCTTTTTTATCGGCTGCCAGTGCAGACATCACTGAGAAGATGGTGGTGCCCACTTCGGGCAATTTGGATTCAGGTACGAAGCGGGCAGTGGTCGTCATCAGTGAAGTTCTTCAAAAACTATAAACTATTAATAATTACTTGGTGCCAAACAAACGGTCACCCGCATCGCCCAGGCCAGGCACGATATAACCGTGTTCATTCAGATGATCATCGATAGACGCAGTGACGATAGGTACGTCAGGATGGGCAGCGTTCATGACCTTGATGCCTTCCGGGGCTGCAAGCAGGCAAACGAATTTGATCGTTGTTGCGCCGCGCAGTTTCAGGCGAGTGATTGCTGCAGCGGCTGAGTTGCCAGTGGCCAGCATGGGGTCAACCACGATTACCAGTCGGTCAGCGATATCTTCAGGCACTTTAAAGTAATACTCGACAGGTTCCAGTGTTTCTGGGTCACGGTACAGGCCGATATGGCCTACGCGGGCATTTGGCAGCAAATCCAGCATGCCATCCAGAATACCATTTCCAGCGCGCAAGACAGAGATCACGCACAATTTTTTGCCGCTGATGGTGGGCGCGTCTATCGTCGTGATCGGCGTTTCTATCTTCACCAGTTCAATAGGCAGGTCACGGGTGACTTCATAGGCCAGCATCTGGCTGATTTCACGCAGCAGGCGGCGGAAATTATCCGTAGGCGTGTCCTTGCTGCGCATCAGTGTCAGCTTGTGTTGCACCAGTGGGTGTCTGATTTCGGTGACGAGTTCGTTCAAGGTAATTCTCCGGCAATGTTGAGTTGACCGCTATTTTACGTCCCAGCCAGCATTAAGGGAAACGGATAAATCAGGAATTGAGGTGTTTTTCCACTTCTGCTCCAGCCATCATCAAATTTTTCTTGATTGATAATTCAGTATAAGAAGTTCCGGCATGGCAGGGCCCGCAATGACGGTGAACGACTATCAGATCAGGAGTGCAGAAATGGACAGCAATCAGGCGTTGTTAAATAAATTATCTCTGGGAGACTACTCCCTCGATCGCCATGGCGACCGCAAGGACAATTATTTGCCACCAGAAGAGGCAATTGAGTCCAATACCCGCATCGATGTGAAAGGTATTCGTGAAGCCATCGCACGGGTAGAGGCAGAAGCCAGAGCCACCGTAGCAGCAGAAACCAGATTCAAAGCTGAATCGCAAGCGAGAGCTCTGGCAGAAACCAGAGCGCAGGCAGAAGCAGAATCCGCTGAATTGGCCCAACGCAAACTGGCATTGGAACAAGAAGCCGTCGCCGGGACCCAGGCAAAATTGATGGCAGAGCGCCAGTCGCGTGCCGCCAGTGAAGCCAGAATCGCCGCCACTGCCGAAGAAACCAGAAACCTGCAAGAACGCACTCTGATAGAGTCACGGGCCCGTGAACAATCAGAGCAGCGCGCCAGGCTGGAACAACAAGCCATAGAAAAAGCTGAACACCAGCTCAAGGCAGAGTCAGAACTGGCTTCCCAAGCCCACGCCGAAGCAGAAAAACTTGCAACACAAACTGCCAATGCCCGCAACTGGGCAGCAGAACGCTTTGCCGCTTCACAATCCGCCCGCCAGCAGGCAGAAGAACGCGCCCGCGCCGATGCTCGCATCACGGAGCTGGCACGCGAACGCGAAAGACGCGACCGCGAAGCCCGCGAAACTGCAGAAATGCTGGCCAAAGTCCGCAGCGAATCCCTGCAAATCAGCAAAGAACGCGACCAAGCCGAGGCTATGGCGCTGGAATATGCCATCAACCGCGCACCGGTAGAAGTGCGTGCCCGTGAAGATGCATTGGCACGTGTTGCTTTGGAGCAAGGTCAAGAGGCAATCGCCCAGGCCAGAATGGAATCGGAAAGAAGGGCAGCAGAAGCCATACAGTTGCGCATGCAGTCAGAAGAAGACTTGCGTATTGCTGCCAACAAGCGCGAACAGGCAGAAAAAATAGCTGCTGCCACAGCCCAGGCCCGTCGTGAAGCAGAAGACAAAATCCGCATGGTGACTGAGTCACGCATACGCGCAGAGCGCGAACTGCAATCAACTGCCATGACGCGCATAGAAAACGAACAGCAAGCCGATATGCAAGCCCGTGCAAGACAGGGTGCTGAGGCCGCATTGGCAGAAGAGGCTCGTCAACGCCGTCTGGCTGAGCAAGAAGCTGCCGACAATGCCCGTCAGCGTGTCATAGAAGAGCAGCGCGCTGCCACCTTGGCCAAAGAACGCGTAGAAATCGAAAAACAAGCAGTACAAGATGCCCGTGAAAAAGCCGATGCTGAACAACAAGCCCTGAGCGCCAGCGCCTTCCAGGCTGAATTGCTGAAACGCGCCAACCTGGCAGCCGCAGACAAAGCCAAAAAAGCCCAGGAATTGATGATGGCTGAAAAAATGCGAGCCGCAGCTGAGCAAAAAGCAGCCGCCGCATTACAAGAAAAATTGACTGCCGAACGCAAAATGACAGAAGAAGCAGAAGCTTTAGCAAAAGCTGAATCGTCTCACGCTGAACTCTTGCGCATGCAAGAGCAGGCAGAACATGCACGTCGCATAGCCCAGGAATCAGAGTGTGTGGCAGAAAAACTGAGCCTGGAAAAAGCCATGGAGCAGGTGGAATTGCAGCAAAAAATGGCCGCAGCCGCTGCCAGGAAAAACCAAGATGCCAGCGAACTTCTGCGCGTCCAACAGCAACGCACTATTGATGAGGTGAAAGCGATGGAACTTCAGGAAGAAAAACTACAGGCAGAACGTCGCCGTGCCAATGCAGTGCAACAAGTACTGAAGGCAACCCAGGAAAAACTGCAACTTGAACAAGCTGCCCAGCAAGAAGCTGAAGCCAGGTTGCGCGCAGAAGAAGAGGCCAAGGCAATCGCCGCCGCCAGGGAACAAGCCGAGCGCGAAGAAAGACTGGCGCTGGAAGCCACACTCGATGCAGAAAAGACTACTCTGGAACAAACAGAATTGCAAAAAGATGCTCAATGCAAGGCAGCCAAGGTTGCTTTGCTGATTAGCCATCAAGCCAAAGAAATGGCGCGTGCAGAACAAATGCATCTGGAAGCAGAAAAGCAGGCGGCAAGAGCAGCCCAGGAAAAACTGGAAGCTGAAAAAACAGCCGCCGAGCAAGTCATTGCCCGCGCTCATGCTGATCGTGAGCATGCCAATGTCCTGAACGCACGCCAGCAACAAGAGGCAGAAGCCCGTGCAGCACGTCAGGCCATGATCGCAGCAGAACAAGTACGCCTGCAAAAAATGCAGGAACATGCAGATTTGCAAAAACAATCTGCTGTACTGGCACAAACAAAGGCTGTTGAAGCTGAAGAACTCGGCAAGACTTTGCGCTTGCGTGCAGAGTCCGAGCAAAAAGCCCTGAACCTGGTCCAGCAAAAACTGGAAGCAGAAAAACGCCTGACAGCAGAATTGCAAGCCAAGGCAGCAGTAGAGCAAGAGCAACGCGACCAGCATCTGGCCCGTCTGCAATCTGAACAAGCTTTGCGTGTTGCTATGGAAAGCAAATTAGCAGAAGAGAAAAAACTGCTGGAACAAAACAATCAACAAGCCAAGGCTGAACAGCAAGCAGCAACCGCCGCTGCAGCAAGGGTAAAAGCTGCAACCCAGTTGGCGCAGCTTGAACAAGGAAAAGCGAAGTCCCAGCAACAGGCAGCCCAGGCGCTGGAAGAACAAGCTAGACTGGAAAAACAAAAAGCAGATGCTGCTGAACTGGAAGCAAAAGCAGCAGCAGAAAAACTGGCATCAGAAAAAATCGCTACAGAAGCGGCTACTGCCAGAGCAAAAGCAGAACAGCAACATGCACAAGCCGCAGCCGTCAGGGCCAGGGCAGAGCAAGAAGCCAATGAGCTGACAGCCGCCAAACTGCAAGCTGAACAAGCATTGCAAATCCAGGCGCAAGCCTATGCTGCCAGTCAGCATAAAGCGCATGAGTTGGTCATTGAAAAGAACAAAAAAGTTGCTGAACTTGACGCTGTCTTGCAACAACGTCTGGCTAATGATCAGGCCTTGCTGGATACCACGGCAGCCAGATTGCAGGCTGAACAAGAGGCACACGAAGACGTGCAAAGTCGCTTGTCCAGCGAGGCAGAAGCACAGCAATTTGCTGAAGCCCGTGCCCGCGCAGAAAAAGTCATCCGTGCCGCAACTGAAGCTACACTGGCATCAGAAAAAGCCCTGTTCCAGGAACTGGCTGCCCATGCCGATGCACAAAGCCTGATGGCTGAGTTGCTGGCACAACGTCTTCAACAAGAGCAAGCATTGCTGGCTGCACAACAACAACGTGTCGCTGCTGAACAGGCGGTACTGGAAAGCCTGACTGCCAAACAACAGGCTGAGTTGGCAGCGACAGCAGAGGCAGAAGCGCGCCTGGTGGCAGAGCAAGCGCAGCACAAGTTGATTGCTGAGCGCCACGCTGCTGAAGCACAAGCACGCGAACTGGCAGAAAAATTCAACGAAACCGAAAAGCAATGGCTGGCACAAGCAGCTCAGGAAGCACTGATCAAACGCCAAGCAGCCGTCGCACTCGAAGAAAAAACCGCCTTGCTGCTGGAATTGAGTCGCGCCAGCCAGGAAAAAATCGCTGTTGAACAACAAATCAGCGCTGAACTGAAAACTAAGCTGGAGCAGGAGGAATCAGCAGAAATCACCCTGCAAGCCAAGCTGTCCATAGAACGTGAATTTGCAGAAGCCGCAAGCGAACGGGCCTATAAAGAACAAGAAGCGCTGGAAGCAACATTGCGCCTTGCCAATGCAGAACAAGCTTTGCTGGCCCGTTCTGCAGAACATGCAGAAGCACAGCGTCTGGCAGCAGAAGCGACAGAAACCAGATTGCGCGAAGCAGAAGCTCTGACGATGACTGAAAACCAGCGCGCATCCAGCGAGCTTGAAGCATTGAGCCTGGTGCAGCAAAAACTGGCTGCCGAACAAAAAGCAGCGCAAGAAGCTGAACAGCGCAAACTGGCTGAGCAAGAATACCTGAGCCTGTGTGAAATCCGTGCTAATGCCGAGCAAGATGCCAATGTTGCCATCCAGGCCAGACTGCAAAGCGAAAAAGAAGCAACTGAGCTGGCAAATGCACTGGCAATATCCGAACAACAAGCCACTGAAGCAGCACAGACTCGCGTAGAAGAATTATTTATCCTGCAACAAGCAGAACAGCAACGCGCAGAACTGGCACAGCGTGAGATCATCACCATCCAGCAACAAAAACAGATGGAGATGGATAGCCTGCAAATGACACAGGATGCCTTGCGCCTCATTGAAGAAAAAATGGAAGCCGAGCGTCTGGTCATTACGGCGACAGAAGAACGCGTACGTCTGGAATCAGAACTCGCTGAACAAAGCAAACAACGCGCAGAACAACTGCTGGTCGCCAACGCACTGGAACAAGAAAAACTGGCGCTGGAACGAGAAATTGCAGAAGCAACAGCCCTGCAAATCGCTGCCGATGAACAAGCATTGCCAGAACTGCGCGCCAAATTATTGGAAGAAAGCCAGCTTGAAAGCCTGGCGGCGCAGCGGCTGGAAAAAGAACAAGCTATGGCTGCAGCTATCGCTGCCCGTGTTGATGAGGAAAATGCACTGCTGGCCCAAGCCGAGCAAGCATTGGCTGCAGAGGCCGAATTGAAGGCCCAATTTGCATTCAAACTTCAAGTTGCTGAAACACAAAGACTGGAAAAAGAGCAAGCGCTCGCCGCAAGCTTTGCTAAGCGTGTCGAGAAAGAAAATACCATGCTCAAGCAAGCGGAGCAAGCTCTGGCAGTGGAAGCTGTGTTGCAGGCTGAACTGGCATCCAAGCTGGAGGCTGCCGAAGCACAACGTCTGGAAAAAGAGCAGGTGCTAAACGCAGCTATCGCCAAACGTATGGAAGAGCAAAGTGCCTTGAAAGCCAAACTGGAAGAACAATTGTCCCTCGAAGCAGCATTGCGAAAGGAGCTGCAACAGCAATTGAGCGCTGTTGAAACACAAACTCAGCAAAAACAACAAGCACTGGCAGATGTGGCAGCCAAACGCATTGCCGATGAAACGGCCTTGCAAGCACAACTGGAAAAACAAGCTGCCGACGAAGCGGAACTGCAAGCCATGCTGCAAACACGTTCTGAGCAACAAGCTGCTGCTCAAGCCTTCATTGAACAAGCTTTGGCATCTGCCAGAGAGTGGCAGGATCAAAACAGGCTGCTAATTCAGCAGCAGCAAGAAGAGTTGCAAGCTGAGGCAGAAATGGCAAAACAAACGCTGGAAGCGGAACATCAGGAAGCTGAGCAACTTGCTCAAGCGCTGATCAGTAAACTACTTAGCAATAGGCAAACATCAGAAGAATGGCGTCAACAGGTTGAGCAAATGTTGGCAGCAGCACCAGTCAGTGTGGCCTATGATGCATCACTTCAGCAGGGCGACGTACAAAAACGCTTCCGTCTTCGTCCATCAGTTATCGCAGGTTTATTGCTGTGTGCTGGTATTGCAGGTTTTGCTGGTTTCAATAATTTTGCCTTGAATGGCACTGCTGCTTCGCGCGCAGTCCCCCAAAAAACAGCAGTCCTGGAACAAGTGGCACCAGTGCAAAAAGTGGACACTGGCTTGCACATGAGTTATGAATTAGCTATTCCCGCTGACTCTGCTCCGGTTCAGGCAGAAGAAGGTAGCAAGATTGCAGCGACTCAATTGGCTTTTGCCGGTAATCGTTAAGCTTAACAGGGCCTAAGCAAAACGCCGCGCAAATTGCGCGGCGTTTTGTTTGATGCCGGAGAATTCAACGAATTTGTGCCAATGTCTAACACAATTCCATGGTCGAAAATACCTGCCATTTCGTCTGGGGGGCGGGCGCCATATTGAATAGTGACAGCGATCGCTGGCCTAGCAGTGACTTGCAGGTTTCACAAACTACGACTGTGACTTTGTATAATTCAAACGGGGCTTGCTTCATATTGTCGAAAGTAACGAAAACTTCTTTACCAATGAAAGTGCGACATTTCAGCTGGGTGAATCTGTTGTTTTTGCCACAAGAAGGTGACGCCTGTGCATCAGGGCTCAAGTTTCTTTTGCTTCCTGCAGTGCAATCACAATAACAAATCCACCTTCAGCGTGATTGTAGATACGCAATTTGCCGCCATGGCTTTTGATGATGCGGTCAACAATGGCTAGACCCAGGCCTGAGCCATTGGCTTGGCTACGCGAGGCATCGCCGCGAGTGAATGGGCGCAATAATCGGACAAGATCCTGTTCTTCCACGCCTTGACCGTGATCGCGGAAACTAATTTGTATGCCTAGCTTTCTATCCTTATTCTTGCGCGAGCATTGTACATCCAGAGTAATCACCGGGGAGCCTGATGTTTTACCGTAGCGACAGGCATTTTCTACAATGTTGTTGAACAGGCGTTTGAGCTCGGTGAGATTGCCATTGACGTGGATGCCCGGCGTGATCGCTGTGCGCAGGCGCAGATTCTGGAAGCGGAAGGCTTCATCCATGACTTGTTGCATGACTTCGCTGACGTTGATTCGCTCAAATTCGACTTTGTCCAGTGGCTTGGCATAGTCAAGAAACTGGCTAATGATGTCATCCATCTGTTGCAGGTCGGATTGCATGCCGGTTCTGGCATCGTCGCTGAGGCTGGCCATTTCAACTTCCAGTTGCATGCGTGCCAGTGGCGTACGCAAGTCATGCGAAATGCCGGCCAGAATGATGGAGCGGTCAGTTTCTATCCTGACCAGATCTTCCATCATGGTATTGAAACTGAGATTTGTTTCGCGAATTTCTTTCGGTCCTTTTTGTGGTAGCGGCGGCGGCTGCTTACCCTTGGCGACCGCTCGTGCCGCATTGCTTAAGCGGGATAAAGGATCATTAATCAATTTGGAAATGATGGCGGCGCCCAGCAACGTTAAGAACAAGGTGAGTATAGCCCAGCTCAATAATTGCTGGCCTATGGGCGGATCAAGCCTGCTCTGTTCCAATCTCAGCCAGTAGTGGTCATCTTCAATGTCAAAGCTGATCCAAAAGCCGCTTATGCCATTTATCTGACTGGCAAAGCGAGTGTTGTTGCCCAGTCCTTTTTTCATCAGAGGGCTGGATTCGAGAAAAAAAGGTGTGAGTTCAGGCTCTTCGACGCGGTCGCTGTCTTCCAGCAAGTAAATTTGCACGCCTTCTTTCGTGGCCAGGTCACGCAGAAGCTCCTGGCGTTTTTCTGGCGCTGAGTGAGTGAGGGCGGCGCGCGTGATTGTGACGATGGATACGATTTGTGCCGCTAACTGTTGTGCTCTTGGTGTGGTTTCTAGGGTGCGGAAGTTTGACATCCAGGCAATCATACTGGCAGTCACGAGCGCGGCCAGCATGAAAAAGGTGCGCCAGAACAGTCCGCTTTTTAGCCATTCCAGACTGTTCAGATAATCACGCATTCAAAATTGACAGAAATAACAACAAAAAGTAAGAGGTAGGCAAAATATTAGTTTGACTGGCCATCGGGGATAAAGACATAGCCCAGACCCCATACTGTTTGGATGTAAAGTGGGTTACTGGGATCGGGTTCTATCAGTTTCCGCAGACGTGAAATTTGTACATCCAGGCTACGGTCAAATACTTCGTATTCGCGACCACGAGCCAATTCCATGAGCTTCTCTCTGGACAGTGGTTGGCGGGCATGGCGGGCAAAGACTTTAAGTACAGAAAATTCACCTGTAGTCAGGGAGATATTCTCATTGTGTTTTTTCAGGGTACGCGTACCAAGATCAAGTACAAAGTCACCAAAGGCAAAGGTTTGCGGGCCGTCTGAAGGCGCGCCTGGTAATTCATCAGGAGCTTTGCGGCGGAGTACTGCGTTGATGCGGGCCACGAGCTCACGTGGGCTGAATGGTTTGGGTAGATAGTCATCCGCACCCATCTCCAGGCCTATGATGCGGTCAACTTCTTCGCCTTTGGCGGTCAGCATGATGATAGGCGTTTTATCGCCAGCGCCACGCAGGCGGCGGCAGATTGCCAGGCCATCTTCGCCCGGTAGCATGAGATCCAGTACCAGCATGTCATAGCGCTCACGTATCCAGAGTTTATTCATGGCCTGGGCATTCTCAGCGCTGACAACCTGGAATCCCTGCTCTGTCAGATAGCGGCGTAGTAAATCGCGCAAGCGCAGATCATCATCGACAACCAGAATTTTAGCCTTGGGGCTGCTGGAATTGGTGTTTGGGGATTCTGTGGTGGGGGGCGTAGTGTTCATGGGCTTAATGGTACTGTCATCGAATGTGCTTGCATACAAAATTACTGTTCTGAATTACAAACTGTTACACACTTTACGGAATGGGACTGCGTAATTCTTATCACTATCGTAAACTAAAATCAGCTAATTTGATGCTAGCAAGTCAGGGGCTTTTACGCATAGAATGGCAATCCGCAATAATTTGTTTATATTTTTAGCTTGCATTATTAGCTAAGCCACTGCAAGTGCACACGTTTTCAAGTCAATGAATATACCGTACAAAAAAATTTCTGTCCTGATGCTGTCGCTGGCAATGGTGGGCAGCGCATTGGCAGACGGCAATCGTGACGCAGGTTTATGGGGTCGTTTCAATGGCGGTAATCCGCAGCTTAAAGACGAAAATGTTCGCAAGGATGACAAGCAACGTGAGCGTCAAATTAATAAGCAAGGTGAGAAGAGCAGTTTGCTGGAGCGCTGTAGTGACGCACGCCGGATAGGCGAACGTGCTTGCGGTGCTGCAGAAAATGCCCAAAAACCTAATCGCCTTAGCCCGGAAGAGCGGCGCGCATTGCGCCGCCAGATTCAGGATGTTGGACACGAATTATATAAACCCTTGCGCTAATCCTTTCTTTGTCATTCCGCAAAATTAACGGCGGTTTTGCTTCATGACTTTTTGTTGTTCACGTTGCCAGTCTTTCTCTCTCTCAGTGTCACGCTTATCGTGTTGCTTCTTGCCTTTGGCCAGACCGATCTGACATTTGATTCGTCCTTTAACAAAATGCAGGTTCAGCGGCACCATGGTGTAGCCAGATCGCTCAACTTTTCCTATCAATTTACTGATTTCTGCCGCATTTAACAATAATTTACGAGTGCGGACAGAATCGGGATGAATATGGGTGGAGGCGGTTGGCAGGGCGCCGATATGGGCGCCAAACAGGAAGATTTCGCCATTCTTGACAATGACATAGGCTTCTTTCAGCTGCGCGCGGCCTGCGCGTATGGCTTTCACTTCCCAGCCTTGCAGGACGATGCCAGCTTCGTATTGTTCCTCGACAAAGTAATCGTGGAATACTTTTTTATTATCAGCGATGCTCATGTAGGATGAAAATTGGTCAATTTAGAGTGTGGAAATGCATGAATGCATTTTGGTCCTGTCTATGACTCGGTTAAAATGCGAACCTGTGATTCTACCAAATGGTTCTTCTTGATGGCAGTTGTACATAAAACAGTTTTTGTAGCTTACAGCACAGAGCAAATGTTTGCTCTGGTTGATCAAGTTGAAAATTACCCCCAATTCTTGCCGTGGTGCGGTGAGGTGAAGGTGGCTGAGCGCACTGAACATGAGCTGGTCGCCACTCTCTCCATTAATTATCATGGTTTGAGGCAACATTTTACAACTCGCAATATCAATCAACGCCCTCATTCCATGCAGATGAATCTGGTGGAGGGACCGTTCAAGCAATTATCCGGATGCTGGAAATTCACCGAATTAAGAGCAGATGCCTGCAAAATCGAATTTGATTTGAACTATGAGTTTTCCAGCAAATTGCTGGAACACCTGATAGGTCCGGTTTTTTCCAAGATCGCCAATAGCTTTGTTGATTCTTTCTGTGCACGCGCCGAGGCTTTGTATGGGTGAGCATACTAGCATGCAAGTACAGATCTGTTATGCGGGTACGGACAAAATCAGCTTGCTGGATTTACAGGTTGCCCCTGAAGTCACAGTGCTGCAAGTAATAGAGCAGAGTGGCATTATCGAAACCCATCCTGAAATTGAGGTTTCAGTCCTCAAAGTTGGGGTTTTTGGCAAGCTGAAAACTCTGGATGCCAAATTGCACGCAGGGGATAGGATAGAAATCTACCGTCCCCTGATCGCCGATCCTATGGAAGCACGCAGGCGCAGGGCTAAAAAGCAGGCTCAGAACCAGTAGGGATTGCCCCGAGCAGTTTTTTAGCAGCCAGCCAATGCTTTTTTCACGTCAGCAGCCTCTTGCTCGCGCTGGGCATCGGTCAAATAGCTTTTTTCACCGTTTTTATCGGTGCGACTTATGCGGACCCCGGAATTCAGGGTTTGTTGGTAACCGCGCGCTCTGTCGCAATTTTTTGCCTTGTCCGCGGCTGCTGTCTTTTCTTCTTCCGCTTTTTTATCTTTTTCAGCTTGTTCGGCCTTGCGTTTGTTGAAGTCCTCGTTTTTAGAGGCTGTTGTGACCGGTTTTTCCAATTTTGGGGTCGCTTCACTAGCAGTTGACGCTGGTTTGTCGTCTGCGGCAGTTGTTGTAGGTTTGGCTATTCCACCTGGCGCTTTGAGTATCTTACTCTTGGGGACGGAAGCGGGAGGCGGCATGTCCGAATACTGCTTGTGGCCTTTTTCGTCCAGCCAGACATATTGAGCTTGGGCGCTGGCGCAGAAAATAGTCGTCAATAAGATGGAGCAGGCAAAGCGGGTAATAAACATGATGTGCTTTCAAAAAACATGGAATTATGCAAGAGTTTTACACGGAGCAAGACGACTTCGCAAGTTTTCTGTATAATTCGGTTTTGCGCCTATAGGAAATGCTATGCGTTTACTCCAAAAAGCACTCACGTTCGATGACGTGCTACTCGTCCCTGCTTACTCGAACATACTCCCAAAAGATACCTCGCTTGCGACCAAATTGACTCGCAACATCAATCTGAATATCCCCCTGGTATCAGCTGCGATGGATACAGTCACCGAAGCACGCCTGGCAATAGCCATGGCTCAAGAAGGTGGTATTGGTATCATCCACAAAAATCTGACGGCAAAAGAGCAAGCCCGCGAAGTTGCCAAGGTTAAGCGATTCGAGTCCGGTGTATTGCGTGATCCCATCACCATCCCGCCTAACATGAAAATCCGCGAAGTTATTGCGCTGTCGCAGCAACACGGTATCAGCGGCTTCCCTGTGGTTGAAGGCAAGACGGTAGTTGGCATTATCACTAACCGGGATTTGCGTTTCGAAGAAGAACTGGACGCAGAAGCACGCGCCAAAATGACCCCACGTGAAAAACTCGTGTTCGTCAATGAATCAGCAGATCTTGCAGAGGCCAAGCGCCTGATGAACAAGCACCGCCTGGAGCGTGTGCTGGTTGTCAACGAGGCATTTGAGCTGCGCGGCCTGATTACTGTCAAAGATATCCAAAAATCAACAGAACATCCTTTTGCATCCAAAGATGAGCAAGGCAAGTTGCGGGTAGGTGCAGCTGTTGGCGTTGGCCCTGATAACGAAGAACGCATAGACCTGTTGGCAAAAGCCGGTGTCGATGTGATTGTTGTTGATACTGCTCATGGTCATTCCAAAGGTGTGCTGGATCGCGTGCGCTGGGTGAAAACCAATTACCCGCATATTGAAGTCATCGGCGGCAATATAGCCACGGCAGCTGCTGCGCTGGCCCTGGTTGAGCATGGTGCGGATGCAGTCAAGGTTGGTATTGGACCTGGCTCTATTTGTACTACACGTATCGTCGCTGGTGTAGGTGTGCCGCAAATTACAGCGATTGCCAATGTCGCCAATGCGCTCAAAGGTACTGGCGTACCTTGTATCGCTGACGGTGGCGTACGTTTTTCTGGCGATGTCTCCAAGGCATTGGCCGCAGGTGCATCTACAGTCATGATGGGTAGCATGTTCGCCGGTACTGAGGAAGCACCAGGTGAAGTAATCCTGTTCCAGGGACGTAGCTATAAATCTTATCGTGGCATGGGCAGCCTGGGTGCGATGGCAGATGGTTCTGCCGATCGTTACTTCCAGGATGCTGCCAATAATGCTGACAAACTGGTGCCAGAAGGTATTGAAGGGCGCGTGCCTTACAAAGGCAGCGTCCTGGCGATTCTGTATCAACTGGTTGGTGGCGTACGCTCTTCCATGGGGTATTGTGGATGTGCGACTATAGATGACTTGCATACCAAATCCGAGTTCGTTGAAATTACTTCTGCCGGTATGCGTGAGTCACATGTCCATGACGTGCAAATCACCAAGGAAGCACCGAATTACCGTGCTGACTAAAGAGTAATGCATGGCCCGAATTGAGGATGTCCGGAGAGTGGTATGTCAACGAACTTAGAGCGTTCCAGTCCGACTACGACGACACCGGTCAGCTCGGGTTTTGAGCGCCTGGTCTCAGAGAAGATGGAATTGCGCGTGGGGCGGTTTGAGCGTCTCGGCATCAAGTTGTTCAATGTGGCTAACTGCTTCATCAGCCTTGGGCAACTTGGCGCCAGATTTGAATATCTGGTTCATTCCATCACTAACATGGAAGCAGAGTTCAGTGACTCGATACCACCGGTCGACGAGATTCTGGTCATACCTGATTTGCTTCTGCATGAGCATCTGGGGAAGCACCCAATGGTAGTGGGTGCGCCGCACATACGTTTTTTTGCTTCCAATCCTATCTTTGATCATACCAATCAGCTCATAGGTAGCGTTGTCCTGATTGATTATCAGCCCCGTGACCTGGATGACGAAGAAAGGCAATCGTTATCTGATCTAGCTTCAATGGCTGAGCGTGAAATGGCCTTTGGTGCCCTGTACCAGAGCCAACTCGAAATCATCAAGCAAAACCGCAATCTAAAACGCGATTCCTTGATCGATCCCCTGTTGGGTACGTGGAACAAATCAGCCATCGTTCGCTCATTGAAGCTGGAAATGGAGCGTTGCGCCAAAGCCATGAAGCCTCTGGCCTTGCTGATCGCCAGCGTTGATCAGATGGAATTTTTGCGTGAAGTGCATGGAGTTGCCGCGACCGACATGATCCTGGTAAAAACTGTTAGTCGCATCCGCTCTTGTGTACGGCCATTTGACGCCCTGGGGCGTTTCGGCACCGATTTGCTGTTGGTTGTTCTGCCAGGTGCATCGCATCTGGTTGCTACGGCTGTGGGAGAGCGTATTCGTGCCTCTGTGATGATGCACCCGGAAAATATCGATTCGGTGAATGCTGCGTTAACAATCAGCGCTGGTACTGCATCGACAGATATTTTCCCTGAAGCTGAACCGGAAACCTTAGTTAGCCTTGCAGAAAAAGCCCTGCTTTCCGCCAGAAATGCAGGAAACAATTGTGTTGTCCAGGCTACGCCTGTGCAACCTGACATGATAATTTGATTTATGCACTCAAAAATTCTTATCCTTGATTTTGGTTCCCAAGTCACACAATTGATCGCTCGCCGCGTTCGTGATGCAGGTGTTTTTTCTGAAGTTCATCCTTATGATGTCAGCGATGAATTCATCAAAAATTATGGCGCAGCCGGCATTATTTTATCCGGCGGCCCTAGCAGTGTGACTGAGGGTGATACTCCTCGTGCACCTGCTGCCGTCTATGAAGCCGGAGTGCCTGTATTGGGTATTTGTTATGGTATGCAAACCATGGCTGAACAGCTCGGTGGCAAGGTTGAAAATGGCCTGGTACGTGAATTTGGCTACGCCGAAGTCCGCGCTCGCGGTCATACCGCCTTATTTCGAGAAATCAATGACTTTGTTACTCCAGAAGGTCATGGCATGCTCAAGGTATGGATGAGTCACGGTGACAAAGTCAATGAAATGCCGCCAGGGTTCAAATTGATGGCATCCACAGACAATTGCCCCATAGCGGCAATGGCTGATGAAGAGCGCCGTTTCTACGCCGTGCAATTCCACCCCGAAGTAACGCACACCCTGCAAGGCGAAGCCATACTTGGCCGCTTCGTGCATGAAATCTGTGGCTGCAAATCAGACTGGAACATGCCTGACTACATCTCCGAGGCCGTTGCTTCCATACGTGCCCAGGTGGGTGATGATGAAGTCATCCTGGGTTTGTCCGGTGGAGTAGACAGCAGCGTGGCAGCAGCGCTGATACACCGCGCCATCGGCGACAAGCTGACCTGCGTATTCGTAGACCACGGCCTGCTGCGTCTTGACGAAGGCAAGATGGTCATGGAAATGTTTGCCAACAACCTCGGCGTCAAAGTCATCCACGTTGATGCGACTGCACAATTCATGGGCCACTTGGCCGGTGTTAGTGATCCAGAAGCCAAACGCAAGATCATAGGCCGCGAATTTGTTGAAGTCTTCCAGGTTGAATCTGGCAAGTTGAGCAATGCCAAATGGCTGGCACAGGGCACGATTTACCCAGACGTCATCGAAAGTGCGGGCAAGGGTAAAAAAGGTTCGCACACCATCAAGAGCCATCACAACGTCGGCGGATTGCCAGACACATTGAACCTCAAATTGCTTGAGCCTCTGCGTGAACTGTTCAAGGATGAAGTACGCAAACTGGGCGTTGCCCTGGGCCTGCCACACAGCATGGTCTACCGCCATCCTTTCCCTGGCCCTGGCCTGGGTGTGCGCATACTTGGTGAAGTAAAGAAAGAATTCGCAGACCTGCTGCGTCGCGCTGACGCCATTTTCATCGAAGAATTGCGTAGCACCTATGTGGACCCCCATGCAGAAAAACCGCAAAGCTGGTATGACGCCACTAGCCAGGCATTCGCTGTATTCCTGCCGGTTAAATCCGTAGGCGTCATGGGCGACGGCCGCACTTACGAATACGTGGTTGCCCTGCGCGCCGTACAAACTCAGGACTTCATGACCGCCCACTGGGCACATTTACCACATGACTTGCTGGGCAAGGTGTCTAACCGCATCATTAACGAAGTGCGCGGCATCAACCGCGTTGTCTATGACATTTCAGGTAAGCCGCCTGCGACGATAGAATGGGAATGATTTTAGGTCTAGCAACATCAGGCAACTAAAAGCACGAAACACCCCGAAAGCCCGCGTCATTGCGGGCTTTTTGCATTTTTGGTCTGGCAATATCTGGCAAGGAAAAGTACGGCCAAGCAATTATTTTTAATGGCATAGTTGATGGTATTATCACTACTCATTTTGAGGTTATCGATTGATACCATGCCATGGTTTTTTGATGGGCATGTTATTTTAATTTGCTAAGTTGTTGAATTTATTGACAATTATGAAAATAGATCGACTGTTTTTAATCGTGGTATTGCTAACAAAAAACGACGTTTTCTAATACTCACCGATACCAAACTACGCAATCTCAAGTCGCAAGAAAAAAATATAAAGTGAATGACCGTAACAGGTTGTATGTCGCTGTCACACCTACAGGTTCTATTTCATTTTGGCACAACTACACGATCAACGGTTATCAGGGAACTGTCACGTTGGGTCGGTGCGGGAATGGCGCCATAGCCACGTGGGTATAAAGGGTTGTTAGTGGTAACAAGGTTCCCCGCGCATGTGCGCGTGAGCGAATATCTGCTATAGTAGGTTGTTAACTTTTTTGCTCTCGTGTATCTGTTACTTCTACGTTAAACCTACAATTACTTCGTGGATGTATTTCAGCCCGTGGGGCAACATCCTGCAACCAAGGTGCATGAGCTGACGCCTAGACTATTTAAGACGTAATCCCTTGTGTTCGGATTTGTACGTTACTCCTTGACTTTGTTATATTTGTGCTAAATTATCGCATTCGTTTGTGGTTCCCCATGCTTCGCTCCGGCTGTACCTCACTTCCACGTTAGATCCCAATGCGCAAAGAAGAAAAACCATGGTTTGCCCGGCCATATGAGTCATGGCGCAAAGAATCGAAGAGTACGACAGGGCGTGTTGAGGCAGATGTCTTATTTCAAAATCGCCTACGAAGAATGTTCATTGTTGGCTCAATAGTGATGTCCATGTCAATGTTGTCCATGTTTTGGATTATTTCATCTGACGTGGTTCTTTGGGATAGAGAGAATGCAAGCAACTTCGGCTTTTGGATGTTCGTTCTCTCATTGATTGGATCTCTATCAGGTTTATACCTTGCTACAAAGCTACCTTATGGTTTTTATTCTCTACAAATATTTGCAGCAACGATGGCAACCGTCGGTGTATTAGGAGGGACTCTGCTGCCATTATTCCTATACGCAAATTACATTCTGGATTTCTCGGAACCAGAAGTTATTGCCGTTAATGTGTCGGACATAAAACTGGTTGGAAATGTTGGGAAGAGAAGTCATAGATTTACATTCGTAATGAATCAGGCGCCTTTTGAAACCCGTAGCCTACTTGATCAAAATCGACGATACAAACATCTGAAGGTTGGCGAAAATGCTTTGTTGGTGAGCGGCAAGGGATTTTTCGGGCTCCGATATGTTCGTGAAGTCCGATCTAACTGATTGGGCGATCGGATTAGCCGTGACACGGCTAATCGGTAGCTTGCAACTGTCGTAGATCGTCATTACTGATCAAGTCACAACATTCAAGTCCATCACGGGAAATTTTGGCTACGCGCTTACGTTGTTAGCCTTGATATGGGGCGGCCAATTTTTTTTGCCTAGGTGATATGGTTTAACAATTCTATTGTTCTCTTTGCTGCACGATTCTAATCGTTGTATTTAACATGGTATTCCCTATATGGATGATTTGGAATTAGACGTCAGTGCTACGTTTTCAATAGCAATTAATAAGTAGTGGGAATGATTTCAGGTCTGGTAGCTCAGGCAACTTAAGGAACGAAACACTACGGAAGCCTGCGTCATTGCTGGGGTCTTATTTTGCCCCGATAGTGATGTTTATTTAATAATTGATATTGGATTCTCGACTAGCTTGCACTGGGGCTACATGCGAGTCAGAAGGCCAATATGCCAGTCCGTGGTATCATGTCTCCCTTTTGCGTTCCAAAAACGCACTAAATTTCATATACTGCATTTTCATGTGGTGTAAAAGAGAGCGGCTTTGTCAAAAGCCTTGCCTGTGCAGCCTTTAAGTCGCTGCTGATCATCTTGCGGGAATAAGACGTGACTTATAGCGTCAAAGAAATTTTTTATACTCTACAGGGCGAGGGCAATCATGCCGGGCGCCCGGCGGTGTTTTGTCGTTTTTCTGGCTGCAACTTGTGGTCGGGGCGCGAAGAAGACAGGTCAACTGCGGTTTGTCAGTTTTGTGATACTGATTTTGTTGGTACAAACGGCGAGGGTGGTGGCAAGTTCAAGCTGGCCGCCGAGCTGGCTGCGACGATCAATGCTTTGTGGCCAGTGGCCTATACTGCAAGTAAGTATGTGGTGTTTACTGGTGGCGAACCCTTGTTGCAACTTGATGCTTCCTTGATTGATGCCATGCATGCAGTGGGTTTTGAGATTGCCATAGAAACCAATGGTACTTTGCCTGTTCCTGAAGGTGTGGACTGGATTTGTGTCAGCCCTAAAATGGGGTCAGAACTGGTCGTTCGCAAGGGTAGTGAGCTCAAAGTGGTGATCCCGCAGTTTGGTCAGGACATGGCAGCATATGCAAATCTTGATTTTGAACATTACTTTGTACAAGCCATGGATGGCCCTTTAAGAGACGATAATTTGCGTCTCGCAATTGAATTCTGCAAACAGCATCCGCAATGGAAGCTGAGTTTGCAAACCCATAAACTATTACAGATTCCTTGAGTTTTCATGTTAACGATTACCAGAAAGTTGGAATTCGATGCAGGCCATCGCATTCCCGATCACAGCAGCCAGTGTCGCAATTTGCACGGTCACCGTTACACGCTGCAAATTACTCTGACAGGTGAGGTCGTCCAGAAGGATGGCGAGTCGGATAACGGCATGATCATGGATTTTGGTGATATCAAGGCGCTCGCTAACGAGCATTTGGTGAATCTGTGGGACCATTCCTTCATCGTCTACGAGAAGGATTACATCATCAAGAATTTCCTGGAGAAACTGCCAGGCCACAAGACTGTGGTGATAGATCGCGTACCGACGGTGGAAAATCTGGCCAAGATCGCTTTTGATATTTTGAAGGTGGTTTATCACGGCAGGTTTGGCCGCACCCTGGAATTGACCAAGGTTACCCTCTATGAAACCCCAAATTGCTGGGCTGAGATAGACGGGTAATGGTTGAAGAGCAAAATCTGCCACCGCAAGGGCAGCAGAACCAGCAGAGCCTGCGTGATATCCAGTTCATGCAGGCAGCCTACCAGCAAGCCTTGCTGGCCAGAAATGAAGGTGAAGTGCCGGTTGGTGCTGTCGTCGTTAAAGACGGCGTGATCATCGCCAGCGGTTATAACCGCCCGATAGGCACACACGACCCAACTGCCCATGCTGAAATCATGGCCCTGCGTGCAGCGGCTGAATTGATCGGTAATTACCGCCTGCCTGGATGTGAACTCTACGTGACCCTTGAGCCTTGCATGATGTGTGCAGGAGCGATGATGCACGCCAGGCTGGCACGTGTCATTTATGCTGCCAGTGATCCTAAAACGGGTGTGGCAGGTTCTTTGCTGAATGTGTTTGAACATGGACAATTGAATCATCACACGCAAGTGACCGGCGGGGTATTGGCAGACGAATGTAGTAGCTTGCTGAAAGATTTTTTTTCCCATCGGCGTGCTGCAGCGGCACAAAAAAAGCTGGCAGCCACTGAGAGCTCATCTTCTACCCAAGAGTGAAATACACTATGCCTGAACAAAGCACGCAAACCGGAATAGCCATCATCGCCCCCAGCGGTGCTCCTTTGGATGATAGCCTCATAGACCGTGGTTTGCAGCGTTTGGCTGGACAAGATTTTAAGGTGCACAACTACTATGAAGCTGATGCCAAATTCCAGCGCTTTGGTGCAACTGACGCCGAACGTGTCAGGCAATTTCATGAAGCTGCGCAGAATCCTGATGTGCAGATAGTCATGGCCTTGCGTGGCAGCTATGGCATGTCAAGACTGATGCCATTGATTGACTTTGACTTGTTGGCAAATAGCGGCAAGTGCTTTGTTGGTTACAGTGATTTCACTCTGCTTCATCTTGCAATGTTGCAACGTGGCCGAATGAGTGTTGCCGGCCCCATGCTGTGCGATGATTACATACGTGAACAGCCAGTTGAATATACACTGCAACAATTCAAATCATGCGTCAGTAATTCCACACACGTCGTCGAATTTGAAACCGGCACAGATCAAGAAGTGCTGGTGCAGGGCAAGTTATGGGGGGGGAACCTGGCCATGTTGACGCATGCTATTGGCACGCCATACTGGTCTGAAGTCCAAGACGGTATATTGTTCCTGGAAGACATAGGCGAGCACCCATATCGCATAGAACGCATGCTGTTGCAATTGCATTTTGCTGGTGTACTGAATAAGCAAAAAGCCATAGTCCTCGGCAACTTTTCCGCCTACAAACTGGCTGTGCATGATAACGGCTATGACTTCAATGCCATGTTAGCTTATATAGGCAGCCTAATTGGGGTGCCATTGATAACTGGTCTGCCATTTGGGCATGTATCGACCCGCGCAAGTCTGGTGGTTGGCAGTGATGCTCAATTGAAAGTTGTTGCAGGGCAAGCCAGTTTGCATATGCATTACACTTTGTAGATAAGCAAATTGAAAAAGCCCGCTCGTCATTTGACGAGCGGGCTTTTGTGCTTCTTGCGTATTGCTTGGTTGAACTCAGCTAATATCAATCAGCCGCATAGATATCATTATCTTTGGTTTCTTTGACGAAGAAGACGCCAATAACAAATGTTGCCAGAGCGATGATGATTGGGTACCACAAGCCGTAGTAAATATCGCCCTTGAAAGCCACCAGAGCAAATGCTGTGGTTGGCAGCAAACCACCAAACCAGCCGTTACCGATATGGTAAGGCAGGGACATCGAAGTGTAGCGTATGCGGGTTGGGAACATTTCCACCAGCATCGCAGCGATAGGACCGTATACCATCGTTACATACAGCACCAATATGACCAGCAAGAGCAAGACCATAGGTTTGTTGACTTGTGCAGGGTCAGCTTTTGCTGGGTAGCCTGCAGCTTTAATTGACTCAGCCAGCTCTTTGGAGAAAGCCTTGTCTTTTGCAGCTGCTTCGTCTTTTGGCAAGCCGTTGGCGTTGTATGAAGTGATGACTTTGTCACCAACTTTAACAGAGGCAATGGTTCCAGGTGCAGCAACTTCATTCGAATAATTGACTGAAGCTGCGGCCAACTTAGCCTTGACGATGTCGCAGGAAGAGGTAAATTTCTTCGTGCCGGTAGGGTTGAACTGGAATTGGCAATCACCTGGGTCTGCAGTGACCACGACTGGTGCATTTTTCAATGCTGCCTCTAGCGCAGGGTTGGCATAATGCGTCAATGCGCTGAAGATAGGGAAGTAGGTTAATGCAGCGATCAAACAGCCAGCCATAATGATAGGTTTGCGGCCGATTTTATCGGACAAGGAACCAAACACGATAAAGAATGGCGTACCAATTACCAGGGATGCTGCAATCAGGATGTTGGCAGTAGGGCCGTCCACTTTCAATGTTTGTTGCAGGAAGAACAAAGCATAGAATTGCCCTGTGTACCAGACCACCGCTTGACCGGCAGTCAAACCCAGCAATGCCAGAATAACGATCTTTAGATTTTTCCATTGACCGAAAGATTCTGTCAAAGGCGCTTTGGACGTTTTCCCCTCGGCCTTCATTTTCGCAAAGGCTGGCGATTCATTCATGGATAAACGGATCCATACAGAAATTGCCAACAAGAAAACCGAGACCAGGAAAGGAATGCGCCAGCCCCAGCT
The DNA here is from genome assembly GCF_030683615.1 of Undibacterium sp. Lineage (NCBI taxonomy): Bacteria > Pseudomonadati > Pseudomonadota > Betaproteobacteria > Burkholderiales > Oxalobacteraceae > Undibacterium > Undibacterium sp. The sequence goes on from NZ_JAUXQE010000021.1 coordinate 80,093, forward strand.
AGCAAATTCTTCTTCACCAATTGCCATGCGTGTGCCAAGAATCACCATCAGGGACAGGAACAGGCCCAGCGTAGCTGTCGTCTGTATCCATGCCGTGAAGGCGCCGCGTTTGCCATGCGGTGCATGTTCTGCCACATAGGTTGCAGCACCGCCATATTCACCACCCAGCGCCAGACCTTGCAGGATACGCAAAGTGATCAGGATAACCGGCGCAGCAATACCTATGGTTGCATAGTTGGGTAACAAGCCCACGCAGAACGTAGATGCACCCATGATCAGGATAGTGACCAGGAAGGTGTACTTGCGGCCTATCATATCGCCAAGGCGTCCGAACACCAGTGCACCAAAGGGGCGTACGATAAAGCCTGCCGCAAATGCCAGCAAGGCAAAGATGAAGGCAGTATTGGGGTCAGTGCCAGCAAAGAATTGTTTGGCAATGATGGATGCGAGTGAGCCGTAGAGATAAAAGTCGTACCATTCAAAGACGGTGCCCAGCGAAGAAGCAAAAATAACCTTGCGTTCTTCGGATGTCATGCCGCCTGACGTTGCGATAGGTGCTGTCGCCATGCTTGTCTCCTGTTTTTTAAGTATATTAAGTTTGCTAAAAAAAGTGGCCGGAATTGAACAATCACATTTCCGACATAATTTTTTATTGCAAGCAAAGTGTGCAAGTCGAAACTTACGGCTTGCTTGCTCGAAACTTACAGAAACTTACAAAATAGCTATCCTGATTATGTAAAAAAGAGCAATATTGATGCGTAGAGTGAGATGAAATTAATTTGCGAACGGTCGTACTAAAATGTGATATTCTCTTTTTTGCGCTTGATCTAAAGGCTTTTTATTCCGGCATTTCGATTCAAGCAAAACAGGGTTATGGCAGTTTGTTCCTGCATGTTGGTTTGCAAAGGGCAAATTACTATTTATGATGGTTATCAGCAGTTCCAGCCTGTACACATACTTATATCAATCAGGAGATCTACATGTCTGACGCAGTTATCGTATCCACCGCCCGCACTGGCCTTGCAAAATCCTGGAAGGGCGCTTTCAACATGACGCATGGTGCCACTATGGGTGGCCATGTGCTCAATGCTGCCATTACCCGTGCGAAGATTGAAGCCGGCGAGGTGGAAGATGTCATCATGGGTTGCGCCACACCAGAAGGTGCAACTGGCAGCAATATTGCCCGTCAGATCGCTTTGCGTGCAGGTTGCCCGGTAACTACTGCTGGCATGACGGTCAATCGTTTTTGCTCTTCTGGATTGCAGACCATTGCCCTGGCAGCACAAAGAATTATTGCCGGTGAAGGCGATGTCTATGCGGCAGGCGGTGTCGAGTCTATCTCTTGCGTACAAAACGAAGCCAATAGCCACATGATCGTTGAAACCTGGTTGAAGCAACACAAGCCAGAAGTTTACTGGCCTATGCTGCAAACAGCAGAAACCGTCGCCAAGCGTTATGGTATTCCACGCGAACGTCAGGATGAGTACGGCGTACAAAGCCAGTTGCGCGCAGCCGCAGCCCAGGCTGCAGGTTTGTTTGATGCCGAGATCGTACCAATGACGACGGTCATGGGTGTCGCCGATAAAACGACTGGCATGCTGATCACCAAAGAGGTCACCATTTCTGCCGATGAAGGCATACGTGCAGATACCACGCTCGAAGGCGTCTCCAAAATCCGTACCGCAGTGCCAGGTGGTGTGATTACTGCCGGTAACGCCAGCCAGTTTTCTGACGGCGCTTCTGTTGCCATTCTGATGAGCAGCAAACTGGCTGAAGCAAAGGGCTTGCAACCATTGGGTATTTTCCGTGGTTTTGCGATTGCAGGATGCGAGCCAGATGAAATGGGTATAGGCCCGGTCTTTGCGATTCCCAAATTGCTGAAAAAAGCCGGCCTCAAAGTTGAAGACATAGGCTTGTGGGAATTGAATGAGGCATTTGCCGTGCAAGTCTTGTATTGCGCAGACAAACTCGGCATCCCTATGGATAAATTGAATGTCAATGGTGGTGCGATTGCCGTGGGCCATCCTTACGGTGTCTCAGGTGCACGCCTGACTGGCCATGCACTGATTGAAGGCAAACGCCGTGGTGCAAAATATGTAGTGGTGACCATGTGTATTGGTGGCGGCCAGGGCGCTGCAGGTTTGTTTGAAGTAGTCTAAGCTGGATGCATGTCGGGTGCCCAGGCTGTATGATGTTGTCATGCGGTTTGGGCAAAATGAGTACCTCATCTCTTTTATCCAGATAAAGCCATGCAATCTAAAATTCTTTCCCGCCGTGATCTCGAATTCATGCTGTATGAATGGCTGAATGTAGAGTCACTGAATCAAAGGGCGCGTTTCGCCGACCATAGCCGCGAAACTTTCAATGCCGCTCTTGATACCTGCGAACAAATAGCGACAGACCTGTTCGCTACCCACAATAAAAAAAATGACCAGCAGGAGCCGCACTTCGATGGCGAAGAAGTGCATATGATTCCTGAGGTGAAGACGGCCCTGAAAGCCTTTTGCGAAGCAGGCCTGATGGCGGCCGGGCAAGACTTTGATGTCGGCGGCATGCAGTTGCCCTGCGTCGTTGAAAAAGCTGGTTTTGCATACTTTAAAGGGGCGAATGTCGGCACTGCATCTTATCCCTTCCTGACCATCGGCAATGCCAATACCTTACTCAAATGTGGTACGCCTGAGCAGATAGAAACCTTCGTCAAACCCATGCTGGAAGGCCGCTTCTTTGGAACCATGTGTTTGTCGGAACCGCAAGCTGGTTCCAGCTTGTCTGATATTGTCACCAGGGCAGAGCCGCAAGAAGATGGCACTTATCGACTGACTGGCAACAAAATGTGGATATCGGCAGGCGAACATGAGCTGGCCGAAAATATCGTGCATCTGGTGCTGGCCAAGGTGCCGGACGCAAGTGGCAAGCTGATACCTGGTGTGAAAGGTATCTCACTTTTCATCGTGCCGAAAAAATTGGTGAATTCGGATGGTAGCCTCGGTGAGCGTAATGACGTGGTGCTGGCTGGTCTGAATCACAAAATGGGGTATCGCGGCACCACCAATTGCATGCTGAATTTTGGTGAAGGTAAATTCAAGCCGCAAGGAAAAGCTGGCGCGATAGGTTACCTCGTAGGCACTTTGCACCGTGGCATGGCTAACATGTTTCACATGATGAATGAGGCACGTATAGGTGTCGGTTTGGGTGCTGTCATGCTGGGCTATACCGGCTATCTGCATGCGCTCGATTATGCCCGTAACCGTCCTCAGGGACGTGCACCGCTAAACAAAGACCCTGCAGCACCGCAAGTGCCCATTATTGAACATACTGACGTCAAGCGCATGTTGCTGGCACAAAAAGCCTATGTTGAAGGTGGCCTCGCATTGAATTTGTTTTGTGCCCGCCTGGTCGACGAAGAGCGTACCGCCCCATCGCCTGAAGCGCGTACCCACGCAGCACAGATGCTGGAAATATTGACGCCTATCGCCAAATCCTGGCCATCACAATGGTGTCTGGAAGCGAATAATCTCGCTATACAAGTCCATGGCGGCTATGGCTACACCCGTGAATATAATGTAGAGCAGTTTTACCGCGACAACCGCCTCAATCCAATACACGAAGGCACGCACGGTATTCAGGGGCTGGATCTGCTTGGCCGCAAAGTTGTCATGCAAGAAGGTGCCGCGCTGGAAGCGTTGGGTGAAATCATGCACAAGACCCTGGCGAGAGCGGCCGCACATCCTGAATTGCTGGCCTATACCAAATCACTGGCACGTGTGCTGCAAAGACTGGCCAGTGTAACGCAACAATTGCATGGGGTGGGGGATGCCAATAAAACCCTGGCAAATGCTTCCGCTTATCTTGAGGTTTTTGGTCATGCCGTTGTTGCCTGGATGTGGCTGGAACAAGCTACATTATGCCTGAACAAAGAAAATCACCATGATGCTGATTTCTATGCTGGCAAACTGCAGGCTTGTAAATACTTCTTCCACTGGGAATTGCCACGCGTTCATCCTCAGCTGGATTTGCTATCGAATATCGATATGACGACTTTCGATATGCAAGATGCCTGGTTCTGAACCATAGCCCTGAAATTATTAAAAACCCATAACAAACGATGCCCTTCCTGTCTGCTCGCAGACAGGTGGTGGCCGCACATACCGGAGACAAAAAAATGAGCAAAGCGATTCGCACCGTACAACAATTATTTGACCTGCATGGAAAGACTGCCCTGATTACTGGTGGTTCACGCGGCCTGGGTCTGCAAATGGCAGAAGCATTGGGTGAGCAGGGTGCTAAAGTGGTGCTGTCTTCGCGTAAACAATCTGACCTGGATGAAGCTGTCGCCCACCTGAAAAGCCGTGGTATAGATGCCAGCGCAATTGCTGCCGATTTGTCTAAAGAAGCAGCGGTACAACCATTGGTAGATGAAACACTATCCCGTCTTGGGCATATCGATATCCTCATCAATAACGCTGGTGCTACCTGGGGCGCACCGGCAGAAGATTATCCGGTTGATGCCTGGGATAAGGTCATGAACCTGAATATTCGCAGCATCTTTTTGATCTCGCAGGCTGTCGGTAAGCGTTCGATGATACCGCGCAAGTATGGCCGTATCATTAATATTGCCTCTATCGCTGGTCTGGCTGGTAATGCACCTGGCACCATGCAGACGATTGCCTATAACACTTCCAAGGCTGCCGTCATTAACTTTACACGTACCTTGGCTGGTGAGTGGGGTGTGCATGGCATTACTGTGAATGCGATTGCCCCAGGATTTTTTCCCTCCAAAATGACCAAGGGCATACTGGAGAACCTCGGCGAAGAAAAACTCGCCAAAGAAGCACCTCTGCAACGCATAGGTGATGACGAAGATTTGAAGGGTGCAGCCATGCTGTTTGCCAGTGATGCGGGCAAACATATTACCGGGCAGACCCTGGCAGTGGATGGTGGGGTTTCTGCGGTATGACGGAGGCGAATTCTCATGCGGAGCTTCCCATTGCGCAACCGACGCCGGTATTGAATCCCTTTCTTCATGACTTGGGTGTTGAATTCCTGGAAATGGAAAATGGTCATGCGCGTCTGGCACTGGATTTGACCGAGCGTCACATGAATAGCTGGCAAATAGCCCATGGCGGCGTGATTATGACCATGCTTGATGTGGTGATGGCGATGGCTGGCCGGTCCATGAGTAGCGACCTCAAGGGAGTCGTCACTGTAGAGATGAAAACCACCTTCCTGCAGCCAGGCGGTGTACCGGGTGGCCGCATGGAGGCGCGAGGCAAGGCTTTTCATCAATCCACCACCATGTGCTTTTGCGAAGGCGAAGTCTGGAATGGCGACAAACTCATTGCCAAAGCCATGGGGACATTCAAATATCTGCGACGTTTGAAGTCTGGCGAAAATATGAAAAAACTTTATGGTAGTGATTAAAGTCTCGTGAATTCTAATAATTAGTAAGTAGTGCCTGCAAGTCCAATAAAAAATAAATGGAGACAAACATGCAGCAGACTCGCTTTGCAATTCTTTTCTTTGCTTTAATCGGTGGACCATTCATGAGCATTTCTTCGGCACAAACTGCCTTGCCCGATGCAGATGCAAGTGATCCGCAAAAAATGGGATGGATGCAAGGCTTCCCGCCTGCGCCTGACAAGATAATCAAGTTTGCCAACGGCAGCAATTATCAGTTTCCCCGTACCCGCTGGTCGTTTTCGCATGGGCGAGAACTGGGACCTACCAGCAATGTCTGGCATGGCGCAGGCCCGGTTTCAGTTTTGCCGGTAGCTTTGCGTGATCTCGATAAATTGCGATTTGCCGATGAAAAGGGCAGCGATGTAAGCTGGGCGGATATGCACTCCCTCACTTATACTGACAGCATACTGGTGCTGCATAAAGGCAAGATAGTTTACGAGCGTTACTTGGGCATTACCAAGACCTACTTGCCGCATATCGCCATGTCGGTCACCAAGTCTTTTGTAGGTACGCTGGCTGCGACTTTAGCGGCAGAGGGTAAACTGGATCCCAGCGCACCCGTCACACAATATATTCCCGAACTCAAAGACACCGCCTATGGCGACGCTGCCGTGCGGCAGGTCATGGACATGACCATAGGTGTTCAGTATTCTGAAAATTATGCTGACCCCAAAGCTGAAGTCTGGGATTACGCCAGGTCAGGCGGCTTGCTGCCAACAGCCGCAACTTATGATGGGCCTAAAACCTTTTATGACTTCCTGGTGAAATTAAAAAAAGAAGGCAAGCATGACGAAGCATTTGCCTATAAGACGGTCAATGCTGAAGTGCTGGCCTGGATAGTCAAACGCGCTACCGGGCAAAATTTATCTGATCTCTTGTCTGAATGTATCTGGCAAAAACTGGGTACCGAAAATGATGCCTATTTTTCTGTGGATAGCGTAGGCACCGAGCAGGGCGGCGGTGGCCTGAACCTGACGCTACGCGATATGGCACGCTTTGGTGAAATGATGCGCCTGAATGGCAAGTTCAATGGCCAGCAAATCATTCCTGCCGCTGCTGTAGAAGACATACGCAAGGGTGCTGATCCAGCCAAATTCGCTAAAGCTGGCTATGCCACTTTACCTGGTTACTCCTACCGCAATATGTGGTGGGTAGGGCATAACAGCCACCAGACATTTGAAGCCCGTGGCATACACGGACAACGTATTTATATCGACCCGGTGGCTGAAATGGTCATCGTTAAATTTTCTTCCCATCCCATTGCTGCCAATGGTGCGACTGACCCTGTCACTTATCGTGCCTTCCAGGCTTTGGCAAATCACTTGATGAAATGAGCAAATCATGATCACTAGTTCTCAACTTTCTTACCAACGTATTGTGCTGGCTTCCCGTCCGAAAGGCCAGGTCGTGCCAGACAATTTCCGCCTTGAATCCCTGCCTGTTCCTGAACTCAAGGATGGCGAGCTTTTGGTGCGCAATCACTACATGTCGCTGGACCCTTACATGCGTGGCCGCATGGAAGATGCGAAAAGCTATGCAGCCCCACAAGTGATAGGCGAAACCATGATAGGCGGCACCGTAGGTGAAGTAGTCGCCAGCAAGAATGCCAAGTTCAACGTCGGTGACAAAGTCATAGGCATGCTGGGCTGGTCAGAAATGGGCGTGTCTGATGGCTTGTTGCTGCGTAAAGTCGATACGACTCACATTCCATTGTCGGCCTACCTGGGTTCGGTTGGTATGCCTGGGCTGACTGCCTGGTATGGCCTGACCCAGATCATGCAGCCCAAGGCTGGTGAAACTATCGTGGTATCTGCCGCCAGTGGTGCAGTGGGCAGCGTAGTTGGTCAACTGGGCAAGCAACTGGGTTGCCGCGTGGTCGGTATAGCCGGTGGTGCAGACAAATGTGCTTATGTCGTCAATGAACTGGGCTTTGATGCCTGCATCGATTACAAGGCAGGCAATCTGGAAATCGATCTTGCCGCCGCAACACCAGATGGTATTGATGCCGTTTTTGAAAACGTCGGTGGTGAAATCTTTGATGCCAGCCTGGCGCGCATGAATGCCTTTGGCCGTATCGCCCTGTGTGGTTTGATTGCCGGATATAACGGCGAGCAACTGAGCATCAAGAATGCGCGGGTATTTTTGACCATGCGCCTGACCATGCGTGGCTTCATTGTCTCTGAACACATGGATTTGTGGCCGCAAGGTTTGAAAGAATTGGGTGGCCTGGTTGCGACCGGTAAATTGAAATTCCGTGAATCCGTCGCTGAAGGGATTGCTGCTGCGCCAGAAGCATTTATTGGACTGTTGAAAGGTAAGAACTTCGGCAAGCAATTGGTGAAGCTTATTTGAGTTAGTCGCATAAACCTGAAGAGCACAGAGCAATCATGTCCGACCTTATTTTCCATAATTTTGCGATTTCTCCATTTTCAGAAAAGATTCGCCTGATTTTCGGTTTCAAACAATTGAAGTGGAAATCTGTAACGGTACCCATCATCATGCCCAAGCCGGATGTGACGGCATTGACAGGTGGTTACCGACGCACGCCGATACTGCAAATCGGTGGAGATATTTATTGCGATACGTCTTTGATTGCTGAGGTGCTGGAAAAACGATCGCCCGCACCTGCTCTATACCCGGCAGCTATCAATGGTCTGGCGCGCAATCTGGCACAATGGGCGGATACTACGCTGTTCTGGACAGCAATCCCCTATGCATTTCAGCCAGCGGCTATCCAATCCATATTCGGCAATATCAGCGCTGAAGAATTGCAGGCCTTCAGTGCAGACCGTGCCACCATGCGTGGCAATATGCCGCGCACCAGCATGGGTGAAGCCAAAGGGCAGCTTTTAGAATACTTAAGTCGCCTGGAAAATATGCTCAGCGGAGATACGCCGTTTCTGCTGGGTACACAAGCCAGCATTGCTGATTTCTCTGTGTATCAGGCTTTGTGGCTGATACGACTGGCTCCAACGATCAATCCTGTTTTCGACGCTTATCCAAAGCTGCTGGAGTGGATGGGCCGTATCGCTGCTTTCGGTTATCACCAGTCCGAAGCTCTGAGCAGCGCAGAAGCACTTGAGATCGCCAAAAATGCGCATGGCTTTGATACAGCAGGGCGCAATTTTATTGACAGCCATGGCATAGCGTTGGGTGAGCAAGTTGCCATCATGCCGACCGACTATGCGCTGGATCCTGTCGTGGGGGAACTGCTCATTGCCAGCGAAAATGAATTGGCCGTGCGTCGTCAAGATGAACGTGCTGGAACCGTGGTCGTGCATTTCCCACGTGTAGGCTTCCAGATGAAACGCGCAAAATAAATTAATCCAAAACAAATAAATTTAATAAATCACATACAGGAGACAACATGAAAGTATTTAAAGACAGAGTAGCCGTAATCACCGGTGGTGCCAGCGGTTTTGGCCGTGAATTTGCGATTATCGGCGCACGCCTGGGTATGAAGCTGGTACTGGCTGATGTGCAGCAAGATGCCCTGGATAAAACCAGAGCAGAGCTGGAAGCGCAAGGTGCACAGGTGTTGGCCATGCGTTGCGATGTACGCCATGCAGAAGAAGTGCAGGCCCTGGCTGATGCCACCATGGAGAAATTTGGTGCCGTGCATCTGGTGTTCAATAATGCCGGTGTCGGTTCTGGCGGTCTGGTTTGGGAAAATACCCAGGCAGACTGGGAATGGGTATTGGGCGTCAATCTCTGGGGTGTGATTCATGGTGTGCGCATCTTCACCAATTTGATGCTGGAATGCGCAAAGAAAGATCCACAATTTGAAGGGCATATCGTCAACACGGCATCCATGGCTGGCCTGCTCAATGCGCCGACCATGGGTGTGTATAACGTCTCCAAGCATGCAGTAGTTTCTCTGTCAGAATCCCTGTACCAGGATTTGAAACTGGTAGAAGCACCGATAGGCGCTTCTGTACTGTGCCCTTATTTCGTGCCTACCGGCATTTCACAATCCCATAGAAACCGCCCTGAAGATGTGCCAGGTTCTGCACCGACCGCCAGCCAGAGAGCGGCACAGGCCATGTCAGACAAGGCTGTGAATTCTGGCAAGGTAACCGCCGAAGAAGTGGCTGAAAACACCTTCAAGGCAATTGCTGACGAACAGTTCTACATCTTCTCTCATACCGGTGCCCTGGGTAATGTGCAGGAACGCATGGAAGACATAGTCTTGCAACGCAATCCAGGTGATCCTTACAAGGCTGCACCGCATATTCGTGACATGCTCAGAGCGAAGCTCAAGGCCTGATCATCACTTTCAAACATCAGGGAGAAGCATTGATGACAGCAGAGATACTAAGCAATCAGTTTGCTACACTGGAGAATGGAACCCGCCTGCATTTTGCCTGTGCGGGTGAGCGAGGCAGGCCATTGATCTTGTTCGTGCATGGCTTTCCAGAGTTCTGGTATGAATGGTCGGCACAACTGGCTGAGTTTGGACAGGATTATTTTGCCGTAGCACCGGACTTGCGCGGCTTCAATCTGTCAGACATGCCAACGGATGTTGCTGCCTACAAGGCCAGGCATATTGTTGATGACTTGCGTTTGTTGATTGCCCATCTGGGTTATCAGCAAGCCACGGTCGTCGCGCATGACTGGGGTGGGGCGGTATGCTGGAATATGGCGATTGCTCTGCCTGCCTTGTTTGAAAAATTAATCATTATTAATTCTCCGCATCCCTATCTGTTCATGCAAGCGTTAGCAACTGACCCTGCGCAAGGAACTTGCAGTGAATACATGAACTGGTTGCGCAATCCTGGTTCTGAAGAAGCACTTGCCAAAGATGATTTTGCTCTCATGGATGGTTTCTTCAATGGCATGGGGCAAGGTGAGGCAAGCTGGTTTGATGCAGATACCAGAGCCGCATATCATGCTTGCTGGGCGCGAGGTTTGAGCGGTGGCGTCAATTATTACCGTGCTTCGCCATTACATCCGCCGACTGATAAAAACCCTGGACCTCTGCAGTTGAATCTGAATCCGGCTGATTTCCAGGTCAAGGTACCTACTCGCGTCATCTGGGGTGAAAACGATAAGGCGCTACCCAAGACTTTGCTGGATGGTATCGAGAGTTTTGTCGATGATATCCAGATACAGCGCATTCCAGAAGGCTCACACTGGGTCATCCATGAGCAGCCGGAACGCGTCAACCGTCTTATTCGTCAATTTTTGCAGGGTTAGGGTTTATGGCCAAAGCAGATTTTGCTTTCTTTCATAGCTTGCGAGTGCGCTGGTCTGAAGTTGACATGCAAGCCATAGTTTTTAATGGCAATTACCTCAATTACTTTGATGTCGCCTTTACCGAATACTGGCGTGCTATCGGTCTGCCAAATGTGATTGCGCAAGCCGCAGAGGGGAGGGAGCTGTTTGCCCGCAAATCCACAGTAGAATACATGGCACCAGCCAGGTTTGATGATGAGCTTGATGTCGGTGTACGCTGTGCCAGCATAGGCAGGTCTTCGCTCCAATTCGTTCTCGAAATTTATCTTGGTGAAAACCATCTGATATCCGGCGAGTTGGTGTATGTCTATGCAGATACTGAAAAACGCAAGGCAGTTGCAGTCACAGATGAATGGCGTGAGATAATTTCATCCTATGAGACGCATGCACCTGTGGATATCCGACCATGAATACTGAAAACCTGCGCCTGGTCATTGCCGACTGGGCTACGCTGCAAAAAGATGCGCAAGCAATACGCTATGAAGTGTTTGTCATTGAGCAAAAAATCCCTGCCGAATTGGAATGGGATGCCGCCGATGCTGAATGTTTGCATGCGGTTGCTTATGATGCCAATGGGCAAGCTGTAGGAACAGGCCGCCTGTTGCCAGATGCACATATAGGCCGCATGGCGGTGCTCGCAACGGCGCGAGGATCGGGTGTAGGTGCAAGGATTTTACGTGCCCTTATGAATGAAGCACAGGCTAGGGGTGAGGTGGCTGTGCGCCTGAATGCACAACAGTCAGCAGAGAATTTCTATCTCAAGGAAGGCTACACCCGCGATGGTGAGATTTTTGAAGAAGCTGGCATTCCTCATGTGAGTATGGCCTACCACTTTGCGTAATGCCAAACGAGCTGCGTCCCCTCGATAAACTTGATTGTATTGCAGCGTTCTTCCTGCCAGATTAGGTGACAACATCGTCGACCTTATAGATTTCATGCGTGCTCCAGATCGGCAAACGACTCCGTCATTAATTGATTTCGGCCGTACGCATTATCTCCAGAACGGTTTCGTGCAAGATTGCAATAGATCACGCAGGTATATTGCTTCGGTCAGGCTTTGTGTGCCTCATCCTGTTGGGCGAAGTGGATTTTTCCACTCAACAGTTGCCAGTACATGACCCAGTCCCCCATGAAGGAGAATAGAGGCTGCTTGAACGAAGCTGGTCGGTTTTTTTCAAACACAAAATGCCCAATCCAGGCAAAACCATAGCCGCAGATGGGTGCTGCAAGTAGATACATTGTTGCACCAGTTACAATAAACCCTGCTAAACATAATATGACCAATGTGCTACCTAAAAAGTGCAGTTGTCGACAGGTTTTATTACTGTGTTCGGTGAGATAAAAGGCGTAAAACGCTGAAAAATTAGTGAATTTTTCTGCCATGTTGGTCTCCTTTTGGCGTCCTGGATTCTGCCGTTTGTTATATATCTGCATCTTATGCCAAGCATCGCTGCCTGTGCCTCAATCTTCAAAAAAAATGCACAATCAGATTTCTGAAAAAGTTCAAAGAGGTAATCATTGATTAACTCTTTGACATTGCAAAAAAATCTACTACTATTAAATCTGATAAACATTAAATAAATACCTATATATAAATATTGCTACTAAGATTTAGACTTCAATAGTCGCAGTTTATATCCTTAAGTATTTGATATTTAATGGATAAATCCGAAGTTACATTTTTTAATAATTTCCTTGTGGCATTAAAATCTGTGTGGCAATATGAGCTTGTAGCGCAAACCTATGCAAGCCCGGATCTAGTCAAACTCTCTGTATCTGACAACGTTTTTGGGGAAATCATGAACATCGAAAATTCTAAGGTCTCAACCCGTTTGATCACTGGTTTTGGATTGGTTTTGGGTTTATTGCTGGTTGTGCTGTTACTAGGGATCACTTACATGGCCCGGATGAATCAGCGTATGGACGAAATCGCCAACGTCAATAATGTGCAGTCTAAGTTGGCGTCGACCATGTATCTGACAGTGACCGAACGGGCGCTGGCCTTGCGAAATCTTATTCTGCTCTCTGACGAGGCTGAAATTCAGATTGAAGTAAAACGGATTGCAACGCAGACCAAGAAATACAACGATGCAGAAGAAAAACTTTCTCAGATGCTCAAATCTGATACGAACGCATCGCCTGAACAACTTACTCTGCTGGCGAACATTAGAGATCAGGCTAAACTGTCCGAACCTTTCATCGCCAAGGGCGCTGAGCTAGGTGTCCAAAAAAAAGGTGAAGAGGCGTATAAATTGTTGCGCTTTGAATTCCGTCCGATACAAAAGAAATGGTGGGATTTGCTGAATGAATTTATCTCTGTCGAAGACAAGCAAAATACCGAAGCCATTTTGCAGGCAGAGAAAGACTATGCCAAAGCCAAGAATCTCATGTTTATGTTTGGGGCCGCAGCTTTGTTTTTGGGGGTGCTGGCTGCGTGGATCATCGTCAGGAGCCTACTAAAGCAATTAGGTGGCGAGCCACGCTATGCGGTGCAGATTGCAGAAAGAATCGCGGCAGGGGATCTGTCTGTGCCAATTCGCCTTGCTGAAAAGGATACGCATAGTCTCATGCATGCCATGGATGAGATGCAGAAGGGCTTGGCCAGCATCGTTGGTATGGTGCGCTCTGGTACTGATACTATCGCAACTGCTTCCCGTCAAATCGCTTCTGGCAACATGGATTTGTCTTCACGTACCGAACAACAAGCTGGTTCGCTTGAGGAGACTGCATCTTCAATGGAAGAATTGACTTCGACAGTCAAGCAAAACGCTGATAGTGCTAAACAAGCGAACTTGTTAGCAAAATCTGCGTCTGACGTGGCAATAAAAGGAGGTTCGGTCGTTTCCGAGGTTGTGCAAACCATGGGGTCCATCAATACTTCATCCCGTAAAATTGTCGATATCATTGGGGTGATTGATGGCATTGCTTTCCAAACCAATATACTGGCGCTCAATGCTGCGGTAGAAGCGGCTCGTGCCGGGGAGCAAGGGCGCGGCTTTGCTGTTGTCGCTACTGAGGTCAGAAATTTGGCGCAACGCTCAGCCGAGGCCGCGCGTGAAATCAAGCATTTGATAGATGACTCTGTCACCAAGGTAGGCATAGGCGCAAAGCTCGTTGATCAGGCAGGCGTGACTATGGACGAGATCGTGATCAGTATCAAGAGGGTCACCAGCATCATGAGTGAAATTATGCTGGCCAGTCAGGAGCAGACGGCTGGTATCGAGCAAATCAATGAAGCGATTGTTCAAATGGATGATGTCACCCAGCAAAACGCGGCTTTGGTGGAGGAGGCTGCTGCCGCAGCGACAGCGTTGCAAAACCAGGCTGATGATTTGTCTGAATTGGTAAGTACCTTCCAGCTGAGCGCCGAAAAATACGAGGAACCAAAATGGAGTGAACCTTCCACGGACGACAAAAAAATCATTCCTTTGATAAAAAAAGCGGCCAGCCAGGAAAAAAACAAAGCAGCAGTAAAGCAAATCAAACGCGTAGCAAACTCCAGCAATAGCCCGCAGTCTGGCAGTGCAGATTGGGAAGAGTTTTAATGAGCTGGATCGTTTTTGATTACAACGGCAAACCCGGGAGTCGCCAATGCAAGCGAACACAAGCCTACTGAAAGAGCAAACTCAGCTTGATCAATCACCAGTCAGGGTGGAGCGCAGAACGCAGTTTGGTCGTTTTGTGCAAAATCCGCAGACCAGCGGGGTGGATATCAAGTGGCACTATGGCGTCGTTAATTCCAGTGCACGTGAACGTTTGATGAGGCAGAGCCCCGCTACGTTGTGGCTCACGGGCTTGAGTGGCGCCGGTAAGTCGACCCTGGCATATGCACTGGAAAAAATTTTGCTCGAGCGCGGCCATTGTTGTTTCGTAGTGGATGGTGATAATTTACGCCATCATTTGAATAGTGATCTTGGTTTTTCTGCTCATGACAGACGCGAAAATATACGCAGGGCTGCGGAGGTCGCTCATCTGATGAATGAAGCAGGCATGATTGCCATTACTGCATTTATTTCACCATTTCGTGATGACCGGGCCATGGCGAAAGAAATCATAGGTCAGGAACGTTTTGTTGAAGTACATGTCAGTACGCCAGGCATAGTGTGCGAGAGGCGCGATCCTAAAGGGTTGTATGCCAAAGCACGCAGAGGAGAAATCCCGGATTTTACTGGCGTCTCTGCTCCGTACGAAGCGCCTTTGGACCCTGATCTCGAAATCAATTCTGAGCAACACACCATAGAAGAAGCTGCAGAAAAACTCTACAGACATTTGATAGGATTATGCTATATCAAATAGCGGCTAAAAGCGGGAAATTCATGCCAGCAGAGATCAACAGTTCAGTGCAAGCCTATGATGTATTTAATGGTGACGCCGATGGTATTTGCGCCTTGCACCAGTTAAGGCTGGCTGAACCCCGTACAGCAGAACTGGTCACTGGCGCCAAGCGGGATATTGATTTGCTGACCCGCTTTGAAGTCAAGAGTGGTGACAGGCTTACAGTCCTGGATATTTCGCTGGATAGTAATATCTCATCATTGCGCAAGCATCTGGCTGCCGGTGCAGAGATCACTTACTTCGATCATCACAATGCAACGCATGCCTTTGAACATGAGCATTTGCATTTGCATTGCGACATGGCTGCTGATGTATGCAGCAGTATACTGGTCAATCGCTACCTAAACAATCTGCATTGGCAGTGGGCCGTAGTGGCGGCTTATGGTGATAACTTGCCAGCAGTCGCAGCTGCGATGGCAAGCGAGGCTGGCCTGAATGAATCGCAACGCGACCAGCTACAAGAGCTCGGTATTTTGCTCAACTACAACGCTTATGGCGAGTCAATAGATGATTTGCATTTTCACCCTGCAGCTTTGTATCAGGCTGTACATGACTATGTTGATCCCTTTGATTTTTTGAATAGCGCCGGACAATTTGTAGTGCTGCGTAATGCCTATGCCAGTGATATGGCGTTCATGCAAGGTTTGCATGCTTACCGCCAAAGTGAATTAACGTCCATCTTTATCTTGCCTGCACAGGCATGGGCCAGACGAGTCTCCGGCATTCTGGCAAATCAATTGACGCAAGAGCAGCACGGAAAGTCTTTTGCGGTGCTGACCTCAAAACCAGATGGCAGTTATGTTGTCAGCATACGTTCGGGTGATGCAGACAATTGCCCGGCCAGTCAATTTTGCTCCACGTTTGCTACTGGTGGCGGGCGACGTGGTGCAGGTGGCATCAACAATTTACCAGCATCAGAAGTAGATGGTTTTATTCAAGCATTTATAGCTTATTTCGACAAAATGGAAAGACCGCAACTCAGCTTGTCATGACCTGACAGGGTGGCAAGGTGGTTCTTCCAGATTCCTACCTTCAAGCATGGGGAGAGTATCATGGCAGAATCAGATAGTGTGACCAACGTACAAAAAACGGCTGCTGGCAGTAAGCGACCGACGCCTGTCCTTATGATACCCTTGCGCCGCTGTGGCAGTCATGCCCTGCGTCTGCGCCTGAATAACAGCAAGGAATTTTATTCGCCTTATCCCTTGCATATCGTTGATTTCATGCCCCTGGTGCCGCGCTATGGCGATCTGAATGACGACGAGTCTTACTTCAGGCTGGTCGTCGATGTCATCGGCTTGCAATCAGCCAGTATGGTGAAATGGAAAGGCATGGTATTTGATCCGGTGGATGTGTTTGAGTCGATTAAAGATGATCAGCGCAGTGTGCACAGGATATTGTGGGAATTGTTATTGCGCACAGGCGAGCACCATCATGCCAGTATCGTCATGGATAAGTCGCTCGATAGCGTGCATTATGCAGAAGAGCTTTTGCAGATATTCCCGAATATGCTGTTCCTGAACGTAGTCAGGGATCCCAGGGCGCAGGTCGCTTCCATGAACAAGGCCATTATTCATGATTATGATTCGACGCTGAATGCCATGGCATGGTTGGAGGCGCATCAATTGTCGCGCGATATCGTTAAACTCCATCCAGATCGCGTGCTGACGATACGTTATGAAGATTTCTTGAGTAATCAGGAAACTGTTTTAAGGGCGATTTGCGATTTCTTTGGCATGCAGTTCTTGCCTGAGATGCTGGATGTCACCCATTCCAGCGAGGCACAACAAATTTCCAAAATGTCTGCTTTATGGGCGACAAATCGTTTCCCACCCGTCATGGCCAATAAAGACAAATTCAAGCAGCAATTGAGCATGCACGAAATTGAAGTCATAGAAAGCCTGACCAAAGAATTCATGGAATTGTATGGCTATGAAATGATGACGGATGCCAGCCTGGAATTGAGTCCCGAAGTCCTGGCTGCAGCCAAGGACAAGTCAAGCAAGGGCAGGGTAGAGGCTTGGGATACCCTGAAGCACGACAATTACAAGGATTATGTCTTGCGCCGCTTCAGGGCAGATTACCTGGCAAGCCTGAACCAGCGCCTGCCTGTGCATGCATAGTTTTGAAGACTATATCAATGCCACCATGATACCGGCACCTGTCACCAGGGTGCCGGCTATTCTTTCTGTAGTCACCGCATACCTTTCCTGGGTTGCCCAGTGACTGGCTTTACTAGCCAGCATGCCATATCCCAACAGGATAAAAAATTCGGGAATGATGGAGCAGGCTGCCAGTATCAGCATTTGTATACCTACTGGTTCCTTGGGGTCGATGAACTGCGGCAGTATCGCCACAAACATCAACATTGTTTTTGGATTCATCAGTTGCAGCATCAGTGCGCTGCTGAATATCTTCCTGCCACTGAGAATTACGCTATCCAGTTTGGATATCGTCAGTGGCGATGGTTTGCCAAAGATGGCCGACAAGCCAAGATAAACCAGATAAGCCGCACCCAGGTATTTAATCGCCATGAATACCTGGGGAGAGGCCAGTATCAGCGAACCTATGCCTGTTGCCGATATCGCAAAGTAAATGGCATTGCCCGTCAATATGCCAAGCGTGACAAACAGGGATGTGCGCCATCCCCTGGCTATCCCATAGGCGACCACCATCATGACAGCAGGGCCAGGGGATAAGGACAGAGCCGCTTCTGTAGCAGTGAACAAAGCCCAGCTTTCCAGATTCATCGCCATCGTTGCTTATGCCTTCACAAAATCATGGACGGCCGACAGAACCTGGTCCGCCTGCTCAGACATCAATGAATGGCCACAATTCTCTATGAGCATTTGCCGACTATTTGGGATGACTTTGCTCAAAGTCAGGCTGGCCTTTGCGGGCGTCATCATGTCTTTTTTACCGAGTATGAACAGGCTGGGGCAGGTTACTGATTGCGCGGCTGCTTCGCCATTTGCATAGGCGTTGCAAGCAGCAAAGTCCGTGTAAAAAACCTTATCTGGATTGATGGCAGAAATGCGCTGCATCAGGCGCTGGCTGACACCCATCACATAAAATCCAGGGCCAGGGCAGGATGGCTTGTGCGCAATGGAGGTGTGCGACCAGATATTCACCATATCAATTGCTGTCTGTTCGTCATCTCTGGCGGCATTGAGCAAGGTATCTGATACTTTCATGGGGTAGGCAGTACCAACCATTATAAGTTTGTTGATGCGTGTGCTGGCTTTGAAGCAAGTCTCTAGTGCGATCAATGAACCCATGCTATGCCCGATCAGCGTGGCTTGCGCTATGCCTGCGATATCCAGAAAAGCAAGCAGCCAGTCTGCCATTTGCTCTATGCTGGTCAGCGCCTGGCCTTTGCTGCGGCCATGGCCGGGCAAATCGACCGCAAATACATTAAAACCGTGATGTGCCAGATAGCGGGTCTGCAAACCCCAGACCGAGTGATCGTTTTGCGCCCCATGGATGAAAACCAGCGTAGGTAGGACAGGGTTGTAAGCCTTGCCACCGGTATAGCAATAGGCTGCATGGCCATTGACTTCAAATAACATCTCAGGCTCCCTTCTGTGCGGCTTTGAGGCCACGTGACAGGTCTTCGATCAGATCTTCGACATTTTCCAATCCTATGGATAGACGCATGGTTCCCTCGGTAATGCCAGATGTCAGCAATTGCTCTGCCGGCACGCGGAAGTGCGTGGTTGAGGCAGGATGTATTGCCAGAGACTTGGCATCGCCGACATTGGCCAGGTGCGAGAAAATATTCAGTGATTCAATAAAGCGCTGTCCCGCAGTGCGGTTGCCCTTGATGTTGAATGAAAATACTGCACCGCAACCTTTGGGCAGCAAAGTCTTTGCCAGTTCATAATCTGGGTGATTTTCCAGTTCGGGGTAAGAGACAGAATCTACTGCCGGATGTGAAACCAGAAATTCGACAACTTTACGGGTGTTTGCTACATGCCTGTCCATGCGCATGCCCAGGGTTTCTATGCCTTGCAAGATGGTGAAGGCATTGTGCGGGCTCATGCAGGCACCGAAGTCCCGCAAACCTTCCCTGCGTGCCCTGAGTGAAAAAGCGGCAACGGTTGACTCTTCACTGAATACCATGCCATGGAAACCGTCATAAGGCTCACAGAGTTCGGCAAAGTGCCCGGTCTTTTCATAGGCTGCCTGCCAGTCAAAAGTGCCGCCATCGACCAGCAAGCCGCCTATGGCAG
Organism: Undibacterium sp.; assembly: GCF_030683615.1. Classification (NCBI taxonomy): domain Bacteria; kingdom Pseudomonadati; phylum Pseudomonadota; class Betaproteobacteria; order Burkholderiales; family Oxalobacteraceae; genus Undibacterium; species Undibacterium sp. Next base: position 99,355 of record NZ_JAUXQE010000021.1, read on the forward strand.
TGCCATGGCCGCACAGGAACTTTGTAGCTGAGTGGAAAACCAGATCGGCACCATGATCAAATGGTTTCAGCAGATAGGGTGTTGTGAAGGTGGAGTCCAACATGAGCGGCAAGTGATGCTCATGCGCAATTTCACCAACTGCCGGGATGTTCAACACATCAAGGCCGGGGTTGCCAAGTGTTTCTGCAAACAAGACTTTGGTATTCGGTCGTATGGCGGCACGCCAGGCATCCAGATCACGTGGGTCAACAAAGGTCGTCTCTATGCCAAAGCGCTTCATCGTATATGCCAGCAGATTTTGCGAACCGCCATACAAGGCGCGCGAAGCTACGACGTGGGAACCAGCCCCTGCTATGGTTGTCAGACCCAAATGCATGGCAGCTTGCCCGCTGGCAACGGCGATCCCAGCGACGCCACCTTCAAGTGCCGCAATTCTTTCTTCTAGTACAGCATTGGTGGGGTTGGAGATGCGTGAATAGACGTGGCCGGCTCTTTCCATATTGAAGAGCGAAGCTGCATGATCTGAATCCTTGAACACAAAAGAGGATGTCAGGTAAATTGGGGTAGCACGTGCGCCTGTAGCTGGGTCAGGGGCTGCGCCCGCATGCAGGGACAGGGTATCAAAGCCGTGGTATTTAGGGCCGCTCATGTGTGAGAGTCTCCATATTGTGAGGCAGCAATGCTACCATCGCTGATGCTGAAGGTGCAAAAGACAGGCAAAATGCGGGTGAATTCATTAATAAAATATTTTACATGCTGGATTTTTTGCAAGGCTTGCGATACATTGCAAATAAGGTCCATATAAATGTATAAGAGGAGGGGCATCATGAAAGTCTCAGAGATACTTCAAGTGAAGGGTAATATCCTTTTCACGATCACACCTGATATCCCAATTACCGAAGCTGTCAGCGTCATGGAGGAGAAAGATATCGGCTCTCTGGTCGTGATGGAGTACGGTGATCTGGTTGGTATACTGACTTTCCGTGAAGTCATACGTGCGATTCATAAAAACCAGGGTTCACTTGGTGCTGGTACAGTCCGCAAATACATGGATGACCATCCCCTCACAGTGACACCGGAAACCGAAGTCAATGAAGTGCGCCGCATGATGCTGGAAAAACATTCGCGTTACCTGCCTGTCATGGATGCAAAAACCCTGCTGGGCGTAATCTCGTTCTATGACGTAGCCAGGGCCGTACTGGAAGCGCAAAGTTTTGAAAACAAGATGTTGAAAGCCTATATCCGCGATTGGCCGGTTGAAGAAAACGAACAGTGATCACCAGAGACCGCGGTGTTTGAAGTAATGTATTAAATACAGCATGTTGATCTCTATTCCAGGATAGTGAATGAAACCAGATAGCTGCGTAGCAAAGTCAGACTTGTACAGCTCCCGCCGTATGAAAGTGATGCCGCGCGAACTGGATGCCAGGGTTTGCAGGATACTGCGCCTTGTCCGGGGTAGTATTCCTGACTGCACTGCACGTCGCGCCAGCCTGCATGGTCGCGAGAACGCTGTACCTAAAGTAGATATTAATATGCACTAAACCAATTGACGCCCGCAAGCTTGTATAGCGGGCGTTTTTTATTGTCTGTTTGGACGCTAGATAAGGAAAATAATATGCAAATCGCTGTTGTTGGTGCCGGATTAGCAGGTTTGACAGTTGCGCGTCAATTGCAGGCGCAAGGTCATCATGTCACTGTGTATGAGAAAAGCATGGGCGTCAGTGGCCGCATGAGTACCAGACACACGGAACTGGGTGGTTTTGATCATGGCGCACAATATTTCACCGCCAGCTCTGATCGCTTTAAAAAAGAAATTGCAGACTGGAAGAAGGTTGGCTGGGTCGTTCCCTGGACAGCCAAGCTGGCAACGCTGGAAGCTGGTAGCAGTAAACCAGCAGGACGTAGTGGCACGCGTTATATCGCCGTACCCGGCATGAGTTCCCTTGGTAAACAACTGGCGCATGGCCTGGATGTGCGCGCAGAGCAACATGTAACTGCTCTCGAAGAGCATGGCAAGCAGTGGCTGCTGTCCATCCGTTCAGCCACGGTACCGATTGCTGCAACTGCCGGGCCTTTTGATGCGGTGATCCTGGCGGTTACGGCCGATCAGGCAGAACCCCTGCTGAGTGTCACGCCAGCCCTGGCCAAACAAGCAAAGCAGGCACGCCTGGCACCCTGCTGGACGTTGATGCTGGGGTTCCAGACTTCTCTGGACCTGCCTTATGACGGTGCCTGGATCAATAATTCCCGTCTTGGCTGGATAGCACATGATGATGCCAAACCCTTGCACAGGGCTGGCGAGCGCTGGGTTTGCCACGCAACACAGGCATGGAGTATCGAGCATCTGGAAGATGACGATGAGAGAGTGAAAGAAAAATTGACCAAGGCCTTCCACGAAGCCACAGGCTCATGGATACAACCTATTCATGCTGTTGTACATCGCTGGCGCTATGCTGAGGCCGTAAAGCCAGCGGATTCTGATTTCTTGTGGAATGGCAAGCAGGGAATAGGTGTCTGTGGAGACTGGTTTGCCGCTGGCCTTGAAGGTGCAGGCAAGGTGGAAAATGCTTTTCTTAGCGCACTTGCACTGGCAAAGGCAATTCCTGATTGATCGACAGCTTGTTGCTGACTTTATTTGAGCAAACTGGCAAGCCCGCGTGCGGGTTTGCCAGCATCATGCAAGGTCCAGCTCTTGCGTATGCCTTTGGGCACGTGCCAGAGTGCTTTCGTGCCTGCGCGGAAAAGTACGGTATCACCCGGTTTCAGGGAAAACTTTTTGCCTTCATAATCAATATCCACGCCGCCTTCAAGCACATAGATGCTTTCATCAAGCTGGTAATGCCATTCAAAGGTAGATGGGCCATCGCACTCAAAGATGCCTGAACTGGTCTCGCCATCATATGACTTGAAAAATTCTGCGGCACGAAAATTCGGTTTGCCTTCCTTGATCCAGGAGGGATCAACCTCAAAGGGTTTGACCGGTAAATTAACAGCGCTTGTGCTTGCGGGCTGTGCCTGCGTGACATAGGCGATAGCATGGTAGGAGGTTGCCCCCAGCATGGTAAGCAAAACTGTAGTTGCGCCTATCGCCAATGTTTTTTTCATGCTTTACACCCTCCTTGCTATAAGCATAACACTGCGCGTTAATCGAGTATGAAAAACAAGGTTAAATCGCAGCTGCAAACTTGGTATTTCTGTAATTACAGAGCTAACTTTCATTATCCATGAGTGCGCTCACCAGTTTGCAAGCGCCATAAGGCAGCATAGCCAGCGTCCAGTGCCAGCAATTCGTCATGCGTGCCACTTTCCATGATCTCTCCAGCTTCCAGCAAGTGTATGCAATCTGCCTGACGTACCGTGGATAAACGATGAGCAATGACGATGGTGGTGCGGTTGCGGCTGACAACATCCAGGCTGCGTTGTATCGCTGCTTCGGTTTCATTGTCGACGGCACTGGTGGCTTCATCGAGTATCAGTATGGGTGGATTTTTGAGAATGGCGCGAGCCAGTGCCAGGCGCTGGCGCTGGCCGCCTGATAATTTTTGGCCACGTTCACCAATACGGGTGGCAAAGCCTAGCGGCAGTTTGGAAATGAACTCCATTGCTTCGGCTGCCTGCGCTGCATCCCTGATGGCGGCATCATTAACATCCTGCATGCCATACGCGATATTCTCGGCTATCGTGCCATCGGTCAGGAAACTGTCTTGTGCAACATAACCTATGCAGCGACGTAAGTCTTGCAAGTTGATCTCATTGATCTCTGTGCCATCGAGTGTAATTTTTCCGGCTTGTGCAGAATAAAAACGCAAGAGTAATTTCACCAGCGTTGATTTGCCTGAGCCGGTAGAGCCGACAAAGGCGATAGTCTTGCCAGCGGGGATGTGTAGGCTGATTTGCTGCAAAGTTTTTTGATTCCCATAAGCAAAATCGACTTTGTCAAACAGTAAGTCCCCCTTGATTTGTGCCGGTGCGACATGTTTACCTTCGTAGGGGATATTGATTTTGGTATCCAGCAAGCCCATGGCGCGGTCTATGGCCGACATTGAACGCTGATACATATCAGCCACGTCAGCCAAGCCTGTCATAGGCCATAGCAGGCGTTGCGTCAGGTACACCAGCACTGAATAAGCGCCGACTGCCAGTTCGCCTTGCAAAGTCAGCCAGCCGCCGTAGACCAGGGTAGCAGTAAAGCCTGCCAGAATCGCCATGCGAATTACCGGTGTGATGGCGGCACTGATAGCAATGGCATTGCTATTCGCCTGACGATAGGCATTGCTGGCTTCGGCGATATGATTTTTTTCAAAGCTTTCTGTGGCAAAGGCTTTGATTGTTGCCAGGCCCAGCAAATTATTATTCAAGCGGGCGCTGACATCGCCAGCCGCTTCGCGCACTGCAGAATAGCGTGGTGCCAGGCGTTTTTGAAACCAGAATGCACCTATCAATATTAAGGGTACAGGTAGTAAGGAGATGACAGCTAGGGACGGCTGTAAAGCGAAAAACACGGCGCTGACCATGATGGAAGAGCAGATGACTTGGATGATCTGATTTGCGCCGCCGTTAAGGAAGCGCTCCATCTGGTTGATATCTTCATTGAGGATGGACATCAGGTTTCCAGTGCGCTGGTTTTCAAAATAGGCCATTTCCAGTTTTTGCACATGGTCGTAAGTATCCAGGCGCAAGTCATGTTGCAGGTTTTGCGCGAGTTTTCGCCATTTGATGGACAGCAGATATTCAAACCAGGATTCACCAGCCCAGATCAGGGCATTCACTGCACCGAGGAACATCAGTTGATGCCAGGTGTCGGTAATGCCAAAACCACCCAATACCCGCTTGGCCAAAAAACTCTTGTCGCCATTGATGACGATATCTACCGCGACACCAATCAAGACCTCAGGTAGTACATCAAAGAATTTATTTAATATCGAATAAATGGTCGCCAGACGAAAGTCACTGCGATAAGCTTTGGCATACTGAAATAGTTTTTTAAGGGGATGGACTGGTGGCATGGCAGGATTTACTCGATTGCAGAAAACAAAAGGGACTGCAAATTTTACAGTCCCTTCTTCATTTATGCTTGACTATGTCAATTATTAATCTTCACGGCGCAAATGCGGGAAGAGGATTACGTCACGGATGTTAGGTGAATCAGTAATCAACATCATCAAACGGTCTATACCAATACCGCAACCGCCAGTTGGTGGCAGGCCATATTCCAGGGCGCGGATGTAATCAGCGTCGTAGTACATGGCTTCTTCATCGCCAGCATCTTTTGCTGCAACCTGCGCCTGGAAGCGTGCCGCCTGGTCTTCTGCATCATTCAATTCAGAGAAGCCATTGGCAATTTCACGGCCTGTCATGAACAGCTCGAAACGCTCGGTAATGCCTGCAACCGTATCAGATGCACGTGCCAGTGGCGAGACTTCAACCGGGTAATCGATGATATAGGTCGGGTCCCACAATTGTGCTTCTGCGGTTTCTTCAAACAGCGCCAGTTGCAATGCGCCCAGACCGGCTGTGGCAAAAGGTTTGACACCAAATTTCAGCAGTTCTGCCTTGACGAAGTCAGCGTCATGCAATTGTTCGTTGGTATAGCCCGGTGCATATTTATTGATAGCTCCAACAATGGTCAGGCGCTGGAAGGGTTTGCTCAAATCCAGTTCACGGCCCTGATAGGTCAATACTGCGGTGCCGTGCGCATCTTCAGCAGCTTTGCGGATGACTTGCTCGGTAAAGTCCATGAGCCATTTGTAATCGACATAGGCTGCATAGAATTCCATCATCGTGAATTCTGGATTGTGGCGTGGTGACACACCTTCATTGCGGAAGTTGCGGTTAACTTCAAACACGCGGTCAAAACCACCGACCACCAGACGCTTCAGATACAGCTCAGGCGCGATACGCAGATACATTTGCATGTCCAGCGCATTGTGGTGGGTGATGAAAGGCTTGGCTGCCGCACCGCCAGGTATGACATGCAACATTGGCGTTTCCACTTCCATGAAATCATTGCTGTTCATGAATGTGCGGATAGAGTTCATGGCGGCGGTACGTGCCTTGAACGTCCGGCGTGTGTCTTCACTCATGATGAGGTCGACATAGCGCTGGCGGTATTTGGTTTCCTGATTGGCCAGTCCGTGGAATTTGTCAGGCAAGGGGCGCAGTGATTTTGTCAGCATGCGCAAGGTCGTGACCTTGACTGTCAATTCATCAGTTTTTGTTTTGAACAGGACGCCTTCTATGCCAAGGATATCGCCCAGGTCATAATGACGGAAGGCTTCCATTTCGGCTTCGCCAGTTTTGTCTGCTGTGACATATAACTGTATGCGGCCATCAGCCTTGATGCCAGAAGCGTCTTGCAGTGTTGCGAATGCTGCTTTTTTCCCAGCTTCACGTTTCAACATCATGCGACCAGCGACACTGACTTCAACATTCAGTGCTTCCAGTTCTTCACGGCTCATTGCACCGTATTTCTCTGCAAGTTCCGCTGCCTTGTGTTGTGGGCGGAAATCATTCGGGAAGGCTACGCCTTTGGCGCGGATAGCGTCCAGTTTGGCGCGACGTTCGGCGATGATGGAATTTTCATCAACAGGCAATTCACTTGCTGTCGTGTTATTGATATCAGACATAATTTTCCCTAAGGGAGGGCAGGCATCTGGCCTGCGGGTTTTGATTCTTTAAGGCTGCGCAGGCGATTGCCTGCGCACGTACGCAATATATGTAGTGTGTTAAACGCCTTGCTTTAAGGATGCCGCAATGAATTCATCCAGGTCACCATCCAAGATTGCCTTGGTGTTGCCAGATTCAAAATTCGTGCGTAAATCCTTAATGCGTGATTGATCCAGTACATAAGAGCGGATCTGATGACCCCAGCCTACATCGGTCTTGGAATCTTCTAGATTCTGTTTTTCACTCATGCGCTTGCGCAGTTCAAGCTCAAACAGTTTTGCCTTCAGCATTTCCCAGGCTTCAGCACGGTTTCTGTGCTGGCTGCGGTCATTCTGGCATTGAACAACAATACCGGAAGGGCCATGCGTCAAACGGACAGCGGAATCGGTTTTATTAATATGCTGACCACCGGCACCAGAGGCGCGGTAAGTATCGGTACGCACATCTGCGGGATTGATGTCGATCTCAAACGAGTCATCCACTTCAGGATAAACAAACAGGCTGGAGAAGGAAGTATGGCGACCATTGTTGGAGTCAAATGGAGACTTGCGTACCAGGCGGTGCACACCGGTTTCCGTGCGCAAAAAGCCATAGGCGTATTCGCCTTCGACTTTCAACGTAGCGGTCTTGATACCAGCGATGTCGCCGTCAGACTGTTCCATGATTTCGACTTTGAAACCCTTGCGTTCGCAATAACGCAAATATTGACGCAACAGCATGGATGCCCAATCCTGTGCTTCAGTACCACCGGCACCAGCCTGGATATCGATAAAGCAGTTGTTCGGGTCCATGGGGTTGTTGAACATGCGGCGAAATTCCATGCCTTCAACCAGTTCACGCAGGCTCTGGGTATCAACTTCTATGGCTTCAAGGGTATCGTCGTCGTTTTCTTCGCGTGCCATGGCGAACAGGTCATTCGCATCGCGCAGGCCGCTATCCGCTTTGACCAGCGTGTTGACGACGTTTTCCAGGGATTTTTTTTCTTTGCCTAGCTCCTGGGCGCGTTTGGGATCATTCCAGACGGCAGGGTCTTCCAGCTCGGCGTTGACTTGTTCCAGTTTCTCTGACTTGATATCGAAGTCAAAGATACCTCCGGAGTTCGGCTTCGCGGACGGTCAGGTCGGCAAGCAGGGCGGACAGGCTATTGAGGCGTTCAGCTTCCATGATAGGTATACTTTTCTAATGCAATCAAACCTTGCATTATACCTTGGTGCGGTGCGCTTGATGTAAATTGCTCACATGGACATACTCAAATGAGACGAAACCCCGACAGATTTGCCAGGGCTTATTGATTGCATGTCAAACACCGAGATCAGTTCAGCACGGACCTTGTTACCAGACAGAGTTGGTGATGGTAGGTTTTGAATCTCTGTGGCTTTCCATCCACTTTGCCAAATGGGTTTTGAAGCAGGATGGGCAGATATGATATTGAATCTGTGTTGACTGGCCACCATGGGGGAAAGACTCTTCCTCTTCAAGTTGCAGGGTGGTGATGGATTTTTCGTGTTCTTTGCTTGCCCAGTTTTCATCCCACTTTGATTCCGCACCACAAACATCACAGGTGAGCTTGTCGAAAACCTCTTCGGTATGCTCAAGTATCAGTACTGTTTTCATGTGTTTCATACTTCCTCCCTGTTTTGTGAGTCGGACTTGGTGGCAAGTGATGATTTGATTCTACATCAGTGGAGAGACATGAAAAGAGACGAATGAAAAAAAAGCTGCGCTGATCGGCGCAGACCAGTGAAGCTTTCATTCTATTATCAGATTGCCCTTACTTATTAGCGTCTGCCAGTCTTGTTTGGCGCAGTTTTAGGCTTTGCTGACTTGTATGCCAGGCCAGGTCTTGTTGAATTGGTGGCAGGGGCTTTACCTGTTGTCGTTGTTGCATTTGCTGCAGCGCGCGCATAAGACTTTTTGCCAAATGTATCAATTTTTGGTGCAGCTACCCGTTTGCCATTGGCAACACCACTTTCATCTATGGTGATGGGAATATGTGGCTGGCGCAGTGGTATCAGATGCCTCGGGCCGCTGCCTATCAAGTCGCGCCTGCCAATTCGCACCAGGGCTTCATGGATGATTTCCCAGTTTTCAGGAGCGTGATAGCGCAACAGTGCTTTGTGTAGCTTACGTATCTTGCCTGAGCGAGCCGTTTCCACTACTTCAGAATCGGCAGTGACTTTCTTGAGCGGATTCTTGCGGGTATGGTACATGGTGGTTGCCAGTGCCATAGGCGTAGGCATGAATGTTTGCACCTGATCGAGCTTGAAATCATTTTTCTTGAGCCAGACTGCCAGATTCACCATGTCCTCATCGGTAGAGCCCGGGTGGGCGGCGATAAAGTAAGGGATCAGGTATTGTTCTTTGCCAGCTTCTTTCGAATACTTCTGGAACATGGCCTTGAACTCATCATAGCTGCCGATGCCTGGCTTCATCATTTTCGACAAAGTGTCAGCTTCTGTATGCTCAGGCGCGATCTTCAGCAGGCCGCCGACGTGGTGGGTCACCAGCTCTTTTACATATTCTGGTGAGCGCACTGCCAGGTCATAGCGCAGGCCGGAGCTGACCAACACTTTCTTTATGCCGGGAAGGGCGCGCGCCTTGCGGTAGATCGAAATCAGCTTGCTGTGATCAGTGCCCAGGTTGGAGCAAATGCTAGGGTAGACACAGGAAAGTCGACGGCAGGATTCTTCTATCTTCTTGTCCTTGCAGGCAAGGCGATACATATTCGCCGTTGGGCCGCCAAGATCAGAGATAGTGCCGGTAAAGCCTTTGACCTTGTCGCGGATTTCTTCTATCTCGCGCAAAATCGATGGCTCAGAGCGGCTTTGTATGATGCGGCCTTCATGTTCGGTAATCGAGCAGAAAGTACAGCCGCCAAAGCAGCCGCGCATGATGTTGACTGAGAAACGTATCATTTCCCAGGCGGGTATGCGGGCCTTGCCATAGGCAGGATGGGGAGCACGGGCATAGGCGCGGTCATACACGCCATCCATTTCATCCATGGCCAGCGGCAAAGGTGGCGGGTTTAGCCAGACATCACGGTCACCGTGGCCTTGTACCAGTGCCTTGGCATTGCCGGGGTTGGCTTCCAGATGGAATACGCGTGAGGCATGGGCATACAAGACGGCATCTCCCTTGACTTCATCAAAGGATGGCAGGCGTATCACGGATTTATGTTGCTTATTGCGCAGCATGAGCTGGCGTTCTTCGCGGCTCATGATGCGTATGGCTTGTAGTTGCACGACGTCAGCCTTGGTTTCGACTTTGGCTTCAGGCTTGGCTTCCGCAGAGGTGGTGGTAGCAGCAGGCGCATCGCCCGTGGCGCATTTCGCCTCTTTCTCGGGAATCATCGCATACGGATCGGTATGCGTCTCGATTTTGCCGGGTGTATCAATTTTGACAGAGTTAATTTCTGTCCACTCTTCATCTGGCAGCCAGCCACGTGGTGTCATGAAGGCGGTGCCGCGCAAATCACGGATATCCTTGATGGCCTCGCCATTCGCCAGGCGGTGTGTCAGATCAATGAGGGCGCGTTCGGCATTGCCAAACAACAGAATGTCGGCTTTTGAATCTGGCAAGACGGAACGCCTTACCTTGTCAGACCAGTAATCATAATGGGCAATACGGCGCAGACTGGCTTCTATGCTGCCAGCGACTATATTGGCATCAGGGTACGCTTCACGGGCACGCTGGGCGTAGACAACCAGAGCACGATCCGGGCGCTTGGTGCGGTCGCCATCCGGCGTATAGGCATCTTCAGAACGTATCTTGCGGTCGGCGGTGTAACGGTTCACCATGGAATCCATATTGCCGGCAGTAACACCAAAATACAGGTTTGGCTTGCCCAGTGCACGGAAAGCGTCAGCAGATTGCCAGTCAGGCTGGCTAATAATGCCTACACGAAAACCATGATGTTCCAGCAGGCGGCCTATCAGAGCCATGCCAAAACTGGGATGGTCAATGTAGGCATCGCCGGTGACAAGGATAACGTCGCAACTATCCCAACCCAGTGCATCCATTTCGGCGCGTGACATGGGTAAAAATGGTGCGGTATTTTTTCCGCCAACTTCGGGGCGAAAACGAGGGAAAGAGAATAGATTTTTAGGCTGAGCGTTCATTGCGGAATTGTACCGGAAAGCTGCTGGTTTTGCGTGACGATAAGGAAATTCTTCTGGAAAATCAAAAGCTTGCATAAAATTGATATGGTTTTTTGTTGGCTAATTGCTATGTTCAGATGACGAGCCTGACAAGGTCGTAAAGTGCCTGATGCCTTGTATGAGAACTGTCAGGTAGAAATTTCCTCAAATTAGTTTGCTCTTTCAAGAGCTAATTCCATATTAGATATAGCTGTTTTCGCGTAAAATCGCGCCAATATTAATTTGGCAGGAGAAGCACATGAGTATCAAATCAGACAAGTGGATACGCCGCATGGCAGAACAAACCGGCATGATAGAGCCGTTTGAACCTGGCCAGGTGCGTGAACGTGATGGCAATCGCATCGTCAGCTATGGCACGTCTTCATATGGTTACGATATACGCTGTGCCGACGAATTCAAGATTTTTACGAATATCAATAGCACTATTGTTGACCCAAAAAATTTCGATGAAAAATCTTTTGTCGATTTCAAGGGCGATGTTTGCATCATCCCGCCTAACTCATTTGCGTTGGCGCGGACGATGGAGTATTTCCGTATTCCACGTAGCGTATTGACAATATGCCTGGGTAAATCTACCTATGCGCGTTGTGGCATCATCGTCAATGTCACGCCGTTTGAGCCTGAATGGGAAGGTTATGTGACGCTGGAGTTTTCAAACACTACGCCATTGCCAGCCAAGATTTATGCAGGTGAAGGTTGTGCACAGGTCTTGTTCTTCGAGAGTGATGAAGTCTGCGAAACATCCTACAAGGACCGTGGCGGCAAATATCAGGGACAAGTTGGCGTAACTTTGCCGAAAACCTGAATTTAATAAATTGATGCAACCGGACTACGCAGCCATACTTCAGACAATTTATGCTGAAGTCCAGCCTTTGCTGCCTCAGGGAAAAGTAGCTTCCTATATTCCTGAGTTATCGAAAGTGTCGGCCCAGCATTTTGGCATGGCTGTGTATTGCCTGGATGGCAGCACCTACAACATCGGCGACAGCCAGCAAAAGTTTTCTCTGCAAAGTGTGACCAAACTGTTTGCGCTGGCGCTGGCATTTTCTCGTGAAGGCGATGCGATTTGGGAGCGGGTAGGGCGTGAGCCTTCCGGCAATCCCTTCAACTCGCTGGTACAACTTGAGTATGAACGTGGTAAGCCGCGTAATCCATTTATCAATGCAGGTGCACTGGTCATCGCCGATATCTTGTCGGCCCGCTTTGTACAGTCGGATATTGCGGTTCAACAGTTTGCCAGGATAATTTCCGGTGAGCCTTCCATCGATTTTGATATTGCAGTTGCCCAGTCTGAACGCCAGACAGCGCATCGCAATTACGCGATCGCGCATTTGATGAAGGATTTTGGCAATCTGCATAATCCTGTCAAAACTGTCATCGACAGTTATTGCCGTCAATGCTCGCTGACCATGACTTGTACGGAATTAGCCATGGCTGGCAGCTTTCTTGCCAATCATGGCAGCGTACCCTGGAGTGGGCAACAAATCCTTGATGCCAGTTCATCCAAGCGTTTGAATGCACTGATGCTGACTTGCGGCACTTATGATGCGGCAGGTGATTTTGCTTATCGCGTAGGTTTGCCAGCCAAGAGTGGTGTTGGTGGCGGGATTTTGGCACTGGTGCCGGGGGAGCTGGCCGTGGCTGTCTGGTCACCGGGGCTGGATGCAACCGGTAACTCGCTGGCGGGTACTTATGCGCTGGAGCGTTTCACTACCCTGACAGCCAGATCCATATTTTGATGAGGGCCACTGCACGCATTTTTAGCGTGTAGTGGCAAGTATCAACTAGGTCATAAATCCCAGATTGCGGTTTGAAAAATTCACGATATTCGGGAAAATGTCATTGATCTGGCTTGTGCTGAGTCCAAACCAGTTCGCCAGTGTAGCGCCGTACTGATCAACAGAAATCTGTGGCAGCAAGCTACCTGAACCTACATCCAGGCTATGTTTGAGTCCCGTGACCGGGAATTCGCCATACATATTATTGCCTTTTACTGCGCCACCGACGATAAAGTGATGAGATCCCCAGCCGTGATCCGTGCCATCGCCATTGCTGGTAAAGGTCCTGCCGAAATCCGAAGCGGTGAATAGGGTTACTTGCTTACGCATATCAGTGCCCTGCAAGTTACCCATGACACCGTCAAAGTAACTGATAGCATGCGCCAGTCTGGCCATCAGGTCGGCATGCGCAGTACGCTGGGCATCATGGGTATCGAATCCACTCAGACTGACAAAAAACACTTGTCTTTGTGCGCCAAGGGCGCTGCGTCCGGCGATAATCCTGGCGACAGTCTGCAATTGTGCCGCCAGGGCATTATTTGCAAGATTGCCATTGTTTGGATTGGTATACTGCGCAGGATTTGGAACCCCAGTAGCACCAGCCGGTGCCATCGCCGGGCTGAGCAAGCTTTGTGCATTGATGGACCGATTGGTGACCGCCGCATGTTCTTTCTGGAACAGGTTGGCGGTGTCCGATGCAATAATGTTCTTCAAGGGGTTGCCAGCTGTGCTTGATCCAAACAGGCTGCCTGTCAGACCACCTATGGGGACTGCACCCGATGCACTGACCTGATATTGATTGACAGTACGGCCGGAGAGAAAAACTGCATTGCCAGAAGCCGAGATCGCCGTAAACACTGGGTAAGCATTACTGGAGGCCAGCATGTCACCCATGCGACCGCCCCAGCCATAAGCCGCACCTTCTGGTGCATAGGCTTGCCACAATGATTGCTGGTCATTATGGGAAAATAGCTTGGGAGGTAGGGGCACGCTGGCTGCCTTGTATTGTGCCAGAGTGGTGGGTACGATCAAGGGGCCGACATTGCTGAGTATGGCTGCGCGGCCATTCTCAAACAGCGTCTTTAACGGCCCCAGTTGCGGGTGTAGTGCAAAGCTGCGGCCTGCCTGGGATGTGGTTGGGTTGATGGGTAAAACGCCGCCATTACTGCTGGTCGCAGGCAGCGCAATCGAGCCTGCCTCATTGGTTGTGCGCACAGACAGGTATTGATTCCACGACGTGCTGTCAGTGGCCAATACAGTATTGGCATGGTCGTTGGCACCATACAGGAAAAGGCATATCAGGGCCTTGTATCCGCCTGGCGAAGTTTGTGCGGCAGCGGACCCCATGGTTGCCAGGTTGATGGCAAATGGCAGACTGGCACTACCAGCAGCACCTGCTACGCCAAGTGCCGTAGAAACACGCAAAAACTCGCGGCGTGAAGCATTCACTTTAGTCATGATGGATCCCGTTCATTTTTGGACCAGATATTCAGGTGAGGCCATAGTCAGAAAAATTGACAGGTAGACGCGATTCTTTTTCGCAGTATCTGCATTGGCAGTGTTATTTGTCGGTATGGTGACAGAATTGACCGCTGTCAAAATTTGACTACGTAAATTACTACTCATCTGGTTGGCCATCAAAGTCAAACTCAGTTGATCGATCAATTGATCTGGGGTGGCTGCGAGGGCGATCAGGTTGGTGTAATTCCCTTTGACATCGCGTGACGAGCCAGTACCATTCGGAATAACATCGCGCATGAAGTTCAAGTAGCCGACGACTGAAGTTTCCCCGGTGATTTGCATTTCAGGTGATACCAGGCCAGCATTGGCGATGCCGGAATTTGGCGGAACATAACCAGGTCGATAGAAGTTAAATACGGAAGGCGAGCGCATGGGTGTTTCCGCCAGGCCAGTCAAAGGGTCATCAAGACTGGTCATCAGGAAGCGGCCAGAAGTTGAGTTGACGTTGAATGCACGCATCCAGTTTGCCAGGCGCAATACTGGCTCTCTTAGTTTTCCCGTATTGGAGAAAGTCAGAGTCGTATCATTGCGTGCTTCATTGTCCAACAATATCGCCTTAATGACAGCGCGCATATCTCCTCTTACACCAGAGCCGTTATTATTAAAAGCAGCGGCAACTCTGGAGATATATTGCGGACTAGGGTTGCTGGTGACCAGGCGTTGTATCAATTGCTTGCCAATGAATGGCCCCACGTTTTGGTGGTTGAACAAGGTATCCAAAGCGATTTTCAGGCTAGCATCAGGATTGGCTGGTGATTGCGCAGGAATCGTCACCCCCAGGAAGGTCTTGGCGGTGACAGAGTGATATTTTGGATAGCCCTGCATGGGTAGCCATTCACGATTGGCATCTGCGTTGCCACCAAAAAAGCGATTATCACTCTTGTCAGGTCCGGCCCAGCTCCAGCCGGTGAATACCTTGGCCAAGCCAGTGATATCAGCGCTGGTATAGGTTTCTACAGGCTTCCCGCCGTTCATGATATAAGTGCCATCCTGATTCAATTGATATAAACCTATAGTGAACAGTTGCATGACTTCACGAGCGTAATTCTCGTCGGGCACCTGGGTTCCTGATTCTTTTTGATTTCGTAAGGAAGTCAAATACGTTCCCATCATGGGATGCAGGCTGACAGCCTCCAGCAAGTTGCGGAAATTGCCAAAGGCATTGGCGCTCAGGGTGTCGTAGTAAGCTGCCACGCCTCGCGGGTAGTTGGCGACATTACTGTCCTGAAAGGAGATTACAAATATTTGAGAAAGGGCGAAGGTGACGCGTTGCCTTAATTGATCGTCGCCTTTGATTGCCTGCTGCCAGAAAGACTCAAAAAAATGATTCTGATTGAGGTCTTTCAGTCCGTTAATAAAGCCAGCTGCTTGTGCTTCCATATAACTACGGTGCAACTTTTGAGGCATGACAAGCTGTTTGTCTATCCAGTCTTTGTAGCTGCTATTGGCAAGACTATTGATCTCTACATTATTTGCGCCAAAGCTGGCTTGTGCGAGAAAACGGGACGCTTGCGCTGGTGTTGGTGCATTTGTATTATTCGATTGAAAACCAACCAGGGCTTGTATTAAACCATTGGCGACACTGGTATCTGTGGGCGTCACCGTTGATGCAAGCGCCATGCCTTTGGTAATTGAATCCTCCGTACGTAGATAGGTCAGCCCCTGTTGAATGGCAAAGTTTTTGGCAACGCTGACTTTGTTTTCAAATAAACTGTTCACCCAGCCATACACAGGGTCGCCAGCATAACCATGTGTAGCAATGAGCATGGAACGTACCACAATACCGCGTGTGACTGATCCATTGGCCAAGCCGTTAGTCCAGTAATCCAGGCCAGCCTTGTCAGGTGGTGTGCGGCTCAGCACATTGCGATAGACGTTGGTAACAAAATCGACATTGTTGGCATTGGGAGCGTAGCCTGTTAGTGCAGCATCTTGTATGGCGGCGATGTAAAAAGATTCGCCTATTTTTTCTATTGATACGCCGCTCTTGAATTGATTGATCCAGTAAGCAAGTCCATTGGAGTCGGGTATGCGGTTGAAATAGGCAATGTACAGTTCTATGATTGCATTCAAATCGCTGGAAGCGATGCTGGAGGCCAAGCTTTCGATTTGCAGGTTGACCGACACATCTTTAAAAATCAACTGCTGAGTAGTAGTGGCCAGGCTAACTGTGCCATCTGTTCCAACATTATCTTTGACTGTATATCCAGAGCCATTGTTGGTAATGGTATAGCTTGAACGATTGCCGTTAAAGTTCGCCACCGTACTGCTGATGTTTGGCGCTGGTGCAAATAGTCTTTGTAATGCTGAAACTGGCGCAGGGGCAGCAGCGCTCGCAGGAGTAGTTGTTTTTTCGTCGCCACCACAGGAACTTAGTGCGATAACTGAAAGCACAAGCAAGCTGTGCTTGAGTGTGATGAGTCTGAAACTTGGCATGGTGACCCCTAATTGTCTGTTTCCAGATTATTTCATCCTGGAAAGCTAATTTTAATCCATGCCTATGGTGGAAATCTCCATAAAGTGTAACAAACAGTTAGGCTTTACATGAATTGATATTAAGAGTAAGCAGATGTAATTTGCTGGCGCAAATTTATTGTCGGGAAATTATCCTACTTGTCAGAAAAATCAGACCTTTTGCGAACGGATGTCAATTACTTAATCCATTTCGGCCAGGGTTTGGTGAACGAAAGCAGAGAGTATCAGTTTTGATTGTGCTGAAACATCAATAAATTCAAAACCGTGTCTGTACTCAAGGCCATTTTCCGTGGGTGCTTGCGACCGCAATATCACATTCAAACATAGATACTCGTCATTCCCCGCCGCGCTGACCTTGAACTTGATGATACCCAGATCCCCTTTTTTGCCAACCGCCTTCTTGATGACTCCTGACGCGCCACCCATGCTGAGGTCGCCTATTGTTGCAGCGGCTGTTTGTTCAGGATCGCCAATGGTGAGGGATGCAATAATTTTGACGGCCGCGCGGGATCCCTGACGAATCGTCGTGCAGCGTACTTGTTTCGGGTAAGAAATATGAAGGTAAGGGTGGGGCGAATATACGGATTTGATTGCTGAGGCCGTAAATGCATAAGCCTTTTTGCCTGGAAACGCGCGTACGATAAAAGTTTGACCGTCACGAATGATAACGGCCTTGCCATCGACGGTAGGCGCAGTCACCATGATGGACATGTTCTTGACAAAGCCGATCAACTTTACCGTATAGCGAACAGCAGTATGATCATGGACCTGCAGGTAGAGGATTTCACCCACATTCCAGCGCACGCTGTCTAACTCCATCAGCACATCTTTGTGAGCATCTTGTTGCGAAGAGCTGCTACCTGGGGATCCTGGTTGAGATGAAACAGGTTTGGAAATAGGCGCCATCTTGGATGGGATGGTGTCCCACATGGCGTCTGGATTGCAATAGCCATGTTCCAGCAATCCGTCCAGTTGATGCTGGCTTTCTACCTTGACTCCAGATGCCATCAGTAAATGGCCTTGTTCATCATAGATGGCCCAAGGTACGGTCTGACCTACGCTGATTTCAGCGTGTTTGATTGGCATTAGTCCTGATGCACCACCCATGTCCTGTATCCGTAATGTGAAATACCAAATTGATTGTATCTCGAAAATCAGAGCAAATTAAGTGTAATGTTGCTCGTTTGTATAATAAAAAGCACTTACCGCCTTTCTCTGGCGATAAGTGCTTTTTAAAAGACTTAGCTTTGCGGATTTAACTGCTTTTGGGGAGCTTATTTGCCTGATTCTGCAGTGGATTTGACGCAGTCCACGAAATAACCGCGCTTACCATCGATCTCTGCCTTGACCAGACCATGGCAATCCGTTTCAAAGCCTGGGAATTTTTCATTGAAGTCGCGCACAAAACGCAAGTAATCAACAATAGTCTGATTGAAGCGCTCACCAGGAATCAATAACGGAATGCCTGGTGGGTAAGGGGTCAACAAAATCGCAGTGACCCGCCCTTCAAGTTCATCAATGGATACTCTCTCAGTTTCGCGGTGTGCCATCATCGCAAAAGCATCAGACGGTTTCATCGCAGGCTGCATGTCGGACAAATACATCTCTGTTGTCAAGCGTGCCACATCATGACCCTTGTAAGCTTCATGTATGCCCTGGCACAGGTCTTTCAGGCCCACGCCTTCATAGCGTGGGTTGGCCGCAGCAAACTCCGGCAAGATGCGCCACATAGGCTGGTTCTTATCGTAGTCGTCTTTGAACTGTTGCAAGGCAGTTAGCAGAGTATTCCAGCGGCCCTTGGTGATGCCGATGGTGAACATGATGAAGAAAGAATACAGGCCACATTTTTCAACGATTACGCCATGCTCAGCCAGGTATTTGGTGACGATGGAAGCAGGGATGCCAGTCGAACCAAATTTACCTTCCAGCGACAGGCCCGGCGTCACGATGGTAGCCTTGATCGGGTCAAGCATATTGAAGCCTGGTGCCAGTTTACCAAAACCATGCCAGTTATCTTCGGCACGTATCATCCAGTCTTCGCGTGAACCTATGCCATCTGCAGCAAACTCCTCTGGTCCCCAGACCTGGAACCACCAGTCTTTGCCCCATTCCTGATCTACCTTGCGCATGGCGCGGCGGAAGTCCAGAGCTTCCAGTATGGATTCTTCTACCAGTGCGGTGCCGCCTGGTGCTTCCATCATTGCAGCTGCAATATCGCAAGATGCGATGATCGAATACTGGGGAGAAGTCGAAGTATGCATCAGGTAGGCTTCATTGAAGCTGTCGCGATCGAGTTTGCGGGTCTCGGATTCACGTACCAGAATTTGCGATGCCTGCGAAATTCCTGCTAGCAGTTTATGCGTAGACTGGGTAGAGAAAATCATCGACTTCTTGGCGCGCGGCCTGTCCTTGCCGATTGCATGCATGTCTTTATAAAAGTCATGGAAAGTCGCATGCGGCAACCAGGCTTCGTCAAAGTGCAGGGTATCAATTTCGCCGTCCAGCAAGTCTTTCAATACTTCGACGTTGTACAGCACGCCGTCGTAAGTTGATTGCGTGATGGTCAGGATGCGTGGTTTCTTGTTCTTGGCTTCGCGTGCAAAAGGATTGGCTTCAATCTTCTTTTGTATGCTTTCCATGCTGAATTCTTCCAGCGGGATAGGACCGATGATACCAAGGTGATTACGGGTAGGCATCAGAAAAACCGGTATCGCACCACACATGATGATGGAGTGCAAAATGGATTTATGGCAGTTGCGATCGACCACGACGATATCGCCAGGGGCCACTGTCGAGTGCCAGACCATCTTGTTGGATGTTGACGTGCCATTGGTCACGAAATAGCAATGGTCAGCATTGAAAATGCGTGCAGCATTGCGCTCGGATGCGGCGACCGGACCAGTATGGTCCAGCAATTGGCCCAGTTCTTCCACCGCGTTACACACGTCAGCGCGCAGCATGTTTTCACCAAAGAATTGATGGAACATCTGGCCGATAGGCGACTTCAGGAAAGCCACGCCGCCCGAGTGACCAGGGCAATGCCAGGAGTAGGATCCATCATTGGCATAATGCACCAAGGCACGGAAAAACGGTGGTGCCAGGCCATCGAGGTAAGAGCGTGCTTCGCGTATGATATGGCGAGCCACGAATTCTGGTGTGTCTTCAAACATATGAATGAAGCCGTGAAGTTCGCGCAGGATGTCATTCGGAATATGCCGTGAGGTGCGTGTTTCACCGTACAGATAAATAGGGATGTCCGCATTTTTGTAGCGAATTTCTTCGACGAAGGCACGCAGAGACTTTAGTGCGTAATCTGTCTCTTCATCAGTGCCATCGCCAAATTCTTCATCGTCAATAGAAAGGATGAAGGCAGATGCGCGGGATTGTTGTTGGGCAAACTGGGATAAGTCACCATAGCTGGTCACACCCAATACTTCCATGCCTTCGGTTTCTATGGCGTCGGCAAGTGCGCGTATGCCAAGGCCAGAGGTGTTTTCAGAACGGAAGTCTTCGTCGATGATGACGATGGGGAAGCGGAATTTCATGGAGGTCTCCAAAAAAGCTTGTTACAAGGGAGACGCCTGGGCAAGTTAAATCAACCGCTTGCGCGCCGAAAATTCAAAGAAGCGAATTCTCTCAGATATGTGGGGGCTAATGTTAAAAAATCGCAGGTTTCTGACTTGAAATGCAAAATTTCATCTGATTGTCATCAAATCTGGAATCGCGCCGTATCTTGCTTAGTTAAATGGTCACCGACACGAATTTTATTCAAGCAAAACGAGTCGGCTTTCAAGAGCCAAGGCATGAAGAAAAAAGCGCTCAACTGAGCGCTTTGGGGTCAAAGTGATTTTTGCACGCGCCGTTGTCAGAAGCGATAACTTGCAGCTGAAAAGACAGTGACGGGATTTTTCTGGAATACAAAAGGGCTTTTGCCTGAATCGCCGCTGAGACGGCTTACAGAGGCACCAGTGGTAAGTGACCAGTTGTTGTCTATATTCCAATGCCAGGTCGCACCTAGCTTGATGTCCGAGATGCCAGAGGAGGGGGTATATTGCGCATAACCACTCGCAGCCGATTGTGCTGCAGTAACGCCGTAGTAAGACTGCATGTAGGCAGAATTAACCCAGTTTGCACCAATGCTGGCAGACAATCTATGTTGTGGACTCAATAAGGTACTGGCTCGCGCACCAAAACTGACTTGTACACCGTTATGGTCTAGTCCAGATCCATAACGTATCGATGACGCCAGGGAGAAATTCTGGTCAAGATTGTAATTCAGGAATGCACCCGTCTCAACTGCAGTATTGACATCACCCAGGCCGCGAAGTTTTCCTGAGCGTGACTCATCCCGGGCTCCTTCTAAAGTCAGACGCAAGCCATATTGCAGGCTGGCATCTTTTGAAAAATTATAACCCAGACCATTTACTGCACTAAAAAATGCGCCATTTTTCCATTGTGCATCAAACATGGGATAGGCAGCCAGGCGGCGCTCATCTGAGCCTGTGTATTTAGGTATGCTCAGTGCAACTGCACCCAAAGAAAAATTCACATCCTTTGGCAGGTAGCTAGTGGGGACCAGTTGCACAAATTGTGACGTCTGGGCTCCCGCCGAACAGGTCATCGCCAATAATGTGATGCCGAGTATTTTTTTCATTATGTTCTCATCTGTTTATATATGTAAGGCAGCAAGTCCCGCCAGGACAGCACCAACGCCAGCTACGCTGTACGAGGCATATTGCAGCCACTTTTTCTTGGTCAACAAAGTGATTGCAGCCAGAGATATCGCAATTTGCACTGCTGTCATGGCCTGCGCCCAGCGATGATGCTGATGTAAGGCTGCTTTGGACTTGTCCTCCCAATCCAGGCTAACTTTTTCCAGGGCTTCAGCTTCTTTTTTAATTTGTTCTTTCTCTGACTTGTAGCGTTCAGCGTCAGCTTTATACTTTTTGGTGTCAACGCCGGGTATTTCAATTGCCAATTCAGCCAGGTTTTGCTTGCTAGACTTCGATTGGTAATGGTTCCATAAGTTCGATGCCTCAGTCTTTTTAATGGCGGAATTGTTTTTGAACATGGCCGCATCATTTTGTGTGGCACCACCCTGATAACCAAATAAAGCGCCTACCGTTGCCATAATGGCAGTCATTACCGCAATTCTACTGGCAAAATCATCATTGCTGTGTGCAGCATGTTCCAATTCATGATCATGTGGTCCGTGTACGTGAAACCCGTGTCCTGACATAGTAATCCTAAATCTTTTTGTATGTAACAAATGCAAAGTGCAAATTATTTTCTTCAGAGTAATGTTTTTCTCTTTTAGTCTCATTCCATATTAGTGGATTGATCACAGGGAAAAAAGCATCACATGAAAATTCATGTTGTATCTCAGTCACTACCAGCTCATTCGCAAGGGGCATGCTTTGCTGGTAAATCTCGGCACCGCCAATAATGTAGGCGAAATCATCATTCAGCAAGTTCCTGGCTGCGTCCAGTGATGTAACCGTCTCAACCCCGGCGTGTAGCCATTCACGATTGCGCGTAACGACAATATTGCGTCTGTTCGGCAGGGGGCGACCTATGGATTCAAAAGTCTTCCTGCCCATGATGATGGCATGACCACTCGTAGTACGTTTGAAATGTGCCAGATCCTCCGGCAAATGCCAGGGCAATTTATTGTCCACGCCTATACCCAGCTTGGAATCGGTTGCAACTATAATACTTAAAGATGACATGCTCATGAATCCAGGTGTTAAACAGCAACGGGCGCTTTGATTGCTGGGTGAAATTGGTAATTGGCAAACTCAAAATCATCAAATTGATAATTAAAGATGGATTCAGGTTTGCGTTTGATGACCAATTGACCTAATGGCAAAGTGCTACGTGATAATTGTTCGTTAACTTGGTCCAGGTGATTGGAATACAAGTGGCAGTCGCCACCGGTCCAGATAAAATCACCAACTTCCAAACCTGTTTGCTGCGCCACCATGTGCGTCAGCAAGGCATAAGAGGCTATATTGAAAGGCACACCAAGAAAGATATCGGCACTGCGCTGATACAACTGGCAAGATAATTTGCCATCAGCGACGTAAAACTGAAACATCATATGGCAGGGCGGCAATTTCATCTGTGGAATGTCGGCGACATTCCAGGCAGAGACAATAAGCCGGCGCGAATCGGGATTATTGCGTATTTGTTCTATGACCTGCTTGATCTGATCTATGTGTTCACCAGACGGCGTGGGCCAGTTGCGCCATTGAGAACCATAGACTGGCCCAAGGTCACCGTTGACATCTGCCCATTCGTTCCAAATAGATACGCCATTGTCGGTCAGATATTTGATATTGGTTGAACCTGCCAAAAACCAGATAAGTTCGTGAACGATGGACTTGAGGTGTAGCTTCTTGGTTGTCACCAACGGAAAACCCTTGCTGAGGTCAAAGCGCATCTGATAACCAAAGACAGACACCGTGCCGGTGCCGGTTCTGTCGGTTTTTTTTGTGCCGTTTTCTTTTACATGGCGCATGAAGTCAAGGTATTGGTGCATGGGGCTTAATAAATTACTATGTTGAATTATCTTCTTTGCTAAAGCACTAGTATACCTTAGGGCAACAGAAAACACTTGGGGATTGCAATGGCTTCGGCCAAGGGGGTGCGCAGACGTGACTTTTAGTGCAGGGTGCTGCTGATCAGCGCTTGCTTAGTAGTGGATTGCTTGATTCTGGTTCGCCCGGTGCGACCAATGGCAATTTGATTTCGAATCGGGTGCCTTGACCAACTACACTGGAGGCATGAATGGTGCCGCCAAGAACATTGGAGATGATATTGAAGGTAATACTTAAGCCCAGTCCACTGCCACCCTGGCCAAACTTGGTGGTAAAGAAGGGTTCGAAAATTCTGTTAATGATTTCTGCAGAAATGCCCTTGCCATTGTCTTCAAAGACAATGATGACATGGTCACCATGTTGTTCTGCTGTGCAGTGCATGTGACCTTCCTCGCGCCCCTCCAGTCCGTGCGCAACTGCATTGTTGACCAGATTCGTAAATACCTGACCCAGCAAGCCGGGATAGCTGTCGAGTTGTATTTCGCCTGGAATATCAAGTTCCAGCGTGAAAGGGGTTTTGCGCAAGCTGGAGTGCAACAGCGCAGTCAACTCTTGCAGCATGACCAGCAAGGCAAATTGCCTGCGCTGGGCGCTGGACTGATCAACTGCAACTTGCTTGAAGTCGCCAACCAGATGAGCAGATTGTTGTAAGCCACGCAACAGCAGCTTGGTCGAATCTACTGCCGTAGTCGCATAACGGGTGAGGTCAGAACGCTTCATTTTGCCTTCTTCAACCATCTTGACCAGATTGCGGGTTTCTTCCTCCAGGGTACTTGCAACCAGCAGGCAATTGCCAAGTGGGGTGTTGAGTTCATGTGCGACGCCTGCGACCATGGAGCCAAGTGCTGCCATGCGTTCTACTCGCGCCAATTCTGCCTGGGCAGAGTTCACATTGGTCAAAGCGGCCTCCAGATTTTGATTCACTGTTTCCAGCTCTTGAGTGCGTTGTCTTACTTTTGATTCCAGCGTTCCTGAATATTCAAGTAATTGCTGATTTTTGATCTCCAGTTCACCGAATGACCTTTGCAATGCCTGACGCGTCGCTTCCAGGCTAGTTGCTAAATGGCCTAATTCATCTTCACGGTTCAATGCGATGGGATCATTCAACTCACCGTTTGCCAAGCGGTCAGACTCACCCATCAAGATCCTGACTGGTTGCACCAGGCGCCATTGTAAGACCACGAGAATGAACAATATAGCCAGAACCAGGGACAGTACAGCAGTAGTGACATAACGCCGAAAATCAGAGGCCAGGCTTTCTTGTAGCAAGTCTTCAGCCAATGTCAGCCGTACCTGCCCTATCACCTGACCACCATGCTTGATCTCTCTCGCCATGCTGGTGAAAGGTCCTTTCTGGGTCTTTTTTCTGGTGTCGTTCCTGATGAAATCCTTGCGGTCGGGCAGGGTGATCACTTCTATGGTCGCTACCCTGGGGTCGGAGTACACTACTTCACTGGAGATATTGGCGATCTCCGGTGTTATTTGCCACAAAGGTTCGCTTAATATGACAGAAAGAATTTCGACCAGACGATTATGATCTTCCGCATTCCTGAGTTGCGCTGCAGTTTCTATCGTGTGCAGGTGGTAGGGGATAAGTATTGCAGCGGGGACGGTTAACCCGAATACAACAGCCAGAATAATCGCCAGTCTTAGCGTGATTCGGCGGCGTAGTGCGGATAGAAGAT
Source organism: Undibacterium sp. (assembly GCF_030683615.1). Lineage (NCBI taxonomy): Bacteria > Pseudomonadati > Pseudomonadota > Betaproteobacteria > Burkholderiales > Oxalobacteraceae > Undibacterium > Undibacterium sp. The sequence goes on from NZ_JAUXQE010000021.1 coordinate 124,239, forward strand.
GTCGAAACTGCATTGCTAGGTCCTTGTGCAACATTTCCCAGGAGGTATAGTCAGGGGGAACAGGATGCAATTTCCCGCAAGACATTCATATACAGATTTAACATGCACCTGCTTGCTTGATGATCGCACAAACAATTCTAAAATACTAAAAGGTTTTTTGCGTTTCAGCAAGTTATGATTATTGCGTGTTCATTCTGTGTATCCAAATGACCAAAAAATTCGCAAATTGCCGCTTTATTGTGATCATGGACGCTGACGGGATTATTTGCTTTCGGCTATCCAGGCCATTTGTATGGCTTCAAGTATCTTCTCACCACCGCGTGCATGATCGTCGTCAAACGCTTCAAGATCGACGATCCAGTTATGCAAGTCGGTAAAGCGTACTGTAAGTGGGTCAATATCAGGGAGCTTATCGCAAAGTGCTTCGGCGATTCTGTAGGTGTCTGTCCATTTCATGTTGAGCTCGACTTTTGCAAATGCTAACGGCGAGTACGTGAAAATCAATATTAATGATTTTCGCGTGCGTGGTTGATTGTGTACTTGGGGATTTCGATAGTGATATCCTGCTTGCCAAGCTTGACTTGGCAAGACAGGCGTGAAGTTGCTTCCAGTCCCCAGGCTGCATCCAGCAAATCTTCTTCGTCATCAGTTGATTCATTCAATGACTTGAAGCCTTCACGCACGACCACATGGCAAGTGGTGCAGGCGCAAGACATTTCACATGCATGCTCGATTTCCACATCGTTCTCAACCAAAGCTTCGCACAGTGATTTTCCTTCCGGTGCGTCGATGACAGTTCCTTCTGGACAAAGTTGAGGGTGCGGCAAAACAATAATTTGTGGCATGTTGTTCTCGTAATCTAGCTATTTCAATATATATGGGTACGGCCAGGAGTGATGTCTGAAATTACTGTTCAGACAATCTCATCCAGTTTTTTTCCGGCCAATGCACTGCGCACACTTTGGTCCATGCGGCGAGCAGCAAATTCTTCGGTGCCATCGGCGAGTGCGCTGATGGCTGCATGCAATAATTGATGATCTTTTCCATCCTTCAGCTTGGTGACCTGATCCATCAATGCTTTGATCTGTTCTTGCTCTGCATCGTTGAGCAATTGGGCGTCGCCATTCAACGCAGATTGGGTGGCCAGTAAAATGCGTTCCGCTTCCACCCCTTCTTCGCGCAATGCACGTTCTTGCATGTCTGAATCTGCCGAGGTGAAAGAATCTTGCAGCATTCGCGTGATTTCATCATCGGCCAGGCCATAAGATGGTTTGACGGTGATCGCTGCTTCTACACCAGAGCGCAGTTCGCGTGCAGAAACGGACAATAAGCCATCGGCATCTACCTGGTAGGTGATGCGTATGCGTGCAGCACCGGCCGCCATAGGAGGAATGCCGCGCAATTCAAAGCGTGCAAGTGAGCGGCATTCGCTTACCAGTTCACGTTCGCCTTGCACCACATGGATGGCCATGGCGGTTTGTCCGTCTTTGAATGTCGTAAATTCCTGAGCGCGGGCGCAAGGGATGGTGGAATTGCGAGGGATGACTTTTTCTGCCAGGCCGCCCATGGTTTCCACACCCAATGACAATGGAATTACGTCCAGCAACAGCCAGTCATCGCCAGGGGCGCGATTGCCTGCCAGCAGATTGGCCTGTATCGCAGCACCGAGTGCCACTACCTTGTCAGGATCAATATTGGCCAAGGGTGTAGTCTGGAAGAATTCGGCGACAGCCTTGCGTACATGCGGCATGCGCGTCGCACCACCCACTAGCACGACGCCATCAATATCATCCACCGTCAGGTTGGCATCACGCAGCGCTTTGCGGCAGGGAGTCGTGGTTTTTACTACCAGGTTTTGCGTCATGGTGGCAAATGCTGTGGCACTGATTTGCAAATGCACAGATTCACCAGAATTTAGCTTTGCATCGATAAAAGTGCTGGGCTTGCTTGATAAGATTTCTTTAGCTTCGCGTGCCTTGATCATCAGTGCACTGGTATCTTCATCGGACAATGGTGCTAGTTTGGATTCTTGCAAGATCCAGCAAAACAGTCGGTGATCAAAATCATCGCCACCCAGGGCAGAATCGCCGCCAGTTGATAGTACTTCGAATACACCCTTGCTCATCCTTAAGATGGAGATATCAAATGTGCCACCGCCCAGATCGTAGACGGCATAGATGCCTTCAGATGCATTGTCGAGACCGTAAGCGATTGCTGCTGCAGTAGGTTCATTTAGCAAACGCAAGATATTCAGGCCTGCCAACTTGGCTGCGTCCTTTGTAGCTTGTCTTTGCGCATCATCGAAATAGGCGGGGACAGTAATCACCGCGCCGACCAAGTCATCACCAAGAGCATCTTCTGCCTGCTGGCGTAGGGTAGCCAGAATTTGGGCAGAGACTTCTACCGGGCTTTTGATGCCCGCTACAGTTTTGATCTGCACCATGCCAGGTTCATCATGAAAATCATAAGGCAGATTTTCAGCATAGGCGATGTCTTTCAGGCCGCGACCCATGAAGCGCTTGACGGAGGCTATCGTATTCCTGGGATCATTGCTTTGCTCGGCCTGGGCCTTGAAGCCTATATGCGCATGGCCATTCGGCAGATAGCGGACTACAGAAGGTAGCAGAGGACGACCTTCTTCATCATTTAACACTTCGGGGATACTATTACGTACGGTTGCAACCAGTGAATTGGTGGTGCCCAGATCTATGCCTACTGCCAACCTGTGCTGGTGTGGAGCGGTGGACATGCCAGGTTCAGAAATCTGCAGTAATGCCATGGTGAGGTGGGATGGCTAAGCATCTAAAAAGGGCAAATCGGCATAGCCAGATTTGCCGGGTTATTCGAAATTACTCATCGAGAGCAGCGATATCGGCAATAAATTTTTCCAGAAACATGCAGGTACGGATTTGCAGCGCAGCTTCTTCAAAGTTACCCAGGTCTATCGAGTTGCCAACCGCATGCAATTGCGTTCGTAAGGCACTGTTCAGTTCGCGTTCGAGACGTAGCAGCGCAGCTTCATTATTGTCCTGTCGCGCGTCGTCAAAGGATTCGCGCCATTCCATTTGCTGCATCAAAAATGCGCCAGGCATGGAGGTGTTGGATTCTGTCTGCAAATCCACGCCCTGCAATTCGCATAGGTAGCGTGCGCGTTTTAGCGGCTTTTTCAGTGTTTGATAAGCCTCATTTGCCCTGGTTGCCCATTGCATGGCGACGCGTTTTTCAGCTTCACTGGCTTGCACAAACTTGTCCGGATGCACCTGGTTTTGCACCTCGCGGTAAGCTGCATCCAATTGTCCCTGATCAAGTGCAAACTGTTGCGGCAACTGGAATAGCTCAAAATGATTCTGCATCTGCGCCAGCCTTAAATCCTGAAGCTTTCGCCGCAACCACATTCGTCCTTGACGTTGGGGTTGTAGAATTTAAAGCCTTCATTCAAACCTTCGCGTGCAAAGTCCAGTTCGGTACCGTCGATGTAGGGCAGGCTTTTAGGGTCAACAAATACCTTGACGCCATGCGATTCAAAAATCTGGTCGTCATTGCCGACCTCATCCACATACTCAAGCTTGTAAGCCATGCCCGAGCAGCCGGTTGTACGTACCCCAAAGCGCAGGCCTATGCCTTTGCCGCGACGCTCCATATAACGGGTCACATGTTTTGCCGCTTTTTCTGTGAGTGTGATAGCCATATTTATTCCAGTTTTTTTGCTACTAAACTTTTGCTGCCAGTTTTATTGAAACGAATCTTGAAACTAATTTCAGGCGCTTTGTTCAGCGCTGTGCTTGTTCTTGTAATCCAGCACAGCAGCTTTGATCGCATCTTCCGCCAAAATAGAGCAGTGAATCTTGACCGGCGGCAGTGCCAATTCTTCAGCAATTGCCGTGTTCTTGATCTCCAAGGCTTGGTCCAATGTCTTGCCCTTGACCCATTCAGTGACCAGGGAAGAAGACGCAATCGCAGAGCCACAACCATAAGTTTTGAATTTGGCATCCTGGATGACGCCATCAGCGCCGACCTTGATTTGCAATTTCATGACGTCGCCGCAAGCAGGTGCACCGACCATGCCGGTACCTACAGTGTCATCGCCTTTTTCAAAGGCGCCGACATTACGTGGATTTTCATAGTGATCCAACACTTTTTCAGAGTAAGCCATTTTGATGCTCCTTGATTTTCTTAAATGCGTTTTTCAAATGCGCCATGAATATGAATTAATGCGCAGCCCACTGAATAGTGGAGATATCAATACCGTCCTTGTACATATCCCAGAGGGGTGACAATTCACGTAACTTGGCAACCTTGGTCTTCAGCAGGTCTATCGTAAAGTCGATATCTTCTTCTGTCGTAAAGCGACCGATAGTAAAGCGTATCGAGCTATGTGCCAGTTCGTCGCTGCGGCCCAGTGCGCGCAGAACGTATGACGGTTCCAGACTGGCTGAGGTACATGCAGATCCGGACGATACCGCAATATCCTTGATTGCCATGATCAGGGATTCACCTTCAACATAGTTGAAACTGACATTCAGGTTGTGCGGTACACGGTGTTCCATGTCGCCATTGACATAAGTTTCTTCAATTTCTTGCAAGCCTTTTGCCAGGCGGTCACGCATGGAGCGTACATGTGCCAGCTCGCTTTCCATTTCCTCTTTTGCGATGCGGAAGGCTTCGCCCATACCAGCAATTTGATGCGGTGCCAGTGTGCCTGAGCGGAAACCACGTTCGTGACCGCCACCGTGCATCTGTGCTTCGAGGCGCACGCGTGGCTTGCGGCGAATGTAAAGCGCACCTATGCCTTTCGGGCCATAAGATTTGTGAGCAGAGAAAGACACTAGGTCAACCTTGGTATTTTCCAGATCGATATGCACCTTGCCAGTCGCCTGCGCTGCATCGGAATGGAATACGATGCCTTTTTCACGGCACAATTCACCAATTTCAGCGATAGGCTGAATGACGCCTATCTCATTATTGACCCACATGACGGACACGAGAATGGTGTCCGGACGTATGGCTTCTTTTAATTGTTCTATCGTGATCAGGCCGTTGTCGCCCGGTTGAAGATAGGTTGCTTCAAAGCCCTGGCGTTCCAGTTCACGCACGGTATCCAGCACCGCTTTGTGCTCGGTTTTTACCGTGATGATGTGCTTGCCTTTGGCCTTGTAAAAGTTTGCAGCACCCTTCAGCGCCAGGTTATTGCTTTCTGTCGCGCCAGAAGTCCAGATGATTTCACGCGGATCAGCATTGACAAGATCAGCCACTTGCGCACGTGCATCTTCAACTGCTTTTTCAGCATCCCAGCCGTACATATGGCTACGTGAAGCCGGATTGCCATACTGCGCGCGCAGGAAGGGAATCATTTTATCGGCAACACGGGGGTCAACCGGCGTCGTCGCCGAATAATCCATATAAATAGGGAAGTGTGGTGACTTCAAGGTGTCGAGCAGGCTTTGTTCCAAAGGGGCGTTCATTCAAAACTCCAAATATTCAAGAGGCAATGTGATTGACATGCGTATGGTGCATGACGACTACATGGTTTTCTGATGCTTTCTGTCTTTGCTGATTGACCAGGTCCTGAAGTGAAACGGAATCCAGGTAATCGACCATTTTGGCGTTCAGCGTCGCCCACAGGTCGTGCGTCATGCAGTGCAGGCCATTTTCATGGTCGCTGCCATGACAATTGCCTTTGCCACCGCATTGCGTTGCATCAAGAGGCTCGTCAACTGCAATGATAATATCGGCAACGGTGACATTCTGCGCCTTGCGGGCAAGATTATATCCGCCGCCTGGTCCTCGGACGGATTCAACGATTTCATGGCGGCGCAATTTCCCGAATAACTGTTCAAGATAGGACAGGGATATATCCTGACGCTGGCTGATGCCAGCCAGGGTCACGGGTCCCTTATCCTGGCGCAGGGCCAGGTCTATCATTGCCGTCACGGCAAAACGTCCTTTGGTGGTCAGTCGCATATATTACTCCGGGGATACTCCACGCAAGAAAAGCTGAATGCCCTGAGTTGTTGAGCATTTTAGTCAAGTATAGCAAACTTGAGTAATTTTGTCAGGAATAGACTTATAGTGAGGAGGGCGATGCCAGGTGAGCTTTGCGTTCTGCTGTGTAATGCCAACAAGTCTGAGGTGGTTCGCCATTCATGAATTTTACTATGGAAATGAAAACATCGTAGACACATGGGTCATGCCTGACTTTGGTCAGGGCACATAGCTCGTCGTACATCTGGTAGGGATTGCGTCCTTTTAACTGCTGTGGCTCAGTAATGCTTAGTAGATGCAAGTCGGCAACTGTAGCCTTGCCGACATTTGGTAACTGTTCCAAGTGCTTGATGTCAGTGCAAGTAAGTGCTTTTTTCATAAATTTTTTTTGCTGCTCCTTACAAGCGAGTTCTGAGTAAGAAATTGTATGATGAAATCTTGGCGGTATAAAGTTAAAGACCGCCATTTGGCGGTCTTTTGAAGCTAGTATATTTGATCTCGATCAAATATCAAAGCTGATGCCTTGCGCCAGTGGTAAGGAATTGCTGTAATTGAAGGTGTTAGTAGTGCGACGCATATAGGCTTTCCATGCGTCAGAACCAGATTCACGGCCGCCACCGGTTTCTTTTTCGCCACCAAACGCGCCGCCAATTTCTGCGCCGGAAGGTCCAATGTTGACGTTCGCGATGCCGCAGTCACTGCCAGCAGCAGAGACAAAAGTTTCGGCTTCACGCAAGTCTGTAGTGAAGATTGAAGATGACAGGCCTTGCGGTACTTCATTATTCAATCTGATGGCTTGCTGCAAATCGCTGTAACGTACTATGTACATGATGGGCGCAAAGGTTTCATGGTGCATGGACGCAGTCTGGCTTGGCATTTCTACCAGTGCCGGACTGACGTAAAAGCCATCTTCGTTGCCCTCAACTAAGGTGCGTTCGCCGCCAAATACTTGACCTTGTTCGGATTTGGCAATTGCCAACGCGCTTTGCATGGCGTCGAAAGAGGCAGCATCAATCAATGGGCCGACCAGGGTGGTCTTTTCCAGAGGATTGCCGACTGGCAGGCCTGCATAGATTTTCTTTAGGCGCGGCACCAGTGTGTCATAAATACTGTCATGGACAAACAGGCGGCGCAGGGTAGTGCAGCGTTGACCAGCAGTGCCAACAGCAGAGAAGGTGATGGCACGGACGGCCATTTCCAGATCTGCGCTTGGAGCCACGATCATGGCGTTATTGCCGCCCAGTTCAAGGATGGTACGAGTCAAACGCTTGGCGCAGACTTCAGCAACCTGGCGGCCCATGCGGGTGCTGCCTGTGGCGCTGACCAGGGCGATGCGCTTGTCTTCGACCATTTGCGCGCCAGTATCGCGTCCACCAATGATCAGTTCTGCCAGACCTGACGGGGCATCGCTGCCAAAGCGGGCAACTGCCTTCATGAACAGGGCGCGGGTAGCGATCGCAGTCAGTGGGGTTTTTTCTGACGGCTTCCAGGTAACACTATTGCCGCAAACAAAAGCCAGTGCTGCATTCCATGCCCAGACTGCGACCGGGAAATTGAAGGCAGAAATGACACCCACTACGCCTATCGGATGCCATTGTTCCATCATGCGATGGCCGGGACGCTCTGAAGCTATCGTTAGACCATACAACTGCCGTGACAGACCAACTGCGAAATCGCAGATATCGATCATTTCTTGTACTTCGCCCAGGCCTTCTTGTAGGATTTTGCCAGCTTCCAGTGTCACCAACTGACCCAGGGCCAGTTTGTGAGTGCGCAATTCTTCCCCAAACAGGCGCACCAACTCACCGCGACGCGGCGCCGGGACGTTGCGCCATTGTAAAAATGCGGCATGGGCACGGTCTACGCGTTGTTTGACCTCTGCCGCAGTGTCAGCGCGCAGGCTGGCCAGATTTTTGCCGTCTATAGGGGAGATACTGTGAATGTCGCTACCCTGATAATCGCTTAAATTGATATCAAGCTCTTTCAGGATCGCTTGCAAAGTGGTGTTTTCCATTTTGTTTGCCTCGTCAGGTTTTTAAAAGGCAGACTTTCTTTTGGAAAGTCTGCCTTTATTAGTTATTAGATAGGCTAAATGCCAGTGGCCATATTGTAGCTCTGGCAGCGATCTTGTGCCCAGAACAGCAATGTTGGCTGATTACGCTGCGTAATATTGACCAAATCGGTTGGCCAGGAAATCAGCCAGGACAGCTTGCTCCTGACGCACCAGACCGTGCTGTGGCAATTTACCTGTAACTACCAGGTCAACCATAGCGCAAATGCCGGAGGCAGTTGTCAACTGTATGGCTGACAGCAATTGGCCGTTGACTTTTTGTGCATAGATTTTCTTCGCGTAGGATTCTTGTTCCAGGCGGCCATCGCGCATACCAACAACACTGACAAACACCAGCACCACGTCCTGTTTGGTCATGGGAATAGCGGTTTCCATGACTTCTTTCAAAATTGGACGGCGCTCCAGTTTGCCCAATTGCAGGTCGCGTATCAATACTTTGACGATATCGCGGTGACCAGGATAGCGCACAGTCTTGTAATTCAGGTTTTGTACCTTGCCTTCCAGGCTTTCGCACAAAGTGCCGAGGCCACCAGAAGTGTTGAAGGCTTCGTAGTCTATGCCATCCAGGGAGAAATGCTCGATTTCTTCCAGGGCTGCGGTTTCGCGCAATTGACCATCAACAATCGCTTCGCAAGGATTGCAGTATTCATTGATCAGGCCGTCAGTGCTCCAGGTTAGATTGTATTTCAACGCATTATTCGGGAAGGTAGGTAGGGCGCCGACACGCATGCTGACATCGCGCAGGGTTTCAAAACGCTTGGCAACATCATTGGCCACGATAGAGATAAAACCTGGTGCTAGGCCGCATTGTGGTACAAAGGCGCAATCAGCACCTTCCGCCAGTTGTTTGACAATACGTGTGCTTTCCACGTCTTCAGTCAAATCAAAATAATGGGAATTAGCTTCACGTGCTGCGCCAGCGATGATGGGTGTCAAAAAGTAAGGGCAGGCAGACATGGTGACCTTATGTCCGCGTATTAACTCTGTGACTGCCGCTTTATCACCCAGATCAGCCTGGACGATGCGGGTATTCGGGAAGCCGGCTAGCTGTACATATTTCAGACGTTCCGGGTCACGGTCTGCCACTGTGATTTCGTAATCGCCAGTGTGGGACAGCAAATTCAGAATCGCATCACCAATTTTGCCTGCGCCCAGAAGTATTAGTTTGGTTGTCATGTTTGTCTCCAGTATATAGTTGTGTTGTGAATGGAAGTGTAAGATTGATACTGAAGTCTAGGCCTTAGTTTTGTCAGTTAATAGCAGCAAAGTTATCGTCATATTGTGTATTTGCGAGATAAAATGTCTAAATAATCAAACAAAATGACGATATGAAACCCGACCTTGATGAGATAGATGACAAAATCCTGGCTTTGTTGATGGATAACGCCCGCCTGCCAGTGACAAGTATTGCCAAATTGGTGGGTATAGCGAGAACTACCGTGATCGCCCGTATATCTGCACTAGAGAAGCGTGGAGTCATAGCAGGCTACGGCCTAAAGCTGAATCAGAAGTTGGTGCAGCCCGCTGTCAGGGCTTATGTGGGTTTGTCAGTGGAAGCACGTTATGCTGCTGGCTTGATCAAGTATCTGCAGCAGTTACCGGAGACCGAAACGCTTTGTGCAGTCAGCGGTGCTATCGACTATATGCTGACCCTGCGGTGCGGCAATACGGATACATTGGACAAATTGCTGGATCAGATAGGAGCGCTGGATGGTGTCAGGCAGACTTCAACTTCAGTGATATTGAGTAAAAGGATAGACCGTGGAGCGCTATAGTGATGCACCATGACCCAGATAGTGTCGTATCCGGGTTGGACTGAAAAAATTAGGTGCTGCTGGCCGACTTGGCCTGTGATTTTTTATCTTCTGAAGTTGTCTTTTTAGCTGCAGCAGGTACTGCTTGTGAATTGTCAGTAAAACGTTGATTCGATTGCTGCAATATGTGTAAGTGCACGGATGCGCGGTCAATTCCGCTTCTATCCAGTTGCAGAGGCGCAGGGGCTGCCGGTGTTTGTGCTGGCGCTTCTTGCATCACTTCTGTTGTCTTGTCCTGATCTTCGTTCTGGCTCGGAACGGAAGGTGCAAACATAAAATCTTGTGAAAAAGCGATGCCAGCCAGCAAAGTGGAAGACAGCACACACAAGAAAATAGATTTTTTTAACATGATTGCCTGCAAATTAATAAGTGCTGTGGGTGTCAAAAATCAATATCGCCATAACTATCACAGTTAATGTTTCAGTAAACCGTGGGTGTGTTTTTTGCTATTTTTAATACAAATCTTTGGATAGTAGATGCTAAACAAGCAATTGAGGCCTTTTCTGTACAGGTACCTTTGCCTGTTGAGTCTGCCTGCCTTGCTGATCAAGAGCGAGCTTTTCCTCAGGGCTGAGACGTTTCGCCGCAATGAAGACAGTTTGCATCGTGTTACCAGCCTGTTCGATATCAAAAGCTATCTTTTGTTGTTCTGTCAGTCTCTGTGCTGTTATTGTGACTGTGGAAATATTTGCTTTTGCAGCAAGTTTATTAATATATGTAGTCACCGATACTATGGTAGCAGCAAATACGCAAATGGTTAAGAGTGTTAAATTAGTTTTCTTGACGATATTCATTATTTTCTCTCTGGTTCTTCGTGTGGTCTTTCGATGTAAGCACTTTAAGCAAGTTACCTTGTGACTGCCATGCGTTTGCGATGAAATGCAGAAACCGGGGGACGAAATTCAAATATTGAAACATGAGCAGCGCCCCTTCCCATGAAAAACCAGATGCTTTTTGCCATTTGGTGCCGCATTGAGAGATACTAGGTGCCTGTTAAAACAATAAGACTTGGGAGTCTGCATGTCGGGAAGTCGATACATTCAACAGATCAAACAGCTTGCTGTGCTGCTGACATTTTGGCCAGTGCTGGCACTAGCACAATTGCAGCCATGGGGAAATTACCCCGCATTGCCCAAGCCTAGTGCCTCAGGACAGGCTGAGCAAGCTGACGACCGACATCGCTTTCTGGAATCGCTAAGTGACGCCCAGGTTCGGGCCTGGATGAAAAAGCAAACTGACTTTGCCAATGCGGCATTGGCAAACATCAGTGGTCGGGACGCTTTACTGAAGCGCCTCAAAGTCTTGCAAAGCACAGAATTTGGTGCCGGTAGTTTGCTGGAAGTGCGGGGCATGCAGTTTTTTGTGCGCATAACTGCGGATAACAGGCAGCAGCTTTTCATGCGCAATGCCGCTACCAATGCTGAGCGCTTGCTCCTGCTGACCGAGATTGGGCAAAGCATAGGTCTGTTCACGCCATCTGTGGATGGCAGCCATGTTGCCGTGACGATAATTACCCCCCCTGGACAGCGCCAAAGCCTGCGTATTATCAAGACTGGCGATGCCAGCATGCTCAAAGATAATCTGGAAATGATAGATGCAGACATCAAGGATGTTGCCTGGAATGCTGATTCCACAGCGATTTATTACCGTAAGTCCGCAACAAAACCAGGTGCCGACCGTGGCGCTATCTGGCAGCACTTACTTGGCAGTAAACTGGAAACTGATGTTCCCGTCATTGGTCCAGGCGTTAACAAGAGCAGACGATTTGCTGTCAGTGATATCGTGTCGATCAGGACCAGAGCCAACTCGCCCTACCTGCTGGCAGCTGTTCAGCACGGGCATAACCAAGAACGCAGCCTGTACGTCATCAAGCAGGATCAGCTAAATGGAGCAGCGTCTCCCTGGCAGCGCATTGCAGCGCCAGCAGATAAAGTGAGGAATGCATGGCTGGCTGGTGAACAACTCTATCTGTTATCAACAAAAAAGAAGAATACAGGGGCTATACTTAAACTGGATTTAAAGACACCGCAAATCAGCACTGCCAAGGAAGTCTTGCCCGCCAGCAGTGATGAATTGCTGGATGTGGCGGTTGCCCGGAATGCCTTGTATATTCATGCCGTTGAAGCCGGGTATAGCAAGCTCATGAAGGTGGAGCTTGATGGCGGTAAGCAGGAGGACCTGAGTTTGCCGCGTTCGGGACGTATCAGTGACTTGAGTGCCGATGCCGATAGTGAAGGGGTGCTCTTTGTTCTGGAGGCCGCAAATGCCGCGCCTTTAGCTTACCGTGCATTGGCTGGTGGTCAAGTCAGGAATGTAGAGGTGTTCCGTGCGCCGCAAGTTGGTTTTCATCGTTTCGTCAGCAAGAACCTGAGTATTTCCAGGCCTGGCAGCAACAAGAAAATTGCCTTGACACTACTATATTCCGAGGGCATGGAACTGGATGGTAAGCGTCCTGGCTTGTTGATGGTGGATACGGGTACTGGTTTGTCGAAGTTGGCCAGGTTCGACACCTTGCGACTGGCATGGCTGGAACAGGATGCCCTGATGGCTATTGTTCATATTCCGGCAAATGAAAATGCCAAGCAAAAAAATCCAAATGAAGGCTTGGATGAGGTTATTGCAGCTGCTGACTACTTGATTGCCGAAGGTTATACCAGCCCTAAGAAACTGGTCGCGCAAGAAACAACGCCAGGCAAGCGATGGTTAGCGCAAGCCATCAGCCAGCGGCCTGAATTGTTTGTTGCCATGCAAAGTGCGGCAGTGCTCTCTGAAGCTGTGACTGCGGGCAAAAACCAAAAGTCGAATGCAGGCGGCAAGAGTAATGTTACCGGGGGTAACCTGAGTCCGTATGCCAGCTTGAGTGCTGGACGGAGTTATCCCGCAACCCTGATATCGGCCCGTTTTGGTCTGGCCGATACACCAATCTGGATGAGTGGCAAGTTCAGTGCGCGTTTGCAAGCAGCAAATGAAGAAAAATCCAGACCGGCATTATTTCGTACCGACTTTGCTGGTAGCTGGAAATATGATGCGCTTAGTGAGCTTGCAGATAATTGGGCCTTCTTGCTTTGGCAGACAGGGCACAAAGGATTTGTGCTTAAATAAAAAATGGCCGCTGTGAGAGAGCGGCCATTTTTTATCCAGTTGCCCGGGTATTCGGATTAGCAGGCAGCGTAGTTAACCGTGACCACGTGTACAGCCAGGCCGCCCAGGGAAGTCTCCTTGTATTTTGCCTGCATGTCAAAACCCGTCGCACGCATGGTTTCTATTACGTCGTCCAGACTGACATGATGCGTGCCATCACTGCGCAGGGATAATGACGCAGCTGTAATCGCCTTGACTGCTCCCATGCCATTGCGTTCTATGCAGGGAATTTGCACCAGACCGCCGATAGGGTCACAAGTCATACCCAAATGGTGTTCTATGCCGATTTCTGCGGCTGATTCAATTTGCTCATTAGTGCCGCCAAGGGCGGCGGTCAATCCAGCAGCTGCCATGGCACAGGCCACACCGACTTCGCCCTGGCAGCCGATTTCAGCGCCGGAAATCGAGGCATTCTTTTTGCACAGCATGCCTATGGCGGACGCTGCCAACATGAAATTGCGTATGCCTTGCTCTGGGTGGCTGGGTTTACAGTCTTCTGCGTAGTAGCGCAACACAGCCGGGATAATGCCGGCAGCACCATTGGTTGGCGCAGTAACTACACGGCCGCCAGCTGCATTTTCTTCATTGACTGCCATGGCATACAGACTGACACGGTGCAGGCCATCATGTGGCAATACGTCAGCTGTTTCATTGGCAGCGCGCCATAATTTGGCAGCGCGTCGTTTGACATGCAATCCACCTGGCAGTTCGCCAGACGTTTGCAGACCGCGCGAGATACAGCCTTTCATGACTGACCAGATTTTATCCAGGCCAGCATCGAGTTCTTCGTCGCTACAATAGACATTTTCATTGGCGCGCATCATGTCTGTGACGGACAAGCCTGTGCGTTTACCATGGGCCAACAATTCGGCCATGGTTCCAAATGGGTAGGGAAGGGGTTTCCTTTCGCCGCCGTTGTCAGAGTCAGGATTCGCCAGTTCTTCTGACGAATAGATAAAACCGCCGCCTGTGGAATAGTATATTTTTTCAAAACAGCTGCCATCATTACGAGTCAGTATGAATTTCATGCCATTCGGGTGGCCAGGCAGTACTTCTTGCTTGAACCAGAGTATATCTGCGGCAACATCAAACTTGACAGAGTATTCACCCAGTAAATTCATTTTGCCTGAACTGGCCAGGGCGGCCAGTTTTTCATCCACGCTTTCAGGAACGAGGTCTTGCGGCGTCTCGCCCATCAAGCCCAGTAAAACTGCCTTGTCGGTTGCATGGCCATGGCCAGTCAGAGCGAGGGAGCCGTATAAGGCGACCTGCACTTTGGACACCTTATACAAATCTGCAGATTCAAGCAAAAATCTGCGAGCAGCCAGCATGGGGCCGACCGTATGGGAACTCGATGGGCCTACGCCTATTTTAAATAATTCGAATACACGCATGTCCATCAATTCACCTCTTTACTTGTCTCTGTTAATTATTTATGCGGCCTGACCCAACTCCTTGAACGCCTTTTGATCGACACGAATATTTCTCAACATGTCTTCCACCAGTTGTTGCAGGCCTACTTGTGCTTGCCAGCCCCAGTCAGCTGTCGCTACGTTATCATCCAGGCTTTGTGGCCAGGAAGCGGCGATTGCCTGACGGCTGTCAGGCGCGTAGTGTATGTCAAATGCAGGCAAATTTTGTTTGATTGCAAACGCTAATTCCCGTGGATTAAAGCTTAAACCTGCTACATTATAAGAAGAACGTATAGAAAGTTTGGCGGCTGGCGCATCCATCAGGGAGATGGTGGCGCGTATAGCATCCGGCATGTAGATCATCGGCAAGCTGGTTTCTGACTCAAGGAAACATTCATAAATTTCGCCGCGCAGAGCCGAATGAAATATGGCTATCGCATAGTCGGTAGTGCCACCGCCTGGAGGAGATTTGTAGCTGATGATGCCTGGGTAACGTATGCTGCGTACATCGACACCGTATTTTTGGAAATAATATTCGCACAGTCGTTCGCCAGCCAGTTTGCTGATGCCGTAGATTGTACTGGGGTCCATTACCGCGTATTGTGGTGTATTGATCGGTGGCGTGTTTGGGCCGAATGCAGCGATGGAGGAAGGCCAGAATACTTTCAATGGCTTGCCAGCTTCATTGCGTGTGCGTGCCAGTTCAAGGATATTGAGCAGGCCATCCATGTTCAGCGTCCAGGCTTTTAGGGGGGCTTGTTCACCCGTCGCCGACAGCATTGCTGCCAGTTGATAGACCTGGGTGATGTCGTATTGAGCCACGACTTGCGCCAGTCTCTCAGGGTTCAGGACATCAATGACTTCATAGATTTTAGCGCCATACAGGCTTTCAGGCCTAATGTCGGCAGCGACTACATTGTCTGCCCCATGCTGGTTTGCTAATGCTTCCACCAACTCACTGCCGATCTGGCCGTTGGCGCCTATCACTAAAATACGTTCCATGGATATCCCTTACTTAATGATGTTTAATTCGCGACCTGCCTGAGCAAACGCAGTCAGGGCAGTATTCAATTGTTCTGTAGTATGGGCGGCGGACAGCTGTACACGCACGCGGGCTTGTCCCATGGGAACGACCGGATAGAAGAAACCAGTCACCAGGACACCCAGTTCATACAGGCGCGCAGCAAATTTTTGCGCAACCGGCGCATCGAACAGCATGACGGGGACGACAGGATGTGTGCCTGGTTTGATGGTAAAGCCCAGTGCTTCGATTTCACGACGGAAGTGTGCAGTATTGGCATGCAGGCGGTCACGCAATTCAGTCGAGTTGGACAAGCGCTCCAGAACAGACAGGGACGCACCGGCTATCGACGGTGCCAGGGTGTTGGAGAACAGGTATGGGCGGGATTTTTGGCGCAGGGTGTCGATGACTTCCTTACGTGCAGCCGTAAAGCCACCCATGGCACCACCCAGTGCTTTACCTAACGTGCCAGTAATAATATCTATGCGACCCAGGACATTATGATGTTCATGTGTACCACGACCAGTCGCGCCCATGAAGCCGGATGCATGGCATTCATCAATCATGACCAGCGCATCATATTTATCGGCAAGGTCACAGATCTTGTCGAGCTGGGCAATCGTGCCATCCATGGAGAACACGCCATCTGTCACGATGATGCGGTGACGCTTATCGGCAGCAGTTATTAATTGTTTTTCCAGGTCAGCCATATCATTATGGGCATAACGGAAGCGGGCGGCCTTGCACAGGCGTATGCCGTCAATGATGGATGCGTGGTTCAGTGCATCGGAGATGATGGCATCATTTTCATCGAACAAGGGTTCAAATACACCCCCATTGGCATCAAATGCGGCTGCGTAAAGGATGCAGTCTTCCGTGCCAAGGAAAGCTGACAAGGCTGTTTCCAGTTGTTTGTGTACAGTTTGCGTACCGCAAATAAAGCGCACGGAGGACAGGCCATAACCATATTGCTCAGTGGCAGCAATGGATGCCTGCACCATGGACTCATCCCCAGACAGACCCAGGTAATTGTTCGCGCACAAATTAATCAGCTTGCGGCCATCATCACAAGTAACTTCAGAACCCTGGCGGGAGGCAATCACGCGCTCTGGTTTGTAAAGGCCTTGTTCACGCAAATTGTTCAGATTGCTGGCCAAGCCGTGGATGAAGTTTGTTCTGGAAGTGGTCTGACTCATGGTGTCTCCGTGTATCTGGTGTGTTGCTGCGCATATTGATCCTTGTTTGCCAGCTTTATTGATGAAAAGCTGGCAATTTCATATCTGAAGACCAAAGGCACTGTTACACTATTGTTGGAAAATCCTAAATTATTTGAATAATTCAATATCTAGAACTAATATTCGATATATCGAATATTAAGCTAGCTTATACACTGATGCAAGAGTCTTTATGAAAAAAGTTCTACCTAATACACCGCCAGAAGTGGGCGCGACTTTGCAAAAAATGCGTCTGGAGCGTGGTTTGACGCTGGAAGATTTGTCGCGTACAGCGGGAGTGTCGAAGTCCATGTTGTCGCAGATAGAAAGGGAAAAGGCTAACCCCACTATAGCTGTTGCATGGAGATTGGCAAATGCTTTGGGTGTCAGCATTGCGGAACTATTGTCATCTGAGTCACCCAAACTTGATCCCATTCGTGTATTGGAAGCGCACGAAACGCCGACACTGCCAGGTGAGCATGCTGGTTATGTCCTGCGCATACTGGGGCCTATGGAACTGGCGGGCAAATACGAGTGGTATGAGCTGACCCTGGCACCCGGCGGTGCATTAGTGTCAAACTCACATGACCCTGGCGCATCAGAGCATCTGACTTTGTTGAATGGCAGCGTCGAAATTGAAGTGGAGGGCGCACGCAAGAAGCTCAAACTGGGTGCAACGGCACGCTATGACGCAGATAAAAATCATGCTATCCGTAATTTGGGTAAAACCGAAGCCAAGGCCCTGCTGGTCGTCATCCATCGTTAAGTGCCAATCAGAATGCCATATTGCGGATTCTGGTAAGATCTACACTGTAAACTTGTTTGCTACATCATATTTTGCTGCCTGGCTGCAATTATTCTTGTGGCATAGGGTATTTGTTGTGTGGAGATAAAAGCAGGTATGAGCAAGAATAAGACAATTCAAGTGTATGACAGGCCGGCAGGCGGCTGGGGAGCGTTAAAAAGTGTAGCTCAACAGATATTTGAACAGGGCATCCCCAAGAAGGGGGCTATGACTCTGCTGTCTGCCAACCAGCCAGATGGTTTTGATTGTCCAGGTTGTGCCTGGCCAGATGCAGATCACACCTCTACCTTTGAGTTTTGTGAAAATGGTGCCAAGGCAGTTGCTGCCGAATCAACAGCGCGACGCGCCACACCAGAAGTGATCTCCAGCCTTACTGTCACTGAGTTATTTGAAAAATCCGATTATTGGCTGGAATCCCAGGGGCGCATTACTCATCCCATGCTATATGACCGTGCCAGCGACCGGTATCAGGTAATTGATTGGGATCAGGCTTTTGAGACTATTGCTACGCATCTCAATGCCTTGCCTAGTCCTGACGATGCGATTTTTTATACTTCGGGCCGCACCAGTAATGAAGCGGCTTTCCTGTATCAATTGTTTGTACGTGAATTTGGTACTAATAATTTCCCCGATTGTTCGAATATGTGTCACGAGCCATCTGGTTTCGCCATGCGCGAAGCTATCGGCATAGGCAAAGGCACAGTATTACTGTCAGATTTCCAGCAGGCCGATGCGATTTTGATTTTTGGACAAAACCCTGGCACCAATCATCCGCGCATGCTGGGTGAGTTGCGTGCAGCGTCCAAGCGCGGTGCTGCGATTGTTTCTTTCAATCCCTTGCGTGAGCGTGGCTTGGAAAAATTCCAGAACCCACAAAATGCAATCGATATGTTGACCGATCAGGCTTCCACCATTTCGTCTGACTATTTCCAATTGAAAATCGGTGGTGATCTGGCGACAGTCAAAGGCATGATCAAATGTGTGCTGGAAGCCGATCAATTGGCGCAAGCTGAAGGGCGGCATAGAATTATCGATGTGGATTTCATCGCCGAACATACTGCCAATTTTGAGCAATTTGCTGCAGAAGCAATGGCGGAACCTTGGGAGGTCATCGTCAGGGAATCCGGACTGGACAGGGCGCAGATACAACGCGCAGCAGATACCTATATGGGGGCTGGCAAGGTCATCGCCTGCTGGGGCATGGGCATCACGCAGCACAAGCATTCTGTGGCTACCATACAGATGATCGTCAATCTCCTGCTCTTGCGCGGCAATATAGGCCGCCCTGGCGCCGGGCCTTGCCCTGTGCGCGGACATAGTAATGTCCAGGGTGACCGTACTATGGGTATCGTAGAAAAACCAAATGCAGCTTTCCTTGAGCGCTTGGGCCAGGTATTTGATTTCCAGCCGCCGCAAAAACACGGCTACGATACTGTCGGTGCGATTGAGGCCATGCTCAACGAAGGTGGCAAGGTATTTTTTGGCATGGGCGGCAATTTCGCCACTGCTACGCCGGATACTGAAGTGACGCATAAAGCCTTGAAAAACTGCGCATTGACCGTGCATGTAACAACCAAGCTCAATCGCAGCCATTTGATCTGCGGGCAGAGTGCAATCATCCTGCCGTGCCTGGGACGTACTGAAATCGATATCCAGGAAACCGGTCCGCAAACCGTGACTGTTGAAGACTCCATGAGCATGGTGCATCTGTCATCCGGCATTAATCCTCCCGCATCGGCAGACTTGTTGTCTGAAGTGGCAGTAGTTGCCCGTCTGGCACAGGCTACACTCAAAGGTCGCAGCAAGACGCAGTGGGCCTGGTTGCAGGCTGACTATAGCCGCATACGCAATAAAATAGCTGCCGTGTTTGATGACTTTGCCAATTTCAACGAGCGTGTCAACGTGCCTGGTGGCTTCCATTTGCGCAATACCGCATCTGAGCGTGTATGGATGACAGCAACAGGTAGGGCCAATTTCAATACCCATGCCGTACCTATTGATTTACCGATACATCAGGCGCGCAGGCAAAGACAATCACCGGTCTTCAATCTGGCGACCATGCGTTCGCACGATCAATTCAATACCACCATCTATGGCATGAATGACAGGTATCGCGGTGTATTTGGTGAGCGCCGGGTTTTGTTCATCAATAAAGATGATATCAAGGCACTCAACATGCAGGCAGGTGACTGGATAGACATGGAGAGCCTGTGCGATGATGGCGTCAAACGTCAGGCAAAGCGCTTCATGCTGGTTGAATACAATATTCCTCAAGGCTGCCTGGCTGCTTATTTTCCCGAAACCAATGGCTTGGTGCCTTTGTCCAGCTTTGCTGATCACGCACGCACGCCTACCTCGAAATCAATACCCGTGATCATCCATACCCATCACGCCCAG
The DNA here is from genome assembly GCF_030683615.1 of Undibacterium sp. Taxonomy (NCBI): domain Bacteria; kingdom Pseudomonadati; phylum Pseudomonadota; class Betaproteobacteria; order Burkholderiales; family Oxalobacteraceae; genus Undibacterium; species Undibacterium sp. The sequence goes on from NZ_JAUXQE010000021.1 coordinate 144,096, forward strand.
GTTTAATGCGGGGTTGAATGAATTCATTAGATAATTTGCAAGACAAACTCAGCCTTGAGCTCATGGTTGAGTTAAGCAATCATACCGGGGCGGTTTCCCTGCCTCGATTGGGCAAACGCCTGGGCGTGAGGCAGAGTTCCCTGCTGCGCTGTATTGCCTACCTTGGCGAACAAAGTGTGGGGCAGCATCAGGGTGCAGGCTGGGTAAGACTGGAACAAGATGGTGAGCGCAGCATGCTGAGCCTGACAGAAGCTGGCCGACAGGTATGCCAGAAGATGACAGCGCCTGCAGATCAGGATGCAGCCGTGTCGACCGGCGTCATACTACATCAAGTGCAAAGAGTCAGTTTTCATGGTCAGGCAAGTATAGCGGTGCTGGATCAGGTGGCAGAAGAAGTGCCGGTTGCCCTGGTCTACAACGGTATTTCCCATGCGGTCATGCTGGCTACTCCCTTGAATCTGGAAGACTTTGCTTTGGGTTTCAGCTTATCTGAAGCTATTGTTGACGACCCCAGTGAGATTTATGAGATTGAATGTATTTCGAGTGCCGATGTGCATGGCATAGAAGTACAAATGCGCATCTCGGCGGCTCGCTTTGCTGCCTTGAAAGAGCGGCGACGCAGTCTGGCAGGTAATACTGGTTGCGGCCTGTGCGGTAAGGAAAGCTTGCGGGCTTTGCCCATGCAACTGCCCGTAATCAAGTCTGCACTTGTCGAACAGTTATCGCCAGCCAGTTTGTACAAGGCGATGCAAGCCCTGAATGCACAACAAGTTATTAACTCACAAACAGGCGCAGTTCATGCTGCTGCCTGGGTAGATATGCAAGGGCTTATACTGGCTTTGCGTGAAGATGTGGGGCGACATAATGCCCTGGATAAATTGCTTGGCACTTTGGCTAGTGCCAAGGTAATCCATAAGGCATTTGAGCCAGGCTTTCTCTTGATGAGTAGTCGTATCAGCTACGAACTGGTGCAAAAAGCAGCGCGGGCCAATATTGCCATCCTGGCTGCATTGTCTGCGCCAACTTCATTGGCGATTGATCTTGCAGTGCAGGCGGGTATTTGCCTGATAGGCTTTGTCCGTGAGCATGGTTTTGTAGCCTATTCTCACCCGGAAAGACTGCAGGCCGAATGAAGCAGGCATGAAAATGGATTTTTGCCAAATTTACAGAGGTTTTAAGACTCCAGGAAAGTTATAATGGGAAGAATATTCGCTTTATTCTTCCCATCAATCTTTCCCTCATCCTGTCGACTTATGCAATACGCTTCAACACGCGGGCATACCGCAGCACAAAATTTCTCGGAAATACTCTTAGGTGGCCTGGCCCCTGATGGTGGCCTTTATCTGCCAACAACTTACCCTCAGGTAACTGATGTGGAACTCGATTCGTGGCGCAAGCTGTCTTATGCGGGGCTGGCTTTTGAAGTCTTGAGAAAATTTGCCACAGATATTCCCGAGGCCGATTTAAGGGTGCTGGCAGACAAGACATATACATCGGATGTGTATAAAAATGCACGTGGCGATGAATCTGCTGCGCAAATCACGCCCTTGCGTGTACTGCAGGAAAAAAATGGACGCAAGCTGGTGTTGCAAGCCCTGTCCAATGGCCCAACCCTGGCATTCAAAGACATGGCCATGCAATTGCTGGGTAATTTGTTTGAGTACACATTGGCAAAGAATGGCGCAGAACTGAATATTTTTGGTGCGACCTCTGGCGATACTGGCAGCGCTGCTGAATATGCGATGCGTGGCAAAAAGGGGATACGGGTTTTCATGTTGTCCCCGCATAAAAAAATGAGTGCTTTCCAGACTGCCCAGATGTTCAGTTTGCAAGACCCGAATATTTTCAATATCGCTGTCGAAGGCGTTTTTGATGATTGCCAGGACATGGTCAAGGCAGTCTCGAATGATCTGGAATTCAAAAACCGTCAAAAAATAGGTACGGTCAATTCCATCAACTGGGCACGTGTTGTAGCTCAGGTTGTGTATTATTTCCGTGGCTATCTGAGTGCGACTACCAGCAATGAGCAAAAGGTTTCATTCACTGTACCCTCGGGTAATTTCGGTAATATTTGCGCTGGCCACATTGCTCGGATGATGGGTTTGCCTATCGATAAGCTGGTTGTAGCGACCAATGAAAATGATGTGCTGGACGAGTTTTTCCGCACAGGTATTTATCGCGTACGCAAATCAGCTGAAACCTGGCATACCACCAGCCCATCCATGGATATCTCCAAGGCCTCGAATTTTGAGCGCTTTATCTATGATTTGCTGGAAAGGGATGCCACCCGTGTTGCTGCTCTGTTCAAGAAAGTTGAAACTGAAGGCGGTTTTGATTTGTCTGGCAAACCGGGTAGTGATGGTGATGAGTTCAATAAGATTGCTAAGTTTGGATTTGTATCAGGTAAATCTGTTCATGCAGACCGCTTGCACACCATACGTCAGGTAGATAAGGAATTTGGCATCACCATTGACACCCATACCGCAGATGGAATCAAGGTCGCTCTTGAAAATTTGCAAGAAGGTGTACCCATGATAGTGCTGGAGACGGCCCTGCCAGCAAAATTCAATGAAACCATCAAGGAAGCCTTGGGCCGTGATGCAGAGCGTCCGGTGGGCTTTGAAAACATTGAAGCCTTGCCACAGCGCTTTGAAGTCATGACTGCCGATGTGACAGAGATGAAAACCTTTATCGCAAAACATACTGGGCTGTAATCGTCAACTCTCATTTGCAGGGCAATAAAAAACCGCAGAAAATGCGGTTTTTTTATTGCCCGATGCTTTTTATGGGATGCTATCTGCTACATGGTATTTTTTGCACGGGAAAGTCTATGCTTTTTTCCTGGTCTTTGAGTTTTCCCTCTATGCGTCCCAGCAAGCTGCCATCGGCATTCAATTGATAGATGACGCGTTGGGGGAATTCGGGTCTGGGGTTTTCAAATACAACTCTTTGCTTGTCAAGCAACAGCAATTGGAAAGTGGCTTCCGGCTTGCTGGAAGGCATGGCAGTGAATGTCAGTCTATCCGCATTTTCTTGTATGCGCATGAATTCCCAGGCCACTGTCTTGCCTTTGCGCACTGTGCGCCCCATGCCCAGCATGCTGCCGCCGGCGGGAGCCAGCCAATGTTCTTCAGAACCCACTTCAGCGCCAGCGGCTTGCCAGCAACCGTGCAGCCATTGCATATCCTGTATGCTATTTTCAGCCCAACTGCTACTACAAAGTAAGATGCATGCACCAGCAAATAACATGGATTTCAGTTGCATACAGCCTCCAATAGGGGCAAGGTCAAACCTTGTTTAACCACGGGTCCAGTTTTCTACGGAATTCGCCCTCATCAAAACCTTCAACTACCTCGTTGTCTATAGTGATGACGGGAATGCCATTTTTACCAAACTTTCTGTAAGAATTGTAGTCTTCCTTATTTTTTTCCACATCCAAATCTGTATATGCAATGCCGTTTTCTTTAAAAAAACTTCTAGCTGCAACGCAATAACCACACCAGCCAGTGCCATACAAGGTGATGACTGGTTGCTGCTTGGTTTGGCCTGAGGCTTTGGCTGCTCTTGCTTCCGTTAGATTTTGCTGGGCAATTGCTTCTTGTTTTTTGCTCTCTTTATGGCTTAGATAGCTTTGCGCACTGACACCAGCAACGATAACCAGAGCAATCAGCCACTTACCAACATTGGAAGAATTATTTTCGCTTAACTGAGCATTTCTGTTATTGCTCGTGGCGTTTTTGCTATGAGATCCTGGAAGGTCACCTGCTTTAATATAAGCAACCTGACATGACGGACATTGCCATTCGGGGCATTCGTCGGTTTCCTTGCGTATGTAACTACATTTTGGGCAGATGCGTGTCATGCTGTTAAATTGAAAAATTTAAAATGTGCAGCACCTTATCTGAATTGCGAGGCTGAAGGTGGAGCAGGGAAGTGCATATTCCAAATGCGCCGGAACTGCCTTGCAGAACCAAAACCAGATGACTCAGCGACGCGTTCTATTGACCAATCCGTATTGGCCAGGAATTTACTTGCCAATGATAAACGAAGTGAAGTCAGATAGGCTTGTATTGATACTTCTGTATGTAGTTTGAAGACGCGGGTGGCATGGCGACTACTGCTGCAGGCGATGCTTGCCAGTTCAGCTAAGTTCCACGGATGTGCCGGGTCTTTCACCATGGCATCCTGCATTTTATGAACGGCAGGGTGCAGGTGATTGCGGTATTTCAGCCAGGGCGACAATTGGGAATCATTTCCGCATCGGCGCATATACACCACCAGATTGCGGGCAACCGCGCTGGCTGTGAGTGGCCCGGCAAGTTCATTGATCAGATGTAGGGCCAGGTCTATACCAGCTGTAACCCCGGCACTGGTGCAGATGCGGCCATCTTCCACAAAGATACGGTTTTCTTCCACCTTGATAGAGCTGTCTATACTGGTCAGTTCAAGGCAGTGATTGTGATGAGTCGTTGCCCGGTGTCCGCTTAATAAACCGGCATGGGCTGCCAACAGAGCGCCAGAACATATGCAAACCAGCCTGTGGGCAGCCTGAAAGTGCTGTGCAAGCCAAGTGATGGCGACTTGTGCATCCGGTAGTGTATAAACTTCATTCCCACCAATCAGCCCAGGCAAAACTAGAATAGCATTAGCATCAAGCTTGGCTGGTAAAGGCTGCATGGGGCCGAGCCGCAATCCCACAGATGAATCGATGCTCTGTTGCGGGCTGATGAAACGCATTTCAAAACGCACTTCATCTTGATAACGGTTAGCGAATAAAAGCGCGTCGGCTGGCCCTGCAACGTCCAGTAGCAGGGTATCTGGCAGTAAGAGAAAGTAAACTTCTTGTATGCGGTGCATGATGTTTACGAAACTCAGGCGAATATGCGGCGCACGCCAGTTGCGAGCTTGGTGCCAAAGACATTAATCAGCAGGCCTGCCATCACAGTCGCGGCCCCCAGTAACTGGGTTTGGTTCAATGCCTCATCCAGTAATACCCATGCTGCGGTCAGGCCAACGACTGGCACCATCAGGGTCAGCGGCGCTACCAGGTGCGTGGGCAGGCTGGCCAGGAGTTTCCCCCATAAGGTATAGCCTATCAAAGTTGCCGCTACAGCTAGATAAACAATGGTGAGTCCGGAAGACAGACTCATATTTTGCAAACTCTGCACAATAACATCGCCCCCTTCAAAAATATAGGAGAGCAGGAAGAAGGGCAAGATGGGTACCAGAGCACTCCAGGACACCAGGCTTAATACATTGGTCACACCTATCTTCTTATTGATGACATTGCCACTGGCCCAGGAAAATGCTGCGCATAAAGTGAGAGCGAAACCGGCTAATGTCACCTGGCTGGCAGAGCTGCTAATGCTGGCGCTGCCCAGTAATATCAAACCTGTGCTTGCAATCAGCATGCCCAGTAAATTGCTCGGGCGCAGCTTGTCACCAAATACCATGGCAGACAAACCTACCGTAAAGAAAGCTTGGGCCTGCAGCACCAATGACGCCAGACCTGCTGGCATGCCGACTGCCATAGCTGAAAACAAAAAGGCAAACTGCCCCAGGCTGATGAACATGGCGTACGCCAGCAACAGTTTGAGTGGTACTTTCGGACGAGGTAAAAATAAAATCGCCGGGAAGGCAACCAAAATAAAGCGCAACGCTCCCATCAAAAAAGGCGGTATACCTTTCAAGCCAATTTTGATGACCACAAAATTCATTCCCCACAAGAGAATGACTATGGCTGCAATCAATATGTGACGCGGGCTAAGGACAGATTTGGACATAGATGAGTTTGCTTATGTGTGTTAATTTGTTTTAGCGTACACCCTTTTGGTGGATGCAGGATTATTGGCCAGTTTGTTTTCTGGCCTGATCGGACGTGGAACAAAATTCCCGCCACAGTTTGGACATATGCCCTGCAATGGGCCATCCACACAATCGGCGCAGAAGGTGCATTCAAAAGTGCAAATGCGAGCCTTGGTAGACGCTGGTGGCAAGTCGCAGTCACAGCGTTCACAATTCGGTCTTAGTGCAAGCATGATGTATTTCCTTTTTGTTTTGAGTCGATATCATGCAGAATACCAGTTTGAATACCCCTTGCCAGCCATGATCGCGACCAGTGGCGGTCAGATCGGGACATTGATATTGTCCAGTTAGTCAAATCTCAGTGTCTTTATGTCTATCATCTTCACCCGTCAGCAATTAATAGCTATTGCCACCCGCAAGGAGCAAGCACAAAGCCGCCAGTTGGCAAAACTAAAAAAACTGTCCCTTGAACAAAGCTTGTCATTATTGCTGGAGCAGAGCGCAAAGCATGCGAGCCTACAGGATATATCACAACTGGCTGAGCAGCGCAGTGATGCAAAAAATGCTGACAATGCCAGAAAACAGGCGCAAAGAGCGGAGAAGCAAGAGCAGAGAAGGAACCCACTGTCCCAGCAATCATCGATGCAGAAAAACGCAAGCACATGGTTGGCCTGGTTCGACGGTTCTGCTTCGCCAAATCCTGGAAAGTGCCAGATTGCCTGTGTGCTCACATCCCCCGAAGGCCCTAGATTTGAGTACGTACAGAATTTCGAGTATGGAGACAGTTGCGATGCAGAGTACAGTGGCTTGTTATTGGCATTGCAGCAAGCGCGACAACATCATGTGCAGCACCTGATCGTGCATGGTGATAGCCAGGTCGTCATTGATGATTTTAATCAGCGAAAAGCGAGCAAGTTGGTCCGCATGTTGGAGTACAGGCAACAGGCGCAACTTTTGGCGACACAATTTAAGCAACTGCAGGTACGCTGGGTGCCGCGCCATAAAAACCAGACTGCAGATGCCCTGACTCAAATGGCTATGCTGTCTAAAGCTTGATTGCCAAAGCCTGTGACAATAGTTCCAGTATGCTGGGTCTTGGATGTTGCAACTTGCTGAGCAAGACCAGTTTGCGTGCGTAGCCAGGGTCAGGGATGCGGGTGATTACACAATCATGCGCCAGTTTTTCCAGGCCCGGCCAATGAGGCACCAGACTGATTCCCACATCATCTGCAACTAGCATGGCTATGGTTTCCAGAGCGTCGAGATCGCACATGGCTTCCAGCTCCAAGTTGTGGTCCTTCAGATATTTTTCAGCAAATCGCCCGCCCCAGGCACTGGGGTCATATCGCAGATAGGGGTGGGATTGCAAAGTGGCAGGAATGCCGCCTTGGGGAGCGTGCCGCGAAAGCAAAACCAACGATTCACTTGTGATGTCGCGTATTTGCAAGTTCTTCGGCAAATCAAAAACGGGCGCGACTAGAATCGCCGCGTCTATTTCATTGTCTAAGACTGCTTGATATAAAGACCGCGAAGTACCGGGGAATATACCCGGTTTCAAATTGGGCGCGTTCTGCCTTAATTGTCGCAATACTATCGGCAACATGCCTGTCATGGCAGTCGAAATAGCACCTATCCTGATAGTGCCGGTCAAGCCTGCAGGATCGATATCGCCAGCCAGTAAAGCCACTTCACTGACGATACGCTTGGCTCGCGGCAATAAATGCAGGCAGGCTTCTGTTGGCCTGGCTGTATGGGCAAGCCTGGAAAGAAGGGGGAAGCCCAATTCTCTTTCCAGAGATTGTATGCGCTGGCTGATAGCGGCGGCAGTCAGGTTTTCAGCGCGAGCCGCTTCGGCGATGGAACCATGTTCTATGGTAGCGATCAGGCTTTGCAAAAAACGGCTATCCATAAAAAATTCTTTTGAATACTGAAAGAATTATATGCTATCTCTTTTGAATGAGAGGCGCTAGCATTTCACTGTTGTGACACTCATATTCAATCGGGAGATTTTTAATGAAAGCCTTATTTCACCTCGCCTACCATGTGCGGGACCTGGATGAAGCCAGACAGTTTTATACTGGTGTATTGGGCTGTGCTGAGGGGCGCAGCACGGCTACCTGGGTAGATTTTGATTTCTTTGGACATCAGATATCCCTGCATCTTGGTCAGCCATTTGCCACCACCAATACTGGCCGGGTAGGCGATCACATGGTTCCTATGCCACATTTGGGCGTGATATTGTCAATGCCTGAATGGCAGGCATTAACAGACCATTTGCTGGCTCAGCAAATTAAATTTGTGCTGGAGCCGGCGATACGTTTCGCCGGCCAGCCTGGCGAACAAGCCACCATGTTTTTTCTTGACCCTTCTGGCAATCCCATAGAAATCAAGGGTTTTAATCATCTGTACAGCGTCTACGACAAATGAAATCGAATCTTATCTCGAATGTAATTCCATTCCTGGCCGCTCCTGGCTATGCCCATACCCAAGCCTGGGTGCAAGCTTTGCAGACAGCCATGCCTGAAGAACAAATCGTCGCCTTTAATGACATGACTGATGAGGCGAAAGCCGCATGCAAAGTCGCCATCGTCGCCAATCCCAATCCGGCAGAGTTGCAGCAATTGCCGCAGCTGCAATGGGTGCATAGTGTCTGGGCCGGGGTAGAGCGCCTGGTCGAAGATTTGGGTAAAACTGATCTTAAAATTGTTCGCCTTGTCGATCCGCAACTGGCAAACACCATGGCTGAAGCCGTATTGGCCTGGGCACTTTACTTGCACCGCGAAATACCTGCTTATGCCAAGCAGCAGGTACAAAAAAAATGGCAGCCACGCGAATACGTCGCGGCCAGACAGCGTACAGTTGGCTTGTTAGGTTTGGGGGCTTTGGGTGAAGCTGCAGCAAGTAGTTTGCTGCAGTCAGGATTTACTGTTTGCGGCTGGAGCCGCAGCCCTAAATTTGTCGCTGGTGTCGAATGTTTTAATGGTGAAAATGCATTGCCTGAGATGCTGGCAAAGACTGATATCCTCGTTTGTCTGCTGCCTTTGACACCAGATACAAGAGGCATCATTAATGCCAGTATGCTGGCGCAGTTACCGCAAGGTGCTTCAATGATCAATTTTGCCCGTGGTGCCATCATCAATGATGATGACTTGCGTGCAAGTCTGGAAAGCGAGCACATTTCGCATGCTGTGCTGGATGTGTTTGATATCGAGCCGCTACCAGTGTCAGAGTGGCATTGGCAACATCCTCATGTCACAGTATTGCCCCATTGTTCTGCACCTACAGATAGAAAAACTGCGTCGGCGATTGTCGCAGAAAACATACGTCGTTATCGCCTCAGTGGTGAATTACCACAGACTGTGGATGTTGCCAGAGGCTATTGATATTTTCCTGTGTAATACTGCTGCCGACATTTTTTTCGCTCAACAACTTAATGGCCCAGGCTTTCTGGCCTTATCTTTTTAGGTGGGAGTCTTAACACTCCCACCAAACTGCTGATTGGCTATTAAAAACCGAGCAAACCCTTGAGCACATCAGTCGCTTTTACTTTTGGTTCTTCTTTTTGCTCCGGCCTTTGTTGTGGTTCAACTTGTGAAGTATTGTTGTTCCTGCGGCCACCCATGCCAGTCATGTCTCCCATGCCACCGAGGATGGAGCTATAAGTAGACTTCATGCGCAGTTTGGTTTGCCAGTCTGGTTCCCAGGCGACTTTACTATCAATTGGGCGTGGCGGATAAGCAAAGTAAGAATCTGATCCATAGGCGATCATGCGCAACATCCCTGCACCTTGCTCGCCAAAAATGCCTTTGGGAACGTCGCATTTGTTTGTATTGGCAGGCAGGATGACTTTTTCATTGAGCCATTTGTCGACATCGGCATTAGCCTGATAATCCACCAGACCAAACCCAAAATCTGGCAATTCACTGGATGTCCACACGACGACTTCAGTGCTGTCACCTTTGCCAGATTGCCCGCCCATGACGCTGATGAAATAACCACGTGCGTTGGGTATGGTTTTCCATTCGAGGCTAACACCGCCGTCTTTCCTGGTTTGGACCAGATCAATCGCTGCCATTAAATCATGGCCAGGTCCGAGATTCAGCTTAAAACTTTCAGGTATGCCATTGCCAACGAATTGATGTTGACCCACTAATGAGGCATTGTCCGGTACTTTCCTGTCATCTGCCTTGTTTGGCCAGGCTGGATTGCCTGGTTGTGAGCGTGCACCCTTGGTGAGTTTGCCACGCATGACAAAAAATTTTGCGTAATCTTCCGGCGTGGCCTTGGCTGCATCCAGGGTGCGTGGCTGGCCTGGCCTTACTGTTTCACCGCAACCCCAGTAAATCGAAATTTTGCCTTTGGGCTTTTCATAGCTGGGATCAGAAGGACTTTCTTCTGTTGGCGTGTATGTCACAGGTTTGTCTGGTAATGGAGCAATCAACTTTAAGCTATCACCCAGGTTCATGCCTGGCGGCAGCGTCTGACTGGCATCTGTCAGAGAAGTATTCTTGCTGGTAAACACGGAGACATCCATAAAGCGCCCGCTGGCAAAACCCATGGAATGAGTATTGCCAAACACATTGCCCCTGTTGTTGCCAGCACTGTCGCCACGCGCCATCCCACCTAATACGCCCAGGAAACCACCGGACTGGGCACCCGCCATCCCACTTGGCATGTCACTGGCATTGGTTGCAAGATCTATATAGGCCAATGCAATTGGAGGCTTGCTAATTTGTGCACTTGTGGTTCCAGTTTTGGCTGGTGCAGTTTTCGCTTGTGCGCTCGCAGTTGGCTTGCTTTGTGATGCGGCAGTGAGAGGTAAACTCATCAAGCTGCAACAAATGAGCTGGGTTAAAAGAGGGTAGGTGCCAGATCTATGTGCTACTAAAATCTTCATGGATAACTCCTTGCATTGAGAAGCAACTGAGAGAAAAACCAGAAAAACTTGGAGCTGCAGGCGATGATGTTGGAGATGAAGAAAAAACTTTAGACTAAATAATATGCTAACAACAAAGCACTGACATTCTGTTGTAGTTAAGAGAACGAGTCGGAGATGTGAGTAATAAAATATCAGTCGCAAACTTGACCACAAACAAAAAAGGTTACAGTATAAATACCGTAACCTTTAAATGTTAAATTAAATTTTTGGTCGGGGCGAGAGGATTCGAACCTCCGACCCCGTGCACCCCATGCACGTACGCTACCAGGCTGCGCTACGCCCCGACTCTGAGCGAAAGATTATAGTATATCGTGGCGAAATTTGCTATGTTTGGCCAGAAACTTCTTAAATGCTTGCCTCGGTGAAAATATTTGTCCGATTTTATTCATTAATTGACTGAAATATTTTCATAATTCAGAAAAAACTGTGAGAATACCAGTCTAGGTCGCCGTATTTTTACGGTGCTTAAAAAACATATCTGAATACATACAACATGACAATTAAAATCAGTCAGAATTTCGACGCGGGAGCGATCGAAGTCGTCAAGGCGGAACTGGCGGGGGCCATCGATTTAAATTTGCGCAAGGATTCACATGCCGACATCTGGCAATGGTTTCACTTTCGCTTGCAGGGCGCACGTGGCCAGGAGACCGTCATGCGTATCCTGAATGCGGGTGATGCCACCTATGCCAAAGGCTGGGAAGGCTATCGCGCGGTAGCAAGTTATGACAGGGCTAACTGGTTCCGTGTGGATACCGAGTTTGACGGAAAGGTCATGACCATACGCCATACACCTGAGCGTGACAGCGTTTATTACGCTTATTTTGAGCCTTACACATGGGAGCGTCACCTGGCCCTGTTGGGCGGAGTAGAGAATTCTTCTGTTGCCCGTGTTGAAGACCTGGGCAATACCGTCGATGGCCGTGATCTGAATCTGATCGTAGTCGGTGACCCAGCGGCTGAAAAGAAAGTCTGGATTATTGCGCGTCAGCATCCTGGTGAAACTATGGCGGAATGGTTGGTTGAAGGCACTCTGAATGCCTTGCTTGACCCATCGAATCCAATTGCACGCAGCATCATGGAAAAAGCGGTTGTGTATATCGTCCCGAACATGAACCCGGATGGTTCTGTACGCGGTAACCTGCGCACCAATGCCGCAGGTGCCAACCTGAACCGTGAATGGATGACGCCGTCGCTGGAAACCAGTCCTGAAGTGTATTACGTCAAGAATAAGATTCATGAAACTGGTTGCGACCTTTTCCTGGACATCCATGGTGATGAGGCCTTGCCCTATATCTTCGTGGCTGGCAGTGAAATGTTGGCTGGTTTCAGCGAAAAACAGATGCAAGAGCAGCAGCATTTTGTGGATAGTTTTTGCCTGGCAAGTCCTGACTTCCAGACCAAATACGGCTATGAAGCATCGAAATACAATGAAGATGTGCTGAAGCTGGCGTCCAAGTATATTGGACACACTTTCAAATGCGTATCGCTGACTTTGGAACTGCCATTCAAGGACAATGCCAATTTGCCTGATGCTGAGGTGGGTTGGGACGGTTCACGCAGTATCAAGCTGGGTGAAGCGATGTTGCAACCGATTTTGGCTACATTGAGTGCATAATTCCGATATTTATTGATCGGAGTAATGATGGGCGTAGAAATTGAACGCAAATTCCTTGTTGTGAATCAGGATTTCAAACAACAGGGGCAGGGCACATTTCTGCGCCAGGGTTATATTTGTTCTGACCCGGGTCGTATCGTACGGGTACGCATAGAAGCAGAGCGTGCGATGCTGACCATCAAGGGTATGTCAACCGGCATTAGCTGTGGCGAATGGGAATACCCCATCCCACTGGCTGATGCGCAAATCTTGCTGGATACAGTCTGCCAGCAACCTATCATAGAAAAAACACGTTATCGCATTCCTCTTGCAGGCTTGGTCTGGGAAGTAGATGAATTCATCGGCGACAATCTTGGCCTCATCGTCGCCGAGGTTGAGCTTGAATCTGAGCAGCAGCAATTTGACCGCCCCGCCTGGCTGGGAGAGGAAGTTAGTCACGACAGGCGTTACGCAAATGCGAATTTGCTCAAGCATCCCTACAAGGACTGGGCATAATCATGGCCAGGCTGATTTTCACTCAGCAGCTCAGTCGCTTTACTGAAGTTGCTGAAGTGGAAACTACGGCTGACAATTTGCGCGATGCGCTGGAAACAGCATTCCAGGTCAATCCCTCTTTACGTGGCTATATTCTCGACGAACAGAATGATCTGCGTTTTCATGTAGTAGTATTTATCGATGGCAAGCGTGTCATGCAGCGCAGTGGCTTGCGCAATTCTTTGGGTTCAAATAGCCAGGTATATGTCTTGCAGGCTCTTTCAGGAGGCTAATAATGAAAGCAATGGTAGCAACCCGCAAGGGTTTGTTTGAATTGATCCATATTGATGGCAGCTGGAAGTTGGATCAGATCAGTTTTCTGGGCGAACCCGTGAGTATGTGCCTGCATGACAAGCGCGATGGCGCTGTTTATGCAGCATTGAATCTGGGACACTTTGGTGTAAAACTGCATAGGCGCGATGAAGGTCGCGATGACTGGACTGAGATTGCTGTACCAGCCTACCCTGAACATGCCAATACAGATGACGATGTCGAATGGAAGCTCAAGGCTGTCTGGTCACTGGAGACCGGTGGCAGTGAAGAGCCAGGCGTGTTGTGGGCTGGGACCTTGCCAGGTGGCCTGTTCCGATCGGCAGACCGTGGCAATAGCTGGGAGTTGGTGCGCAGCTTGTGGGACAGGGAAGAGCGCAAGGAATGGATGGGCGGCGGTTATGATACGCCAGGCATACATTCGATATGCGTCAACCCGCGCAATCCTCAGCATATCTTGCTGGGGATCTCCTGTGGAGGTGCCTGGAAAACTGAAGATGGTGGTAAGAACTGGGTATTATCTGCTTCCGGTATGCATGCCGCTTATATGCCTCCTGACCTGGCAGACAAGCAAAATATCCAGGATCCGCATCTTATCACCCGCAGCAAATTTGCCAGCCATGTTTTGTGGTGCCAGCATCATAATGGCATCTGGCGCAGTGAAGATGATGCAGCAAGCTGGCAGCAATTGCATTTGCCGGAAGGTATTCCAGACTTTGGTTTTGCTGTAGCCGCCCACCCCCGCAACCCCAACGTTGCCTGGTTTGTGCCTGCTGTGGCTGATCAAAAACGGGTGCCCTTGCATGGTGCGATGACTGTCACGCGCACTAAGGATGGCGGTAACACTTTTGAGTCGTTGAGAAATGGTTTGCCCCAGCAAGATTGTTATGATCTGGTTTATCGTCATGGTCTTGCTGTTTCAGAACATGGCACGAACCTGCTGATGGCTTCGACTACTGGTAATTTGTGGGCCAGCGAAAACGAGGGGAATGATTGGTATCAAATATCAGGCAATTTGCCACCTGTTTACGCTGTCAGGTTTATGTAGTTGCGATTTGATACATCGTGTCAAGATCTGAGCTTAGCATCAAGTTTCATCGCCAAACTTGATGCCTGTTCGCAAGCCATCCAGAGAGTTCATTTTTCTTTCACAGCACTTAACACGCCAGAGTTGGCATCACTACTTCCAAAGTACATCACTCAGTAGCGCTACGATTGCCAACAGCTTGCTCTGTTTATTTACGCAAAGCCCTCTGCATTATTGCGTGCTCTCACGAGTGCCTGCGGACATGTTTTTTAGTTAATTGAATGTATGAGAAACCTTTCATGGCTAGGTTAGAAGGGTATTGCATGGATAGTCAAGTGAGTGATGCTCCGGTGTTTGAGCCCGTTCCCTCGGAACCCACCTGCGTGCCCACCACGATGTTCGAGGTAGTATTTTGCAGCCCGCGTTTGCTCCTTTCTACGGCATGACGCAGGTGGGTGGGCACATGTTGAGCAAATCTTCATTATTTTCTCAGCCATTGCTTAATTTTTATTATTTTCTATAAAAAATGCTAATATGCTTACAGAATGACGTGGGCTTCGCAAATAATTGTAGTCTTTGAGCAATGTCTGAGCACGGTTTGCCGAATTGGTTGCTCATTTGCAGGTGCCAGGAGCGTTCAGCTAATGCCAGGAGTTTAAATGACATTATCCCAAATGCAATCACGCATTTTGATCGTTGATGATGAAACGGCACATTTGCATGCACTATGTGACCTGTTGCGTGATCATAACTATGTGACTATGGGTTTTGCAAATGGCATTGAAGCACTTTCGTGCCTGCGTGACAACAACTTTGACTTGATGCTGACAGATTTAATGATGCCTGGTCTTGATGGCATTGCCATGGTCGAGGCGGCCCGCAATATTGATCCAGACTTGGCATGCATAGTTATGACTGGTGAAGGCAGTATTGCATCCGCAGTCAAGGCGATGAAGGTAGGTGCGCTTGACTACATCATTAAACCTTTTAAGATTTCCTCAATTTTGCCTGTGTTGGCCCGTGCTATGGAGACGCGGCAATTGCGCATGGCAAATGCCAAACTAGAACTCCAGTTACGCGAGCATACGATAGAGCTGGTCGCTCTTAACAAAGACCTTGAGCACGCGAGAACGCAAGCAGACATAGCCAATCGAGCGAAGTCGACTTTCCTTTCCAATATGAGTCATGAATTGCGCACGCCGTTGAATGCCATACTTGGTTTTGCTCAAATCCTGGCATCACCAAGCTTGCAAACCAACCTGGATGAAAAAAAAGAGTTTGCTCAGCATATAGAAGAAGCGGGAAGTCATTTGCTGACGCTGATTAATGAAATTCTTGATCTGGCAAAAGTGGAGTCTGGTGCAATGAACTTGTCTATCGAGTCAATCGCACTTGACGAGATTTTTGTAGAGTGCCGCACAATGATAGAACCTGTGGCACAGAAATGTAGGGTCAGTGTTGCCTTTGAAGATATTACTTGCTTACACGTGCATGCCGATCGTATTCGCCTTAAGCAGGTCCTGATCAATCTCTTGTCGAATGCAATCAAATACAACCGTGATAACGGTACAGTCAATGTTGCGGCGCATATGGCTGCTGACAATATTGTTTGCATCCAGGTTATAGATACAGGAATAGGACTGGGTGCAATGCAGTTGGAAACCATCTTTCAACCTTTTAATCGCCTTGGAAGGGAAGTTTTCAATGAAGAGGGCACTGGGATAGGCTTATCTCTGGTTAAGCATTTGGTGGAGGCGATGCAAGGCAGCATCGGCATACATAGTCAAGTAGGTGTAGGTAGTACATTTTGGGTTAAATTTCCTGGAGCTGCCACCACCAGCCCTTCAGGCTGGCAGCAGACTTCCAAGGCACTGTTGTACGAGACGGCAGCTCCAGACAAGGCAAAAACACACAAATCTCTGTTGTATGTTGAAGACAATCCTACCAACTTGAGGTTGGTCGCAGAACTGATGCGTCTGCGTTCTGACGTGGCTTTGCTGACAGCAACAGATGGCTTGCTAGGTATAGAGCAAGCACGTCTGCACTTGCCTGACGTGATTTTAATGGATATTAACTTGCCAGGTATTGATGGCATAGAAACCCGTCGTTTTTTGCATGATGACCCCAGGACTGCACACATCCCTGTCATTGCTGTTACGGCAAATGCGATGCAAGCGGACCTTGAAAGGGGAAATGTCGCTGGTTTTTATTCATATATCACCAAACCTATCGATATCGAGCAGTTTAGTTTTGCGATCAATAGCGCACTGGAGTTCGCAGCGAGTAAAAAATGACTTAAGGTATGTGAATTTGCTAGTACAACCATGTTCGAGAAGGGTTTTATTTTAGGTATTTTTGTCGTCACTTTTTGAAGGGGATAGCCATGGAACAGACCTCTGCACCTAGCCTTGCACACATAGATCGCTGGCAAAAAAACAGGCAAAAGGCGTTTAAAGCAATCGCACCTACCGGTAAAACTGTTAGGTATTTGGGAAAAGAATTTCTGGTTTTTCCCGAAACATTTTGGCCTTTCACTGATAGCCAGCCCTTAGTGCGAAATTTTAAAATCAATAAGGGTGATAGTGTGCTTGACGTAGGTACTGGCTCAGGTGTCATCGCTATTTTTGCCTGCTACGCCGGGGCAAGCAAGGTCACTGCGATCGATATCAATCCAGCAGCAATTAAAAGCGCCAGACATAATGCCAAACTGCACGGTTTTGATAAGTTGATGACGGTTAAAAAATCTAACCTTTTTAAAGCACTCAAAGACGAGCAGTTTGATGTGATTACTGCCAATCTGCCTTTTCGCAACAAACCAGCGCCAGATGTCGTCGCCAGTTCTCAATGGGATACTGATTTCAAAACGAATACCCAGTTTTTTGCTGAGGTGAATAAACATTTGAAACCTGGGGGGCGTATCTATTTTGCACAATCCAATTTCGGTGCAATTGCTGAGATCAGGGCATTGGCAAAGGCAGCGGGGTTTACTGTCAAAACAATGGCCAGCACTACTGCTGATAAGGCTGAAACCAGAAAGTTTTACGCCTTCTTGATGAGGCGAGTACAGCAATCGGTGTAAAGATGGATATCATCGATACCATCAACGAACTGCGCCAGGTAGCGCACTCCGATTTCGCTGTACAGGTCAAACATGTGGCGGTGATACTGACTGCGCCAAGATCAGGCTCCAGCCTATTGAAGAGTGTTTTATCTGCTCATCCTGAAATTGCTTCTTTGGATGGGGAGATGGAACCATTTCTTGCCTTGACCAGAAATGGTTTTGGACGTAATTCGGATAGTGACGCTTTTAGCCATCTGGATAATCGGGATGCATTACTGGATAATATCTTCGATGATATGACCTTACCTGCTGTTGGCTATCCTGAGTACGACTTTCTCCGGAGTAGATGGGAAAAACGCTTGCTATTGCAATTTCCAAGCTTGTTTTCTAACGCAGACGCTTACAGCAAACTCTTGTTGGATTTGGATGCCGTTTTTGATCAAGCGCAGGAGCAACAAATTCAAGGAGAAGCAATGTTGCAGGACCTCATACTCTCCAGGATTTTTAAGAGTGAGACTTGGCGACTTGATTATTATGATGGAAAAAAAAGCCCGGCTGCAAACCATTGTTTCAATGAAGCGATGAAATTGGAAGAGCCACCATTTGTATTGCCACGTCACTACCGACGGCGATTCGGGGCTGGCGATGCAAGAGAGAAAACCTTGCTCTTTAAGACGCCTCCAGATGTATATAGACTGGGTATTTATGAACAATTGTTTCCGAATGCGCAAATCAAGTATCTGCATCTGACCAGAGGCTATGCGCAGTCAGTCAATGGCCTGATGGATGGTTGGTTGTCTCCAGTTGCTTTCTTTTCGCGCGATTTAGAACCTGCAGGCGTGAATTTAGCAATCAAGGGTTATTCTAATCACGTTGGCTTCGGCAAGCGTTGGTGGAAATTTGATTTGCCACCCAACTGGAGAGAATATATCAATGCTAGTTTGGAGGATGTTTGTCTTAATCAATGGCTATCTGCCCATCAAACCATTCTTGCCAGTCGGGTCGAAACGCTGCCAGTTTCTTTTGAAGAGTTTTTATCGAAACCAGCAGTTGTCATAAAAAAAATAACTTCCTATCTTGGATTGCGCGAAATGCCTGGTTTGCCTGCTTTTCCGGTGACCATGGCAACTGAAGCGCCAAAAATAAGACGATGGCAAAAGCGTGAAGACAGTTTATTGAGATTGGGAGGCAGAATTGAGGTCAAAAACATGATGGGTGATTTGGCTTATCAAATGAGCCCTGACACTTGGTTATGAACACGCATTTGCTCATTCCATTTTTGACTGGGCAAAGACGGGATGGTCTTGGTCGTGTCAATGATGTTAGTACGCATCCGTGGGAAATTGTTACCATTCCAGAATTTCAAGAGGCATCAATTACCGACGCCAACGAAAAACTGGACAGAATGGGCCATATCTATGCGTCCCTCTCGAACAGGGTGCAGCAAGCCATTAAGATGGGTGAAAAACCAGTCTGCATTGCTGGAGATTGTTTTGCCACTCTGGGAGTGTTGGCTGGTTTGCAGAAAGTAGGGAAGCAACCTGACAGAATCTTGTGGCTGGATGCTCATGGGGATTTTCATACCTGGGCTACGACCCAAACCAAATATCTGGGTGGTATGCCCTTAGCCATGCTAGTAGGGAAATTAGACAGGCGTAAAGACTGTCGCAATTCTGTTGGAGCTTTTATAGAAAAAATCGGTGTTGCACCTTATCCAGAAGAACGGATAATTCTATCTGACGCCCGTGATCTTGATCCTGGAGAAAAGGAAGCGCTGGAAAGTTCAAGAATCCTTACTTGCAAAATCGATGACATCCATAGATACCTGTCGCCAAATGAAAACATCTATCTGCATTTTGATACTGATGTAATCGATGGCAGCACAGATCTGCCCGCATTAAAGTATCATGTCGGGCAAGGCCCGTCTGCAAAGGAGATATCTTCGCTTTTTAAGTATCTGCGCCAATTAGAGTTGCTTGCGGTATCCGTTTCAGCTTGGCACGAAGAAGAAGATACTGACAATAAGACTGCTGTGGCTTGCTTAAATTTGCTAAAAGAACTAGAATAAAAGTCAATACTTCACGTTACTTCTTAGGTGGAAGTGCTATCAGTTACATAGCTCGTGGCAATATAAATCCAGTTTTTTGTCAGTAGAAATTTATGACATTGATTGCAGCTCTCGCACAGTTCTGGTATTGAAAGAACGGTACTTGAAAAACTGAAAAGGAGAGTCAGTATGGCCGGAGCGAAGTTCAGGCAATTCAATTCCAGGCACATCCTGGTCTGGTGTGCTTGTCTTTTTGTCGCGACGCTCATGCTTAGTCTGTCTTATTTTTGGACGAAGCGTTCGCCATCAATCCCAGCGTCGCCACTTGAACAAGTTATCATTGCCACCAATACAGAGTATGTAGGAACGTGTTCAATTACTGCCGCCAGGGAAAAAGGCTTCTTTGCCAAAGAGGGAATTGTCGTACTCATCCAATCACATTCCAGTGGCAAAGCGGCCATGGAGGCTGTGTTGCAAGGGCAGGCAAATCTGGGAACAGTAGCAGATATTCCTGTCATGTTTGCAGGCCTCGATCAAAGACCTGTCTCTGTAATCGCAACCATATTCAAGACTGAAAAAGACCACGGTATTATAGGGCGTAGGGACAGGGGGATACTTGAGCCGGCAAATCTCAAAGGTAAGCGTGTAGGCGTTACGCTTAGTACTTCAGGTCATTTCACTTTGAGCGCCTTCCTGAATCGGCAAAAATTGTCGGTAAAGGACGTCACCATGATCAACTATAAGCCAGAGGAATTTGCCGATGCCATAGAACGTGGTGAGGTTGATGCTGTAGCATCGTGGGAGCCATTCTTGAATACTATGCTGACACGGCTGGGTAGCAATGGTGTTGCTTTTTACGGCAAGGATGTCTATGAGAGTTTATACAATGTCGTAGGCATGCGCAGTTACATCTCCAGTCAGCCAGAAACTATCAAAAAAGTATTGCGCGCCTTGGATCAAGGTAGCCAGTATTGCAATGACATGCCAGACTCCGCCCGCGCTCTGCACGAGTCCGGAAAGAAGACCGATACCAAGGATCAGAAAGCGGCTTGGGCTACATACCGCTTTGAAGTTGGTCTTGATCAGGGATTGTTGCTTGCTTTGGAAGATCAGGCAAGATGGGCAATCAAGAACAAACTGACTAACAAAACGGAAATTCCAAATTACCTTGATTATGTTTATCTGGATGGTATGGAAAAAATCAAGCCAGCTGCGGTGACCATCATACACTGAGATTCCAAAGTGAAAATTTCAACTCGCCTGAAATTTGCGGAATTAATTTCTTTGGCAATCGTTGCTGTCATCGTGGTGATTTTGCTTTCCACTACCTTGCAGATGAAGCGGGAAATTGCAAAAAATGAAGCTGCAGGCGAGTTGCTGCAGGCCGTTACCTCATTGCGCTACCTGACTCTTGAGTACGCATTACGTCATGATGAACGTACCAGGGCGCAATGGCAGTTGCGTAGTACTTCGTTATCCAAACGACTAGCTGGCACTGAAGAGTTTACTGATTTGGCGGATACGGAAACCATTTCAGAGTTAAGAAACGCAAATGAGAATATAGAGAAACTGTTTACCCTACTGGTCAACAATCACTATGAACTGCTGCGTGAACGTGACAAGGCCGAAATACTGGAAGAGTTGGAATCCCGTCTGTTGGGCCAAATCACCAACAAAACGCAGGCGATGATATCCGCTGCCCTGAATTTGTCCGGACAAAGCCGCATCGGCGCATTGAATGCGCAGCAGCGGGCATTCAATGCCGTAATCCTGTTTGGAGGCATTGTCGTACTGGTCGTCACTGTTACGATCTATATTACCTTGAGAAGTGTCAGCCGCCCACTGGAAAAGTTACGGGAAGGGACGGCCATCGTTGGTGCAGGGAATCTTGATTTTTCCTTGCGCTTTCAAAGTCAGGATGAGATAGGTGATTTGGCTCGGGCCTTCGATGGCATGACAGAGAAGCTTAAGCTGACTACCGTATCGCGCGATTCCCTTGCAGATATCAATGAAGCACTGCAGGCGGAAATTATAGAACGCCAGCAAATAGAGAAAAAAGCCCAGGCTCAGCTTGCGCGTCTGAACTTGCTGCATCAGATTACCCGCTCCATAGGCGAGCGTCAGGATTTACGCAGTATCTTCCAAGTAGTGATACGTAGCCTTGAAGATCATTTGCCAGTCGATTTTAGCTGCGTGTGCTTGTATAACCAAGAGCTAAATCTTCTGGTGGTCACTAGTGTAGGCTTGCATAGTGAATGCCTGGCTCAAGAATTATCGATGACACAAAATACCCAGGTTTCCATTGATGAAAATGGTTTGTCGCGTTGCGTGCGTGGTCAGCTTGTCTATGAAGCTGACATCAGCAAAGTTGATTTCCCATTCCCGCGTAGGTTGGCGGCCGGCGGTCTGAGTGCGTTGGTGATGGCGCCATTACGAGCAGAAAGCACCGTTTTTGGGGTGTTGGTTGTCGCCAAGCGAGAGTCGCACAGCTTTAATAGTGGTGAGTGCGAATTTTTACGACAATTGAGTGAGCATGTCGCGCTGGCTGCAAATCAGGCGCAACTGTACACAGCATTGCAACAAGCTTATGATGATTTGCGCCAGACCCAGCAATCCATCATGCAGCAAGAACGTTTGCGCGCACTTGGGCAGATGGCGAGTGGTATTGCACATGACATCAATAATGCGATTTCTCCCGTCGCTCTGTATACGGAGTCCTTACTTGAGACAGAAAAAAATCTAAGTGTAAAAGGCAGAAATTATCTTGAAGTCATTTCTCGCGCCATAGATGATGTAGCGGCAACCGTTGCCAGAATGCGGGAATTTTACCGCCAACGAGCGCCTCAATTAACGTTACTGCCAGTCGATGTGAACAGTCTCGTGCAGCAAGTTATAGACCTGACTCGCGCCCGGTGGAGTGATATGCCACAACAACGTGGCATCGTGATTAATGTGCATGCCGAACTTGCCCCGGATTTGCCGGATATCATGGGAGTGCATGGCGAAATCAGAGAGGCTTTGACCAATTTGATTTTCAATGCAGTTGACGCCATGCCAGAAGGAGGCAGACTTATTGTGCGTACCAGTGTCGTGCAAGATTGGTCTGGATCATCAAAAGAAATTATTGGGAAGCAGGTCAATATTGATGTCTGCGATACAGGCGTGGGCATGTCTGATGATACCAAGCGCCGTTGCCTGGAACCTTTTTTTACGACCAAAGGTGAGCGAGGTACGGGTCTGGGCCTTGCTATGGTTTACGGCATGATTGAAAGACATAGTGCACATATAGAAATATTGACCGAGATCGGCAAAGGCACAACCATGCGCATGAGCTTCCTGGTGCCTGCCACAGTGAGCGAGGTGGCCCGGTTGCCCGTACCAGACGCCATTCCTACAAAAAGACGCGTTCTGGTCGTTGATGATGACCCCATGGTGCTAAAGTCGTTGCGGGATATATTGGAAATTGATGGTCACAGCGTTATCTCAGCTGATGGGGGGCAAGCTGGCATAGATTCCTTTAATGCCGCACATGAAAAAGGAGATTCGTTCTCTGTTGTCATCACGGATTTAGGCATGCCATATATAGATGGCCGCAAACTTGCCAGTTCGATCAAGCAGTTGTCACCCGATACCCCAATTATTATGCTGACTGGCTGGGGCCAACGATTGGTTGAAGATGGTGACTCACCCTCACATGTCGATTGCGTGTTGAGTAAGCCGCCAAAACTGTCAGAACTTAGGGACGCACTCAGGAAAATACTGTAGTTAGTAATGCTTTGCGATGACGAAGGTTTGGGGCTTAAATTACACATGGTCCGCTTAATTCTCCTGTTGGAAGCAAGGCAGATATGCTGTCAGGATCTTTTTTTTTACCAGTCAATCTTATGTCCGGCTTCTGTCTCACGATGACGAGCGTCGTCTGTTGAGTGAAGGTAATTGTTGGTTGTGCTTAGTGATTCGTGACCAAGGTTGTCCCGTACATGACGCAGATCAATGTCATTATTTGCCATATGCGAACCAGCGGTATGACGCAGCCAATGAGCAGAGGCTTGCTCAACCCGGTCGGCAAATGTAGTAAATTGTTCACCGCGCTGCCTTAATCGTTCAGCAGTTTGCTGGAATACTTTTTTCACGATGGCATGCAGGGCGCCGCGCGTCATGGTGTCGGTCCTGCTGCCTATAGGTAATAGCAGAGGGATCGTCTCAGCCTGCAAGGGCAGGAGAGTTAATCCTTTGGATTGGCGGTAGCGACTCAGTTCCATCATCAATTCATTCGTAGCTGGCACAATTCTGAGCTTGTCACCTTTGCCTAAAATTTCCAGCCACCAGCGCTCCAGACCATCTTTGTCGCGCCGACAAAAAAAACTGCCCATGGTATTGCTGATGACTTCAGAAATTCTGAGTCCGCACAAATATAGAAGCGAAAAAAGCCAACGCAGCCGGCAATACTGTTCGCGATTACGAGCAGTTTCTCTGGGCATGGACTCTATAGTCTGCTTAACCTCCAGCCACAAATCTTCTTCCAGGTAGCGGGTGATACGTGGCCTGGCTTTTCTGGCACGTTGACGCGACAAGGCCAGTGGATTGCCTGCCAGGTAACCCGCATTCACCAGCCAGGAAAACATCACGTTCAAGATAACAGCTGCCTGGCGCTGGCTGCCAAGCGAGAGTGGCCCTGAAAATGGTCGCCATTCAGGATGATTGCGCGCGAATTTGCGCTTGTTTCGCATCACCCAGTGGCTAGCTGGTTGTGGATTGGCCAAAAACATTTGATAACTGAGCCAATCTTCATGTGTCAAAGAAGACAGTGGCTTGCCCAATTGCATGGTCGACCATATAAGCAGGCGTTCAGCCTCCTTTCGATAATTATCAAAAGTCGTCTTTGTATCCCAGAAGCGCGCCAGCCAGGCCTTGATCGCATCAACGTCGTTCGCGGCCTTGATTTGTGGCCGGTTACCCATTGCACGATTGCTGCCATGACTTCCATCCATGTCCGTGAGCAGCAAGACATTTTCCAGGGTTGCCAAGGCGGGTGAATTGTCGATATCCATTTATTTTAGTGAAAGAGGATCGTGAGTGCTTGAAAATCTGTGTTTCTTACAACCAATCAAATTATAGTGACATTATAAAAGTAATGTCATATTTATTTTAATGAAAGTTGTATATTTTATGTAATACGTAGTATTATTAACTAGAACAATGAAAGGATGCTATGGATACGCCCGCACAGAATGAACGCATGCTTTTGGCTGATATTGAGACGCTGCGCGAGCAATTCCCGCAAACTCAAGATCTGTATAGGGAAGTGTGCATAGCCATGTTCTTTCGCTATGGCGTCACTCCAACGGCTAACAAACTCTATCAATTGGTGCGAAAAGGCAGCATGTCAGCACCTGCGGAGGCTTTGAATCGATTTTGGGAGGATTTGCGCGAAAAAAGCCGGGTCAGAATAGAGCACCCTGATTTGCCTGAAGCTTTGAAGCAGGCAACCGCAGAAATGGCTATCAGCCTTTGGATGACAGCAATGGGGCAGGCACAGGAATCGCTGACGACTTACCGCTCTGAAGTTGCTGAGCAACTTGTTGAAGCTAAGGCCGCAAAAGAAGCCGCAGAAATGTCGGAGCAGGCTGCAAATAAAGCAATGGAAGCTAATTTGCTTAAGTTGAAATCGACTGAAACGATCATTCAGGATCTGGAGCATCGCATCACGGCGCTGCAAACAAAGAATGAGGGACTTGCCTCACAGTTAGACGCAGGAAAAGCGGAAATAATCAATTACCAATCTCAGCTAAAAGAACGCAGTCTCGAATTCACTTTGGAGTTGGAAAAACAGCGGCAGGTATCCCAGATGACGGAGGAAAGATTTAATGCCTCAGAAAAGCGCGCATTAATGGAGATTGACAGAGAGCGACAGCAGTCAGGTAAGCTGCAAAAAGAACTGGATCAGGCGCGAAGCTTGATGGCAGAACTGATTAAAAATCACCAAAAAGAATTGCTCATCAAGCATGATGATATTGGCAGTTTGCGGCAAGAAATAGGCAGCCTGCAAGGCAATTTGTCTGCACTTAACGAGAGCCGGGACCTCATGCTTAAGGAGCTGAGTTCAGAAAGAGGGCGTCTAGAAATATTGCAAAGTCATCTATCTTCTATCAAAACTGAGAGGGAAGAAGTCCAGAAGCAGCTGCATATCGCCGCAGACAAGATTATTTCACTACATGCGGAGCTGGTTGCGGAGCGTGCCGCGAGGCAGGCAGAAAAACAATTGGAGCTGCAAATCAAACCTACAACTGCAGCTGTGTCTGAGCATGAAAATGCTGACTAGTTTCAGTGTGAAAGTCAAAAATGTCTAGACGAGCTGGCCTCAAAATTCTGCAGATGGCAGAAAATTGCATAAAATACTGAACTTTCCTTTAGATTTTCAGACTAAACTAGCCGCGCTTCAGGCTTGCCCTATAAGCGTGCCGAGGGAAATCACCCATAATTTTCACATCTTTTTATAACAACATGATGAAAAAAACATTTACCACGCTGGCGGTCATGAGCCTTTGCCAGTTAGCTAGCGCAGATGAAGGCATGTGGATGCCACAGCAATTGCCACAAGTTGCCAAGCAACTTAAAGCTGCTGGCCTGAAACTGGACCCTGCAAATTTGACCAAGTTGACTGAATTCCCTATGGGAGCCATCGTTAGTCTGGGCGGTTGTTCAGCTTCTTTTGTCTCGCCACAAGGTTTGGTCGCTACCAATCACCACTGCGTCTACAATAGTGTTGCCCACAATTCAAAGCCAGAACGCAACTTGCTGGCCAATGGGTTTCTGGCGAATAGCCTGGGAGAGGAGTTGCCTGCTTCTCCTGGTTCGCGCATTATGGTCACCAAAGACGTGCTTAATGTCAGCGACAAAATTATTGACAAAAATACGGCCAGACTAAATGGTAAGAGCCGCGTAGATGCAATAGAAAAGGCGTCCAAGGCCATCGTTGCCGAGTGCGAAAAAGATGTTGGCCATCGCTGCAATGTTTATCCGTATTATGGTGGCTTGGAGTTTTACCTGATCAAGCAATTGGAAATCAAGGACGTACGTCTGGTCCATGCGCCACCTGAAGGCGTGGGCAAGTTTGGTGGCGACACCGATAACTGGATGTGGCCACGTCACACAGGCGACTATGGCTTTTACCGCGCATATGTCAGCAAAGATGGCAAATCTGCCGAATTTAGCAAAGATAATGTGCCTTATGTGCCTAAGCATCATTTGAAAATGGCCAAGGATAATTTGAAGGATGGCGATTTCATCATGGTGCTGGGATACCCAGGCCGCACCAATCGCCATCGTTTGCCATCAGAAGTTGCGTACACTTTTGATTGGAACTATCCAGCTTTTGTGAAAAACTCTGGCGATATGCTGGCTATTATCGCAAAAGAGACCAAGGATAATCCTGATGCTAAACTCAAATATGCGGGCATGGTTGCCGGCATCAACAATTACTATAAAAATCGGCAGGGTATGCTGGATAGTTATGCTGGAAGCGACTTCCTGGCACGCAAAACCAAAGAGCATGATGAACTGAAAGCCTGGATCAACAGCAATCCTGGGCGCAATAAAGAGTTTGCTTCTGATATTGAGCAAGTTGAGAAGTTGATCGCCGAACGCGACGCCCTTGGTAAACGCGACTTCTACCTGGCAAATTCTTCACCACGCTTCCTGGGGACAGCACGTAGCTTATATCGTCTGGCAAATGAATCTACAAAAGCTGATGCAGAGCGCAAGGCTGGTTTCCAGATACGTGACTTGCCACGCTTCAAGGCAGGCATCGATGCGGTAGAGCGCAGCTACGATGAACAAGTCGACAAAGCTCTGGTCTTGTACAGTCTTAGCAAATATGCTGCACAGCCGAAAGCTGAACGCAATGCCAATTTTGATGCTGCTATTGGTATCAAGGATGGCATGCTAGAAGCAGAATTGAAATCTCTGCTCGACACGTTGTATGCTGGCAGCAAACTCGGTGATAAAGCGGTGCGCACTACATGGCTGAATGCTAAGCCGGAAGACTTCAAAGCCAGTAATGACAGTTTTATCAAAGCAGCGGTCGCGATGTATGAGGGTAGCCTGAAGCGTGAAGCGGACGATGAGGAGCTGGCAGGTAAAATCCAGCAAGCATATGGCAGCTACATGAAGGCAAAAATTGCCTTCATGAAAAGCAAAGGTCAGGCTGTCTATCCAGATGCCAACAGCACATTGCGCGTCACCTTCGGCAAGGTTACTGGTCGTGACCATGGTACGGCCGACGGCTTGGCCTGGAATGCCTTTACAACCATCAACGGCATTCCACCCAAGGCAACTGGCAAAGGCGATTTCAATGCCCCTGCAGCGCAATTGGCGGCAATCAAGGCGAAGGACTTTGGGAAATATGTAGATCCGCAACTCAAGACTGTACCTGTGAACTATCTGGCGACAATGGATATCACGGGCGGCAATTCTGGTTCGGCAGCATTGAATGCCAAGGGTGAATTCATAGGATTGGCTTTTGATGGCACGCTGGATTCCATTATCTCTGACTGGGATTACAACAAGGCCAATACACGCTCCATTCAGGTTGACCTGCGCTATATGCTGTGGCAAATGAAGCATGTTGACAAGGCAGATCGCCTGATCAAGGAAATGGGTGCTGAGTAAGTTTTAGTATTATTGATCTTTACATAATACATGACAGTACCCTCGTGTTGGTTCTTATAGGAGAATCAGCACGCGATGTGTTGTCATCATTTAGGAAAACCTCAATAGTCACTGTATATTGAAATGGGCCGCAATTTGCGGCCCATTTTTTATCGTGATTCTTTGCCGTTTGTTAACATTAGTCTTCGGGAACCGCTATCAAGCCGTTGATCGCTGCTTCAGCCAAGAAAGAGGGCTCTGCTTTTGCCTCGGATCTCAGGTCTGTCGTTCTTGCCGGCAGTCCTTCACTTGAAAAGTAGTGAAAATACAAAATTAGAAATTTTGCTTGTCATGAAATTGTAAAAATTATAATGCGACTTGCATCCCATCGTCGCGAATCAGCATTATCTGCATCTGACCGCCGCCGGACGTATCGCAGATCGTATGCTGCGTTTCCACTGCTAGGGAGCACATCATTCCGGTTCGCCCCACACAGCGCCCGGTTCGCCACAATTGTCTTTAGGGGAAGGAGAAAATTTAGTATCTTTGCCAGCATTCGTTATTTGAATCTTTCCCATGAAAAGAAGAAATTTCCTATCGTCGTTAGCGATGGCTGCGGCAACCACTCTGCCGCCGTTGAAGCTGTCATTTGGTTCCAGCCTGTCGGCAAAGTTACCTTACCAGCGGGTGCGGCCCACTGATGTTGCGTGGCCAGACGCTGCAAAATGGGCAAAGTTGAACAACGATGTCGGCGGCAGTTTGATAAAAGTCCAGTCCTTGTTTCACGCATGTCAGACCGAACCAGATGGCGTAGCTTGTCTCGACGCGCTCAAGCATGTCGGGAATCCGTACTGGATAGGCGACCAGCCAGCAGGAACTGAAAATTCAGGATGGCTCGATGCGTGGACACCGAGACTGAGCGAGTATGCCATTGAGGCGCGAGATTCCAGTGACGTAGCCGCCGGCATCACCTTCGCACGGAAGAACAAGCTACGCCTTGTTGTCAAGGGTGGCGGGCACAGCTATTTGGGCACGTCAAACGCGCCCGACTCGTTGCTGATCTGGACGCGCGCGATGAGCAAGGTCACGTTGCACGATGCATTCATCGTCCAAGGGGGCTCCGGCCACGCCGCGCCCGTTCCGGCCGTCAGTGCAGGTGCTGGTGCCATGTGGATGGACCTGTACCAAGCCGTAACGACGGAAGGTGGGCGTTACGTTCAGGGCGGCAGCTGCACGACGGTCGGTGTTGCCGGACTGGTGCAAAGTGGTGGCTTTAACTCATTTTCAAAGGGTTTCGGCACAGCAGCTGCGGGATTGCTTGAAGCCGAAATCGTTACCGCAGATGGCCAGGTGCGCATAGTCAACGAATTCAACGATGCCGATCTGTTTTGGGCGCTCAAAGGTGGAGGCGGCGGCACGTTCGGAGTGATCACCAGAGTCACATTGCGAACCCACGATCTGCCCCTGTTTTTCGGTGGCGCGTGGGGGAAAATCAAAGCGCGATCAGACGCAGCGTTCATGCGCCTAATCGCTCATTTCATTGCCTTCTATCATGAGACTTTGTTTAATCAGCACTGGGGCGAGCATGTTCACCTCAAATCGGACAACGTCTTGGAACTTGGCATGATTAGTCAGGGGCTGGACCCTAAGCATGTACTCGCGATATGGCAGCCATTCTTCGATTGGGTTACAGCATCGCCTGATGATTTTGCCGTTTTGTCGCCGCTTGGTGCATGGGCCTGGGACGCGCGGGCCTGGTGGGACCTCGACAAAAGTTCTTCAATGGAGCGGGATACCCGTGAAGGGGCCCCCAAACATCATGGTTGGGGGAAAAGTGATCAGGGCGAGGTCGGTATTTTCCTGCACGGTTACGACTCGCTTTGGCTACCCGCATCGTTACTGCAGGCGGACAGGCAGCAGTCTCTTGCAGACGCACTGTTTGCTGCAAGCCGCCACCAGATGGTCCGACTCCATATCGGAAAAGGTTTGGCAGGCGCACCATCTGACGTTCGTGCTGCCGTACTACAGACCACTACAAATCCAGCGGTCGTCGACGCCTTTACGCTCGTGATCATCGCCGAAGGAGAAAGGCCCCCAGCCTATCCGGGATTTCCGCGACCGACCGTAGATCTGGCTGCCGCACGCAGAGTAGCCCGAGACATCGATTTGGCTGCTGCTGAATTGCGCAAGATTGCCCCAAATTCAGGTTCGTATGTTTCAGAGAGCAACTACTTTAACAGCGCCTGGCAAAAGGAATATTGGGGAGAGAACTATTCGAAATTGCGGGCTATCAAATCAAAATACGATCCAGAAGGACTGTTTTGTGTCCACCATGGCGTTGGCAGCGAAGACTGGAGCGCCGATGGCTTTACGCGCTTTGCATAACGAAACATTGATGCACCGCTAGTTGCCTGCAATAGAAACAAGAAGCAATGCAGTACCGGTTCAGACGCGGTCCAAGAACGAGGGCTGCAAGTAACTTTTTTCGCAGAACTGTATGCGATAGATGTACTGGCAGGTGGCCGCTTTTAGTTCGGCCATGGCGCCACAGCGCCTGGAAATAACTGGAACAGGCGCATCTTTGGGCGGATGCGTCCCTCACGAGCGGCGCTTCCTCAGTTCTAGTTTTGTATCCAACCTATGTCACATTAAGAAATTTGTGAAAGATACGCAAATAGACGATTGAAAGATGTGCGAAAGATCTTGCTAACCGTCTTTTTCCGAAAGAGAGGCTGCTGAATTTTACATCCTTTTCAGACGAAATTTAACATAATATAAATACCATCATTTTGCAGGCTGTATTTAGCCTGTGTGATCAACAGGGAAGGGCTACGCCGCCTTCAAGTTCCTGCCTACAGCCAAACCACACAGCACATCAAAACCCAGTGAAAATTTCGCCATCACTGAAACCCATACTGCCCTAATCGCTGGGTCTTTCTCACGTTCTGCATGCATATCCGCCAGCACAATAGCAGGGTGTAATTCAAGTATTTTCGCCATCTTTAACGCTGTTTCGTCGGACATTGTTGTTTTTCCGTTCGCAAGGCTGCTCATATTGCTACGGGATACACCCATGGCTTTCGCTAGAGCGTAATCGCTCTCTATCCCTAGACGGCGTTTCGCCTGTTGTAAATATTCCACTGTGTTCATGTTGTTCCCCTGTGTAGACAGCCTAGAGCTAGGCGTAGGCAAATAATAGTCAAATGCTGCTAAACGTACAAGGTGCATTAAGCCCGAACGTTCGAAGGCATTGACACGTTCCATAACATCGAACTATTATCCGTGTGCCGGGGGGTTCATTTGTTTCCCTCCCCTGTCGAATTTGGCCCTGATCCGGCCAGTCCCCCGGCAACTTTCGACAAGGGCCTACAGGTGGATGACATGAAACTTATCTCAGAAGCAACGATTAATATTGCTCGGTCAGCAGTCTTTGTGAAGAAATACGAGGCCGAAAAGCAGCTCGAAGTGTCCAGGCATCTGGTCGAAACTCTGGGCGAAGACTTCGTTAAGAAAACACTCATCCTGCAAGAAATCGCCTACTGGGAAGGCGAATTAAACCGCCATAGTGCAGCACTGTCAGAACTCAGGTTCGCATGATGGATACCCCATTCCAAAAAGGATATGCCGCCTGCCTGGGCGGCTTTGCGCTTGGCGCTAACCCGTATTACATCAATTCTGACGCCTTCCGCGAATGGAACAGCGGCTACAACGCCGCCAGGGCGCAGACATCATGAGCCGCATCCCCACGCTGGCCGAGCTTGCAGCCCTGGAAGGGGATAGGGAGCTTTCCCTACCAAAACCCCTTGAATTCGACACCTACAACGAAGTTTTACACATGATGAACCTGCTAAACCGAGCGGGAGCCGCCATTGCGGCCTCTAAACGCTCGCTGGAGGCGCGCAAGGTGCCGTTCGACTCCGCCCCCTTCCGTGCGGCTGAGGATGCCCTGAACGACTGCTTTAGCGCCATAGCGCCCCTGCCGCTGGCTCACGCCCTGGCGCAAAGCAGGGGAGTAGCTCAAAAATGACCGTGTCTAATAACCTTGGTATTAATGGTAAATCCATAAACCGCCAAAGCAACGAGGGCGCGTATGTGCCTGAATCGAATAGGTTCAAGAAGTACGATTTACAGAGGGTGGCGGGTGGCCTGCTGTATGCGCATGGCAAGGACATGAAGGAGCAACACCGCACATGCTGGTGCCATCGCGGCGTGGCGAATGTAACCGATAGCGTCCAGCTTTATCGCGCCAATGATGGAAAATCAAGCCGGATGCACGGCGTGACCACCTGTAAATCCGTCTGGGCCTGCCCAGTGTGTAGCGCCAAGATATGCGCCGTGCGCCAGTCCGAGCTTTCCACGGCAATGGCCGCATGGATAGGGCAGGGCGGCTACGTCTGGCTCATGACCATGACATTCCCGCACCAGATTACCCAGGCGCTGGCCGATACACTGCCAGCCTTCACCAAGGCCAAAGCCTTTTTCAAGAACTGCAAGACATACAAGCGCATCCTGTCCAAGGGAGTGCGCAAGGGTTCTGTCACATCGCTGGAGGTGACCGTGGGGGACAATGGCTGGCATCCACACCAACATGACCTTGTGTTTGCCACGCCTACGGCCTTCGGCAACGTGAAGGAACGCGATAAAAAGCTGGAATCCCGCGAAATCGACGAACTGAAATACGCCTGGTACGTGGCTTTGCTAAAGGCCGGCCTTTGTGAACCGGCGCAAATGACCGATGTACTGGCCCACGGCCTGGACGTGCGCGGTGGACAGTTCGCCGCTGAATACATTGCCAAGTTCGGCAAGGATCAAGCCTGGGGCATGTCCCGCGAGGTGACCATGCATGCATCCAAGGTAGGCAGCGATAACAAGGGCGCGCATCCGTTCCAGCTGCTGGCGTGGTACATGGCTGGCGATGACAAAGCAGGCGCACAGTTCCGCGAATACGTGGAAGCCTTTGAAGGCAAGCGCATGCTGTCTTGGTCACGTGGCCTCAAGAAAGACCTGACAGGCGAAGATGAAACGACCGACGACCAGGCGGAAGAAAAGGCACTGCCGGAAGAAACGCGCATAGGCAGCATAGACAGCGAAGCACTATCTATCCTGCAATCCCGTAGGCTGCTGGCAAACTTCCTAGCCTACGTGGCTGCGTACTGTGACCAGACAGCCGATAGTCAGGAGCTGGTCAATGATTACATCGCCTGGGCCAAGACCTTGCCCAGGATGACCAAAGGCCATGTCAAGACCAAGATGCATAGCCGTGGCTTTATGCATGCCGATAGGGAGGCCATGGAATCATGATTGCCGCCCTGTTCGTTCGTGCTGATAGCCACTACAAGACCATACCCGGCGTGGATTGCTGGGACATGGAACGAGACGCCAGATTATTCCAGGGCGGTTCCCCCGTTATTGCGCATCCTCCCTGCCGTGCCTGGGGGCAGCTGAGCCACATCGCCAAGCCCAGGCACGACGAAAAAGACCTTGCCTACTTTGCAGTAAAAAAGGTGCGCGAATGTGGCGGCGTGCTGGAACACCCGGCGAAGTCAAAATTATGGGCAGCCGCTGGCCTGCCTTCTCCTGGCCACAGAGACGAGTTTGGAGGCTGGACCATCATGGTGTCGCAGTTCTGGTGGGGCCATAAGGCAGAGAAAAAGACACTGCTGTACATAGTCGGCATTGAACCGGCCGAACTGCCAGATATTCCCTTTGTCATGGGTGAGGCCCCCTGTGTGGTGGCATCCAGCGGCCGGCGCAAAGACGGTCGACGACTGAAGCGCCGGCCAGAGATCAGCAAAAAGGAACGTGAAGCCACGCCGCCAGCGTTCGCTAATTTTTTAATCGAGATAGCAAACAAATGCGCGAGGAAATATGAGCACTGATCTTGAGCAGGAAGGCGTAGACATTTGGAAGCGATACAAGCTTTTCATTCCAGCCACGGTGAAAAGTTTCTTATTGAAAGTGGCAATTTACAACCAGTGGCAAAAACTGAAAAAGGAGCTTGAACCATGACCAATGAACAATTAAAAGCAGCACTGGCGGTAATCTTCGCCAACCTGCAACGACTGAAAGAAGATGAATGTATACGCGATACTGGCCTGGCCCGTTTTGCTGAAGTCCAGGCAGACGTTGCCACGCTGATCGCAGCACCAGCACCACCGCCAGTGATCGCGCCGCCTTCTGTGTTTGAAGCCAGCGTGTTGCAAGGTCTGGAAAGTCTCATGGGCGACCATGCAATTATCACGGAAAAGCTGGAAGAGGTAGGCACCGAACTGGAAGACATACAAGGCAAAGTTGACGCCAGCGAAGAAGTACTCGCCACCATCATGATGAACACGACGCCGGAACCAGCACCGGAACCAGAAACAGCGGTCTAGCCAGCCGCGAAACCTGGGGCTGGACAGGACAAAACCAGCAACTGATTCTCTACAGGGGAGGGCATCAGGAGCAATAAGATGGCAAGCGAAATGTTAGGGCGTACGCCCTGCCCAGAATGTGGCTTTCCCCATGCCCACGTCAAAATCAAGACTGATAAGGATGGCGCGAACCCATACCGCCACTGCCCAGATTGTGGCGCTCAGTACTTCACCCGCAACAAGGCCCAGGCAGACAACCTGCGCGCAAAACTAAACGCCCAGGCACCAACGCCACCAGCGCCACAGCCGGAACCGGAAGCCCCGCAAGCCAAAGCAAGAAAGCCATCCCGCCCATTTATGTTTGGAGTTGCAAATGACTGAAAAACTCACGCCTGAGCAGGCCCAGCTACTGGCCCACGTAGCGCAAACTGAATCCACGTTTGACACTGGCGCCATCCCGCACGATGAACAGGGCAACCCGATACCACCGGAACCCAGCATAGACGAAGCGGCGGCAGAGAATGCGCAAATACTGGCAATGGCCATATCCATGCTCACGCCCGCCATGCCCTTTCTGGCTGACTGCTACCCGCCTGACACTATCAACCGCATTGCAGCGGCCTACACGGCGGTAGAACAAAAGCACGGCTGGAATGCCAGGCAGTATCTGTCTGTTGAGGTGCAATTGCTGATCGTGGCCCTCCCGCCAACCATGCAGGCCATCGTCATAGGCAAGGCGTACTTTGCAGCCAGGAAGGCGGAAGCAGAACGCCAGATGAAAGACATCAACCCCAGGGAGGATGGCAGCGATGGCAGTAACTAATGAAGCCAGGATATGGGCTTTCATAGCCCAGTCAGGACATGGCAAGGGCTTGCTGATGAAAGCTGCCCTGGACAAGCTAAAACCAAAGCGAATTATCATCCTTGATAAAAAAGATGAGAACGGAAAGTATGCAGAGTTGGTGCCTTCGCTCACTGAACTAGCAAAGCAAACGTTCAAGAAAGAATTCAGGGTGCGTTACAGGCTGCGTGCTATGGACAGGAAGGGCAGGCGCGAAGAATTTGAAATGCTATGCCGGATCGCCAGCGCGGCAGGTAACTGCGTATACATGGTAGAAGAGCTGGGAACATACACTACACCAAGCTACGCTCCTGAAGCCTGGGCAGACTGCTGCAATGATGGTAGACATGATGGACTGCACATCATCGCTGCAAGCCAGTTCCCGGCGCAATTGGATAAATCTTTTATGAGTAATTGCACGGAAATGTGGTGCGGCTACCTGGGCGAAGAACCGCACCGTGTCGTGATGGCTAAGAAAATGGACATTCCACCAGACCAGATAAAGGCGCTAAGGCAATTCCATTTCCTGCATTTCCACAAACAAAACCGCACAGTCACCCCTGTAGTCGCAAAAATCCCACGCTAAAAACGCCACTAGCACTAGGCAGCATAGTCCTAGTTCTAGCGGCTTCACGCCCTCTGTTTTTCATATTGCAGATGATGCAATCTGAGCACATGAAATATTTACCGAGTCTTTCCAAGATTAGCCAGGACACCATCAGTTACGCCATAGGCATGCTGCTGGTTGCGTACATCGTCGCAAAAAGTCCAAAGCTGAAGGCACTCGTTAAAGATTATCAGACCTGATTTTTAATTTAACGAGGATGCAATGAAAACCTACCTTCACCAAGCTGCTTTCGTACTGGCTGTGTTCGCCATTGCAAAGCTCATCAACAAGTCAGTCACGATTCCAGTAATCGGCGACTACCTGCCTAAATAAGGTGCCGTGATGCCCCAAATCAAAGAAGCCCTCAAGACCACGGCCACCGTATTAGCGGTGATCTGGGTACTACAACAATTCAGCGTGACATCAAGCATCACTCGTCGCGCTTTGACCGGACAATAAGACCATGATTAACAAGCCACTCAATCCATTCCAGAACGTTGTTGCAGGCCAAAAGGCCACGCTGCAAATACCTGCTGAAGCCCTGACGCTCTGCAAGATCATGCTGGACCTGTCCGGTACAACCTTCACTAAAAGCTTGATTGACTTGGTCGTCATCAAACTGGGTGCGCGTACCATCTGGCAGTTGAAGGGTTCTGAACTGAACTCCATCAACAACTACAAAAACCAGGCGGACAACACCAAGAAGCTGATGATTGATTTCACCGAGCGCGACCAGCCCGACTTTCCAGTCAAGGAAGTGGGTGGCCTGGACTTGATGACGTTGACATCCGTTGGTCTGGTCACACTTGAGGTGACTATCAACTCCGGTGCAGTGGCCCCGGCGCTGAATGCCTTTGGCTACTTTGAACAGCGCCAGGGTAATGCCGCCATTCTCAAAATGGTCCCGTTCACCACGTCCACGCCAGTCGCTGGCAAGTTCAGCCTGCCGCTGCAATTGCGTGGCGCGCTGATTAAACGCCTCTGGGTTTTCTACACCGGGACTAACTGGACATCGTCCACAGATGGCAACGTGAACCGCGTAGAAGTCAAGAAGAACAGCTACGTGATGTTTGACCAGACCGACTTGCAAAACCGATTCACGCAATCGGATAACAAGAAAGTCCCGCAGGCAAACTTGTACGTCATCGACTTCATCAGTGACAACAACTATGCAGCCCAGGTGCCAACCATGCACGCCGCGACAGAAAACGGCAAGTCAGTGCTGGTGTACGACAACATCGAGTTCAATACATGGATTACAGACGCTGGCGGCTCTGTTATCAACTGTGTGGCCGAGGTTCTCGACGCGCCAACCAACCTGTAAAAGGGGAACGATATGGCGCTAGACAATGCCCAGGACTTCGCGCTGTTTGCCGGAAACAATAACAGCGTATTTACCGCACAGATGGCAAATGGTGGCGCGGCCAATCAGAACGACTGGGGCACAGTACTGGCGAACGGTATTAACGGCGCTGTGTACAACGCCATCCAGGCAAAGATTAACGGTGCTTATGCAGATGGACAGCTTCAAGTTGCTAATACTGGCGCAAATGCTGGTATAGGCGGCATGTCCACCATGAATATCCTGATCCTTGCTGCTCTGGCCTTTGTTTTACTGGGTGACAAATGAGCAGCGCATGGTTACCACCACTAACGTTTCAGACTGGCGCTGGCCCTTCTGGCGCGAGTGGTGCGCCTACCGCTGCAACACCAGTCAGCCTGAATATTCCCTGGATATCAGTTAAGAATTTTCAGAATCATACGAACGGTTCCACGCAGACAGGCAGCGCATCCAGTAACCCAGATTTTGGCGGCACCAGTGCTGGCGGTCTGGGTGGCCTGGGCAGTGTGGGCGGGATACCAGTGTTTTACATATTACTCGGGGCGGGTGCGTGGCTCTTGTTGCGATAGCAAAGCCTGAAGAGGTCCGGCAGGTTCTACTTGCCGGGCTTGCTTCACAGTTGGGTGAGAAGTACAGCATTGACAAAATGATGGCGGCGGGGCAGTGCTGGAAGATTGTAGACGATGGCCGGATTGTCGGTGCCTACGTGACCAGGGACGATAACGGCGAATTGTGGGTACTGGCAGCAGCAGGCCGGGCAAACACTGATCTGTCATTGCTGATTGACCACCACTTGAAGCAAGCCACTGGTTACCGCTCTGTAGGCTTCCAGACCGCCCGCAAAGGGCTAGTCAAAAAAGCCAAGGAGCAGGGCTATGAAATCGCCGGATATATTTTGAGAAGAAAATTATGAGCCTGAAGCGCATAAAACAGCGGGACGATGACACCAGCTTTGGTAAGCAGTATTGCTACCTGGGCGGTGATTCCTCCAGTGATGCCAGCAACACCAGTACCACCACTACCAACGCGACCACCACCAACACCGACAACAGCATGCAAATTGCTGACAGCGGTTTTGGTCTGAATGGCTCTAACAATGCAATAGACGCCAGCACGCATACAAACACCAGCAGTAACACCGAGTTTCTTGACTTCAGCAACAGGTCAACCAACTTTAACGACAGTTCGAACCGTTCAACGAATTTCACTGATTCGAGTAACAGGTCTAGCAATAGCTCTACGGTCTTCACTGATAACCGGACATCTGACAGTCGTTCAACGAGTACCAGCAGCACCAGCATGTATGACAACAGCGACCGCTCTACGATGGTCACTGATTTTGGTGTACTGGGTAACGTGGTCAATGGTATGGGAAGCCTGGCGCAAAACGCCATGATTAACAATGCAGGCGTGGTCAACAGTGCATTTGCTCAACTGAAGGCCAGCAACGATGACCAGCTTGCCATCATGAAAACCGCTTTCGGCTTTGTCGCTGATGGCAACAAAAACCAGCTTACTGGCGCTAAGGACGTGTTCACCTACGCCGCTGAACAAAACGCCAAACTGGCTGACGCATTTGCAGCCAGCAAAGCAGACCCGAATCAAAAGATGATGCTCTCTGCTATCGCGGGTATCGCTATCGTGGGGGCCTTGCTGGCCTATAAACAATGAATGATTACAGCATCAATCTGACAGCATCCAAGCCCCAGCAAATTTTGTTTGCTGAGGCAACGGGCATCTGGTTTGTGTCTGGCACGTCCAGCACATCAGAAAACCGCGTCAAGGTCAAATTCAGTAACAGCGACGAATTCGCCCTGAAGCCAGGCCAGTCCGTTATCGGCCTGCCTAAGACAGGCATGGTATCCATTACCAGCTATGACGGCTCCAGTGTGATTGATGGTTTCATCAAACTGGGAACGGGTCGTTTTGAAGACTCCAACATACAAAGCACGACCACGATCGCACCAGGGCAGACAGTCGGTATTTCTGGCAATGTGAACGTTACAAACAAGCTGCCAGCAATGACGGCGGGATGGGCGCAAACGGGGGCACTTACGGCTGGTACTGCGGTGCAGATTGTATCTGCTGCAGCAAATGTAAATGGCATCGTCGTACATGCTGCACAGGTGCAGCACACAGGCAATGGGCGGCAATCGTTTCTTGCAAAAGCTACAGCACCAGCAACGGCAATTGATG
Source organism: Undibacterium sp. (assembly GCF_030683615.1). NCBI lineage: Bacteria > Pseudomonadati > Pseudomonadota > Betaproteobacteria > Burkholderiales > Oxalobacteraceae > Undibacterium > Undibacterium sp. The sequence goes on from NZ_JAUXQE010000021.1 coordinate 183,385, forward strand.
GAATCGTGATTCTTTCACATGACTATGTAGGGGCTGCATCGCAATATGATTTAGTGCTGGGTACTAATGTGACTATACCCGCAGGCATGGGGCTGTATTACTTTCCTACAGGCGACCCGAACGGGCGATTTAGATCAATCAGCTATACGGTCCTGTAATGCGCATCGTATTGCTGGCAAGCGTCATTGCAGCGGTCGTCATCGTGACGACCAAGCTGCAAGAGCAGGCAGAGGAAATTAGCTGGGCAACTGGCGAAGATTACGGCATCGCCGATGTGCTGGCCGATACCGTGGACGAAGTGGCAGGAACAGTAACTTATACAGAATTGGCAGATATGTACCCAAGCGAAGAACTGAAGCGAATCATCAAGACCAGTGAAGGGCTGAAGCTCCAGCCCTATGACCTGGGGGACGGCGGCTGGACCGTAGGATACGGCCATTTTTCCAAGTCCAGGCCAGCGGCCATCAGCCTGGCTGAAGCTGAAGCCATGTTCAATGACGATCTGGAAAACCGCGCTGCAAAGTGGGTGCGCCTGTATGTCACCGCACCGATGACGCAAAACGAATTTGATGCACTCGTACACATCGCTTACAACATGTCGCCCAGGTCGTTTAAAAAGTTCGCTGACTCAGTGAACGCAGGGCAGGGCATCCGCGACATTGCAGCCCAGTCCGTGGGCTGGGTGGCAGCGCATCTACAAAACGGAATCCGCAACAGGCGGAACCGTGAAATTAACCTTTACGAAAACGGGGTGTACGCATGACCACCATGAGAAATAATAATGACTTCCTGATTGGCGCTGTGCTTATTGCTGGCGCATTCTGGTACTCACGCACAAGCCAGGCGCGTGCCGCTGGCGCACCTGTCACCACACGGCCACCGCTCGGCACTGGCAGCATGCCCAGCACCGTAGGCAGTGGCGCGGCCCAGGTCGTGGGCGGGGCTGTGGGCAGCATGCTTAACACTCTGTTTGGTGGCTCCCAGGTGCCTATCACCAGCGGCGGCAATTACTACAACTGGCTGACAAGTCCCGACTACATCGCCAACCAAGTGCGAAGCGAACAGGCTTGGGACCAGCAAACACCGGATGTGTTCGTGGGCGGTAACGTCAGCACGACAGGCCAGGACCAAATCTGGACGGTGGGCTAATGAACACAACGGACGCTATCAACATCGCCAAGGTTGCCGCCTTGGTCGTCGGTGGTTACGTCCTGATAAAGGGCGTAAAGAGCGCATACGGATCAATCAGCGATTCGGTGCCAACGGTCATCAAAGAAGGCTTTACGGCTGGCGGCGAACTGATTATCTACGGCGGTCATCTGATTGCGGATCCACTGGACGCTTTTGGCGTCCGGCCAGCGGTCGGGGTGGATGGGAAACCGCTGTGGGAAAAAACCTACCCCTGGGGCGTGGGCAACACAGACCCGGTATCGAATAACGATAGCGGGATCAATTTCAATTACTTTTGAGGTGAACTATGAAACGACTCACAGAAGCATCTACCTGGGCAGGCTTTGGCATCATGGCGCAAGTGCTGGCTAATCTGGTTCCAGGCGAATACGGCATCTACCTGCATGGTGCCAGTGCAGTGGCTGGCGCTCTCGCTGGCGTCATCGCTGAAAAAGGCAACAAATAAAATGAGCCTGGCCGATATCCTCCAGTTTTCAAACGTGCTGGTAATACCGGCCTTTGGCTACATCATCATTTTGGAGCGCCGTATTACCAAGATGCAGGTACAGATAGAACTGCTCATTGACAGACTAAGGACAACACCATGACCAAGAAAAAACGCACACCACCACGCAATAAAAACGGCCAGTTCCGCCGCCGTAAAAAATGAGTCCGGTCAAACTGATCGTTGTTGCTGGCCTGGGTTACTTCGTCTACATCAAGTGGCAGGAGCAAAAAGACCTGGCGCGTATGCACGTGATCAACGGCACAGGCCAGCATGAGGGCGGCTTCCCAGACAGAACGATATTGCCGGGAGGCCAAGACCCAGCATTCAATGATCCGCGCTACAAGGTGACAAATCCCACGCATGTGCAAAACCCTTACCAGGGCTTTGCAGTGGGCGAACCAGTACGCCTGGTCAGGAAGCCAGGCGCAAGTGACATGGGCTACATCATGTAGTCAGACGATCTGATCCAAAGCAAAACGCCCATGCCAGGGCGTTTTTTTATGGGCGATGGTGGCTTCAAACGTGCCTCGCAGCTTTGCCGCCTTGACCTTGCCAGCCACGTCCCAGGAGCGCACGTAGTTCCGGTAGGACCGTTCCGGTGATAGCCACCTGGGCGCAACAGCGGCCACCCAGTTAAACAGGTCGTCTTCGGTCACGACGACTTCACCGAAAAGGTCAGTAGCATCTTGATACATAGCTGGGATTGTATTTTGTGGGGGATTGGCTATACTGCGCGCCAGAAGGTGAGAAGCATTTTTTGAAAAAGGGGCAGAAACAGTGCCTATTCTTATACAGCCCGCAATTTGACATAATATAAATTATGCGAAATTGAAGGCACTTTTAAAATGGCTGCAAAAGATGCTGAAGTCGGCTGTAAATAGGTCGATTCTCTCCCTTGCAAAATGGACAAATTTTAGTCTTGGAACAGGTCAAGCGGCAGCAAGCTAAATAATCAAGTATTTCGCGCTTTGAGACGCCTGCTAATAGCAGGCGTTTTTTTTCGGCCTCAATTAATCTATAAAATCTGCGCCGCCTGGCGTCATGAATTGGGTTCTTTCGACAGTTCCGAATGAACCAGTAATGACCACGAATTTTTTCGTAGATGTGTTGTTTTTCGGATACGGTCATGGGTTCGAATGGGAAAAGCTCTAACTGCATGTCGTTGTATCAGGTGCAAGTAAATTGCAGATGATACAAGAAATTGAATGCAAAGCTGTCTTGCATGATGGGGGCGGTTTGTGTTTGCTCAATGCCCCCTGCATCACATCGCGGCTTGCCCGCTAAAAATCCAGGTAATAGGCAGGCTGCTGCCTCTGCGTCCACGTCTACGAAACAGTAACGGAATTTTCCTTAGTGTCCACCAGGCTGGATATTTTGCCAGGTGTTACCTGGCCGCTTGTATAGTTAATAAGAATTACAGCGAGAAAAAATACTGCTAGAGACTGCTAAAGTTTCAGGCCATAATTTCTAAACAAAAAATTAAAATTTGAGGTTTAGAAATGTCAGAAAAGAAATACGCAATTCTTTGTGTGTCTACTCTAGTAGGGAGTATTTACTTCACATATGATCTTTTTTTTAGTTCAGGGTCTCCAACAGCCCATGACTTCCACTTCTGGGCATCGGTAGTCAAAAATGGCTCAGGTTATGTCCTTGCGTTAGTGTTTGGACTAAGAGCAATAATCAATAGTAAATATTACAAAAAGAGAGATGCATAGGGTTACTCTAAAGCTTCTGCAATTGGAGGACCAAAAGTATTTCAGACTTGGCGGATTCGTTGCCTTTAGAGTGCAGAAATGCGGGCAGGAACGACAGGCCAGAATGTGAGCCGGTTTGTTTGTCTTGGCTCAGTCCACCCAATACAACCACGTCACCATCCTGCAAGCTCAGTGTTGTTTCAACTTCGCGCTTGTTCAGGGTTGGGCTGTTATTGACACCTGTAGTTGTACTCACAAAATCGCTGATTTGCTGCTTGACCCTTAAATCGACTACCTGGTCACGAACGCTTGGTTTTACCTCGAAGCTTACGCCGCTATTTCGATATTGCACGTCCTGGACTGCTTGGCCTGCACCAGTTGGATACGATACAGCGCCGAGTACTGGCACTTCCTGGCCGCTGTTGAATCGGCCAGTGTCACCAGAACCGACGCGCACACTTGCTTTGGATATCACATTGAACCTGGAGTCACTGGATAGCGCAGAGAAAACAGCGTCAATACTATTTGTTTTCAAGCGTATAGAACTGTCCAGGGTGGCCGATCCACCATTGATGATAGAGAACTTGCCGCCCAGGATGCTGAGAGCCAGGGCAAAAGCAGAGCCTTCTTTGTCAGTGCTGGCGACTTCATAGACAACGCCCCTCACCATGACCTGGCCTTTTGCCTCATCAATCTGGGGCAATAGCTTTTGCAGCGTCGCCACTTCCTTGGCCGTGCCAGTGAATAGCAGTACGTCGGCAGTCTGATCGATCATGGAGGCGGCTGAGCCTTGCGGCACGTCTCTAGTGACTTTTGATGATTCGCTAGCGGCTATGGCTTTGTTACTGGCAAAGCTGCCCTTGAACACTGGCGCAAGCACCCTGCTTATATAGCCTACGTCTCGATGTTTTGGCCGATAAACGAAGGTTTCCAGCTCTGGAAGCTGTTCCAGTTGTTCGATAACTTTTTTCTTAGCTATGTAATCGACACCGTTTCTGACCTGGACAGAGAGGCCGAGCGAGTCTAGGAAGCCAGTGATAAACGGGCGCATGTCACCATTGTGGGCATCGTATCGGAATGAAACCGCCCTGCTATCTGCCAACACTTCTGGATCGATGACATAAGGCTGCTTAAGTGCTTCTGCGTAAATAAGCTGTATGACAGAGCCTACTTGCAGCATCTGAAAATCGAATTTCAAAGGAATGGTCTGCTGGTTGACTGGTGCAGCTTGTACAGATCCGCAAGCAAGCAGCAAAGCAAAAATTGCGCGTTTCATTTTTTGACCTCTGGGAGTGTTTGAGCCTGTTTGTTGTCCTGGCCTGTCCAGACAGTGACACGCTGGCCATCGACTAGACCAAGGGCGGTGTAATCTTTGCCAGTGAAAACAGAAGGCGATTCGATACGGATACGGCCTTGGCCATCTGCCACGACAGAGCGCAAATGCCCTTCTTTCGTGGTGTACTGTCCAGCGAAGCGCCAGCGGTCGGAGAAGGCTGGCGCGGCCACTGTAGCGCCTCCAGGAGCGATTGTAGTACCTGAACCGGAAGAACTAGCGACCTGAACGCCTTGCGCGTCTGTAGCACCTTTATTGTCCTTGGCATCTTGTTTTTTTGTGTGAGTATCGGGATTAAAGAAGCGGCCAACAAGATAGACGGAGGCAGAACCAAGCACAAGGACGAGAGCACCCAAAACCCAGAGCGTTTTATTGTTCAGGATGTTCTGACGACTATCTACCTGTAGTTCCGTGCCCTGCCCTCCTGAATAACTGGAATAGAGCGGGAAAATCTCTTTCTTGTATGTCTTGTTTTCTGTCGAAATTTTTGTGCGCTGGTGCTGCTTGTAACCTTGCCACATTTCCACTCGATAGACTTTATTAAGGCCGAGGCTCTTAATTTTGGTAGTCCTGAAACTGACTTCAACGACGACTTTGAGAATACGATTTAAATCATTTATGTCCTGAACCATCAGCACCAGGTCACAACACACTTTGGTTACATCGTTGACGTAGTGACGATGCTCACGAAAAAAAATCTTGTGTTCCTTAAGGAGCTTGCAGTCAGTTCCCCAAAATCTCCAGGCTTCATCAATAACGACCATATCACCAGCTTTACAGAAGGTATCTACAGTCGTGCCATGCGGCAGAAAATCGGCTTTGGCGACATCTTCATTACTGCAATGACGTACAGTGCCTAGCTTCGTTTCATCGTGGCCCAATTTTTCGACACAGTAAGCGCGTATCGCGTCACCATCGATCCCATCCACGTTGGTGACGACTGTGCGGCCTGCAACCATCGCGGGAATGATGACAGACACGACGGATTCATACGACTTGCCGGAACCCATCAAACCAGTGTAAGCATTGATAGGCATGTCAGACCTCTACACAAACGTAGCGCAATAGAGCCTGATCAGCCATAAACAACATGCCTACCAATCCAGCCACAAGAGTACAGATAGCAAGCACAAGACCAAGAGCGACCCAATCACCGACAAAGACCCTATACAAGGAGGAATCAAACACGCGTCTATCCTTGCGCCCAAGCCAAACGAATACACATCGACCGCCAGCAAGCAGAACGAACCAAAACAGGAATAAAAAAAGAGAAAACGCATAAACGCTATGCTCTACCGTCGAAAAATTAAACAAAGAAAATAGGAAAGATTTATGCATGGTCTTATCCAATCAAAGGAATGCGGCGAATGATAAAGCGCGTGACGTAGGCAGAAATAACCATAGATATGCCAGTGCTAAGAGCGAATAAGTCGAAAAAGTAAGCACCAAACGGGCTTAACGACGAGAGCGAAGAATTCAGGCCAGTAGCAGAAGGCAGCAGGCCGGACGACACTAGGACAGCAATAAAGCCCGTTGTGATGAAGAACAAGCCAAAGAAAACAGCAAACTTGACCATGACGGACTTGACCAAGAAGCCCAGGACAAGATTAAAAGCTGATACGAGAATACCAAACATGATTAAGCCCTCAGTACGATCAATAAGGAAGCCAGAGAGAAAACAACCATCATCCCGGCGCGTATAGCGTTCCTGTTTTGCTCTGCTAAGTCACAGTGCTTTTCTAGTCTGAAAGTGGTTTCAAAAGCCTCAAAGCTTGGCTTCGGACACTCTCCACCAATAGGCGGAGCTTTGAAATTTTTTAAATCTGGCAGTAGATCAAAAATCGGCTTAAGGATTGCTTGCGCGGTGGGGGTCTCTTCCATCTGGGGCGCAGGGATACCAGGATCAGGGCCAAGGTTCACTTGTGCCTGAGAAGCACCCGCCGGATTAGTGCCTGTATTTGTGTTTGCGCCGGGATCGTAGCTTGTAACTGGCGCGGTCGTGTTGGGAAGTGTCCACGGTTTATTCACAGGGTCTTGCGGCTTTACCCAGTCTTCCACTTTTGGATAAATATCGGGATTCTGTGCACCCCATGAAGCAATGTCTGCCGCCGTAATGGGATTTGTATAGTCGTAAGGTAGTCCAGTATAGCCAGGTTGCGCCGCTGTTTCCTGCCAAGCTTTATTTAATGTACTTGCCATCACTTCAGGATTGACCGCCTTGCCCATGTCAAAGCCAGGAATAGAATTAACAGCCGCTTGTATATCTTGCGGTACGTTGTTATTAGCTGGCTGCACTAAAGCATTCGGAAAACATGCGCCTGTGACGTCTGCATAATGATTAGCAGGGCAAGCAACTGGAGACGAGGATTCATACCAGACAGAATAGCTAGACTGATCTACCCATTGTTCCTTTTGAGCGTCCCATTTGTAGGCTGTGCATTGCCACATACTGCTGGACGACCTAGAACAAGGGTCTCGTAACTGCCAACCCTGCCCTAACATCGTGGCAAATTGCGCCCCTGTTGATTTTGGATCACTGCCACGCGCATAAACCTTGCCTCCGGCGTAAACAGCCCAATTAGCATCGCCGACAGCAAAAGCGGGTGTTTCGTCGGGCCTTGCGGGATAGTTCACTTTCACCTTTTTAGGGTTGTTCTTGTCCCATAGCCATTTAGCGGCGTTTTCCCCTGCTGCTATTGCCAATGGGATGCCAAGCACGCCAACTGCTAGAGTGAGCCAAGCCGGAGCACTGAGAGCACCAGCAGCAAGAGCAACTGCACCAGTTGCCCAACTTGCCAGCGTGCCAGAAACACCGGAGAAAGTAGCACCAAAGCGCGGGTCATTTGCAGCAAATCCACGCTTTACAAGGAAATTTCTGAACGAGCCACCAAGCGCATTTTGAACAATACTAATTGGTGCTGCCTGCGCTCTGGCCTGCTGAATGGAGCAGTTTAGAAACCACAGGCAGAAAAATAGTATAAACAATTTTTTCATGATATCCCCTTGATGATGGCCCAGGCACAAACAGAACCGAGGGCGAACGAGAATAGGTAAAAGAGTTGGGCGACCATGATTAAAAGCCCCTGTCTTTCTTCCAGTTTCTATAATCGGACTCTTTCTTTTCTCGCCTGTAGCGATCTAAAAATAGATCGTCTCGATTATCGACAGGGCCGAAAATGTCGGGAATTTTTGGTTTATAGCCACCAAAAAAGCGACTGCTACCCTTATCAAAGTCACCGCGAATAATGTCGATAATGATGGTTACAGAGAGGATAACCACCACCACAGTGAGGAAAACAGCAGCAACAGCAAGCACCGGAATAATGATGTATGACGCATTAAAGCTAGCCAGCAAGGGAGTCAAATCAATGTTCATTTTTTCTATCTCCTGAAATTCGACGAAAAAAAAGGGCGTAGCGCGTCCGCTCGCCCATCTCGGTTAGACGAGACTAATTAGCCGCGAACCATGCCGATGACGATCTTGACCGCTTTGATTGCGACGTAGACGCTCATCAGGGTTACGGAAACGGCCAATACAGCAGTCACAATCTGGTTCGATGTGAAAGAGCTTGTGAGCTGTGTCAGGTCCACTGTTGGCGGATCAGCAGCCAATGCGGATTGCACACCAACCAGTGTCAAAGCTGCACCAGTACCAATTTTTTTTGCAAAAGAAATGAATTTCATGTGAACTCCAGTTTAAAAAGTGTCGGAACCCGCCGACCCGGTACAACAAAAATTAGCGTTTACGCAGTAGCTGACTGCGCAACAGTTTTTCAATCACTTCCGCTTTTGTCTTGTCTTTGAATTTCAGCCAGGCTTCAAACTCATTGACGAGACTTGCCGGAAGCTGCACACACAAATTGACCAGGTCGTGACGTTCTCGATACGCTTTCTGTTTCTCTGCATCGCTGGAGTACTGTCTTGGCCTGGGCATGTGTGCACCTCATTACGTAACATTTGACGATTCGATTGCGCTTGCAAAATGAATCAGCCGTGCTTGATCAATTTCAGGATTTCACCCACGACACGAGCGACCAAGAAACAGCCAATCACAGGCACAAAGCCTGCACTGAAACAAGCGGCAACAATGGCGGGATCAAGTACAGGCATATGTTCCTCAATTTCAATTGATCGCAATTCAGCCGAATTACAGGGAGCATTTACCCAAGGGCCACCCTCGACCGTATGAGGTGCTGTGTCCCGTTTGCATGCTGTAATCCAGATGGTCATGATTAAGCGGCAGCTTTCGCGCTTGACTCGCGTGCAATCGGCTTGATACTTGTCACCAGTTGCGTAGTGACTTTGCCGTTACTCTCCATACGAATATCGAGCATTGCAGAAAATGGAAAACTGTTATGCTTGATCGCGTCAACAATTGCAGAGTTTTCGCACTTGATTTCTTGCGTACACATGCCCCAAGACGTTTCGCCCTTGAGATCAACATCAGTGAAAATCTTGGCCGTATCCATGTCCTTGCCGTCGATGTTGCCCTTGAATACCTTGGCACCACGTACCATTACTTTTGCTTGAATTTCCATTTCATTGCCTCATTTTTTCATATGCGTCTGGAGCGTGTGACGCGTTCACGTGCGTGGCAAGCGCTGTTTTTTGCAGCCTGTTTGGAATGCCTTTTACCCTGATTTGCGAGATGATCGCGGCAGCATCGTTGTCATGCTTGAGCATGAGCTGGTCAATAAGTTTTCCGTAACTGGTGACCATGTGGCCTGTCATGATTTCTACAGACGTTTCATGCTGTACTTGCTGCGTTTTGATCTTGAGTGCTGCGGCTTCTATGAAGCTGGCAAGCGCTTTATGCGATCCGCTGAAGTACTCTGATTTCTTGAGTACGATGTCATGCGGAATGACCCTATCGCGGTTGTGTAGCTCGACTTCAATACGAAGCCAGTTAGAATGTTGATTGCCCAATTGACGCCCCTTTTCATAGGCTCGTACCATCTTCCCATTCTGACGGCGACCAATTTCGACGGTGCGCCCTCCCCCTTGTGGACAGTTGATATCGCCTGATTCCAATGCGCGGCGCTTCGGGATGCGGCCACCACTGTTAAACTCGCCAGCGAAGTACATTGCATCGATTTGCTCGATACTGTATTCGCCGTGTAGGAAATCGACAGCCAGGTCACACCTGGTAATCTTTGCGTCGAGGTCTTGCATGGTTGCGTAGACGGCATCCCAATCACCGACTACACCGCAGCCAGTGCCTGACAGGTCTACCAGCATTGTCCCGGCCACATGCGCGCCACCCATGGCGATCAGCCCAAGCTTGATGGATTCACCGTTATAAAAGGCAGTGATTTCTAGAGAAGCTTCATAGCCACGAAAGCCGATTTTTGCGGTCTGTATGTTCACTGGAAAATCAAACCAAAGGGCGAAGTAGCGCGTCAGGGTTTCGACTGCGTGTGAAAAAGGCCCATCTGGTAAAAAGCTGAAGCGCAGCCAGTCGACTATGGCCCCGCCCGTTTGCGTAGGACTTTCCCCCCGTATTACCGCACGGGGGGAAGCTGCGGCAATTCCCGCCGCTGTGCTCGCTTCGCTGCGCGCAGGGGCAGCAATTGCCGCATCTTCAGTAGTTTGGAATTTTGTTGTCATTATTTTTCGTTACGGGTAACGGAAATTATTGCTGTTACTAACCAGCCCAGGGCGAAGCAGCAAACTACAATCGTCGTCCTGGTGAGCCAGAATTGAAAAGTATCGAGGTTCATTTTTCGTTACTCCGTAACTTTTAATCGAAACGACCATCAAGATCGATGTACTCGGCTAACTGCTTCTCGATGTCAGACAGGGAGCCAGACAAGTCTTCGAGCTGGGACATAAAGGACTCGTCCAGGTCGCCCCAGTCAGCAGCCATCGCAGTAATTTTTTTGGCTGTCGCTTTCAGGAAAGCGGCTTGTATCTTTGCTTGGTCTACCGGATTAGATGTGCCCTTCTTGATCCGTTTGCGGTAGTTGGCTTGGCGCTGGGCATTTGTTAAGGGATGTAAGACAGCGGGACGGCCCCGGCGTGGTGCGCTGAATGCGTCAATGGTAAAATTGTCATCTATTTGCTTCATACGACACCCTTAAAACATGATCGACATAACCGAACTTTTCGCGCTCTACAAAGATCAGGTCTTGATTGCTAGCCTCATCCTGAATTTAGTGATGCTCATTGCTCTGGTATCAACTCAATCAGCTAGGACTCAGGCGCAAAAGCAACAAGACAAAGCTAAGCAAGCGATTTACAACCCAAAGCCGTTCAGAAAGGACTAAGCGGCTTTTTTTTCGTGCTAAAGTCGCGCTAGAAATAACAACTGTTATATAACAGGTGTTATGAGGCCATAACACCCGTTATAAAGTCAAGGAGATTGATAAAATGAAAAGCGCGAAATATTTGCAAAAATTGCAAGAAATGCGAAAAATCAACGATACAGATTTAGCGAAACTATTGCATTTGACACAACCTGCAATTAGTAACTACAAGTCAGGAAAACGGATCATGGATGATGAAACGTGCCTGGCTATTGCCTTAGAATTAGGCATAAATCCGATTGAAATCGTCGGCGCAGCCTGCATAGACCGCGCAGAAAAAACGGGGCAAAAATCGCTTTGGGAAGTTTTTATGATGAGGACGGCGACAACGGCTAGCGCCCTCCTCATTGCTTTTTTTGTCAATTTATTTTTGACACCAGAGGCCGCAAACGCAGCAACGGCGAAGGCTTCAGCAGAGCAGACTTACCTTGCTATAAATTATGCGAAATGTAAGGGGCGTTCTTAAAATGATTGCAAAACGTGCTGAAGTCGGCTGTGAAAGTCCTTCGTAGTAAGTTTCTGACTTTTTGCGAAGTAAATCTTCCGTTTCTTGCTTTGCAAGCATTTCCAGACTTTTACTTTGACTATTTTGTTATCGTATTATTTTAAGGGGTGAATCTTTGTTATCTTTCCGAATTAAATAGTCGTCAAACCATCTTTTCTGGCGGTTCCAGTCGCATGCCTGCGCCATCTCTCGCATCTTCGTAGCGAGCAATTTCCTGGCAGTAGCTAACTTTTCGAATGCCACCTTCCTCATTGTCGACATTTCCTTATAGTAATTGCCCCGAAGAGTGCAAAAGCACAGGTGCGAAAGCAACAGGATAAGGTTAAAGCGGCGATTTATAACCCTAAGGAGTTATGAAAAGATTGGCGAGCTTTCTTTCCTGATAAAGTTGCGTTGTCATGTGACCTTTTTTCTACAGATTTTTTATGCAATCGTTTAGCAGCAATGCGGTAACAAACCCAGAAATTTTGTATGGCGAGGATAGAATTGATTTTATGAGAGAGGAAGTCCTTGCCGATTTGTTTGAGGCTAGCGCGCTTTCGTTTCCCGATAAAATTGCATTGATTTCTGGCGGCGAGTCGGTCAGTTACTCTCAGTTAAACGTTGACGCGGATCGCGTTGCTTCTGCCTTGATTTCGGCAGGTGTCCGTCCTGGACATATTATTGGCCTGTGGTTACCGCGTGGCATACATTTATTGATCATGCAGCTTGCTATCGCCAAAACTGGTGCGGCCTGGTTGCCATTCGATGCAGACACTCCCATAGACCGTATTGCGGTTTGCCTTGAGGATGCAGATGCTTTTGGCATGCTGAGTTGCAAGACTTTCGAGTCTCAGTTGACTGAGTTAAGTTGCACAAAATGGCTGGCAGAAGATGTATTGATTAACGCCGGGCAATTCATGCTAAGACGGGAGTCCGTCAAAGCGAGTGACCCGGCTTATGTGATTTATACCTCTGGCTCTACAGGAAAACCCAAGGGAATACTGGTGAGTCAAGCCAGTATCTGCCACTTTTTGCGGAGCGAAAACCATGTGTTGGGTATACGACATGATGATCGTGTGTATCAGGGATTTTCGTTGGCATTTGATATGTCGTTTGAAGAGATCTGGATTAGTTATCTGGTAGGTGCAACTTTGTGGCTGGCACCGAAAGAAATTACGGCTGATCCAGATGCCCTGCCGCTGGCTTTGAATGAAAACCGCATCAGCGTCTTGCATGCAGTCCCTACCTTGCTCGCTTTGTTCAGTCATGAAGTTGATAGTCTGCGCCTGATTAATCTGGGTGGCGAGATGTGTCCTGAAGTGCTGGTCAAGCGTTGGTCGCGTCTCGGACGACTTATGTTCAATACCTATGGGCCGACAGAAGCCAGTGTGTCAGCCAGCTTGGCGCAATTACAGGCAGGTCAAGCTGTCAATATAGGCAGGCCATTGCCGAATTATTCTTTGCTTGTTATCGCAGCCGACGTTGAAAACGGTTTGCACCTCTTGCCTGCAGGAGAAAATGGCGAACTTTGCATTTCCGGCCCCGGCGTTGCTTTTGGCTATCTTGGTCGACCTGATCTGACTGCTGAAAAATTCTTGCCTAATCCCTGGGCCAGGAATTCGCATGAGGCCAGGCTGTATCGCACTGGTGATCTGGCTTGTTTTAATCCCGACGGCAGTGTGCAATGCCTGGGACGAGCTGATGATCAGGTAAAAATCCGTGGTTTCCGAGTTGAGCTGGGTGAAATTGAATCTGTTCTAGCCAAACAAAATGGCGTGGGTGCGGTTGCTGTTGTTCTGCGTAAGGATGAGGAGATTGATCAGATTGTGGCTTTCATTGTCAACGATCAATTGCCTGCAGATTCTGATGCCAGCACTTTTGCACAGCATGCCGCCGTCTTGCGTGTAGAGCTGGGCCGGGTCTTGCCGATTTATATGGTGCCAGCCAGGTTTGAATACTTAGCTGAAATGCCGAGGCTAACTTCAGGCAAAATTGACCGCAATGCGCTCAAAAAAATCGAGTTGGTCAAGCAGGTGGCAAATAATGATTCTGATGTTCCACAAACCGAAACAGAGGTTGTGCTGTTTGAAGCTTTGGCCAGCCTGTTTCCTGGGCAGGCAATACAGCGTACATCAGATTTTTTCACAGACCTAGGTGGCCATTCTTTAATGGCGGCAAAGTTGGTGTCGATTTTACGCAAACACCCTCGCTTTGCCTATTTCAGGATAAGTGACATTTATGCACATCGCATCATCACAAAGATGGTGGATATTCTTGAATCCACCGGACAAACCCAGGATGCCGCTACGGCAATCAGTAAGTCACAATGGGTAGCTGCTCCCTGTTGGAAGCGCTGGCTGTGCGGTCTGGGGCAGGCAGTGGCCATACCTTGGTTGGTGGCCATGCGCATGGTGCAATGGTTGGCCCCTTTTTTTGCTTACCACTTCTTTACAGGTGACCCTGATGATTCTATTGCAAGAGCAGTGCTCTTGTCTGTTGGTGTTTTCCTATTGTTGACCCTGGCCGAATTTGCGGTCGCCATCATGGCGAAATGGCTGATTGCCGGACGTTTGAAAGCCGGGCGTTATCCCTTATGGGGATGGACATATTATCGATGGTGGCTGGTTGACAGGCTAGTGGAAGCTGCGCCTGCTTATATGCTGAGTGGCTCTTCTTTATACACCTGGTGGTTGCGTGCCCTGGGTGCAAAGATAGGCTCTGATGTGGTGATAGGTTCCATGACTTTGCGTGTGCCAGATTTGTTGTCCATAGGCGATCGTTGCAGTATAGGTAATGCGAGCAATTTTGAAAATGCCAGGGTACAGCATGGCGAGTTAATCTTGGGAGCAATCACGTTGGAAGATGATGCGTATGTCGGCTCGTATGCTGTACTGGAAGGCAATGTCTATTTAGAAGCCGGCAGCCATCTTGATGGGCAATCTGCACTGAGTGAGGGGAAACGGATACCAAAATCCCGAATATGGAAAGGCTCGCCTGCCAGAGATGTGGGCTTGTTTGATGCCGCGACCTTTCCACCAAGACCTCAGGCTACGCGCTTGCGCCTGCTTGGTGAAACTGTGTTTTTTGTGTTTGGTTCACTCTTGATTAGCGCGCTGTTCTTTATGCCGGTTTTTCCCAGTTTTATGACTATAGACTGGTTTGATAACTCCGAACTTTTCCCAGGACTGCAAAGCAACTCAGTGGCCTTTCAGCTCGTAAAATATTTCTTGCTGGCTTTTCCCGCCACTGCTGTGTTGATTGTGTGCACCGCCCTACTTTCTGCCGGCATACGCTGGAGTATTTTGCCAACCTTAAAGCAAGGGCAATATCCCGTACATGGCAATACTTATTGCGGCAAATGGTTAGTCAATCAAATTCAGGAATCCAGCCTGAACGTCTTGCACGGTGTATATGCAACTGTCTATGCGCCCTTCTGGTATCGTTTGCTGGGCGCAAAAGTTGGTCGTGGGGCTGAGATTTCCACAGCCTTGGGTGTAGTCCCAGATATGTTGACTTTAGGTGATGAAACCTTTATTGCCGATGCGGTATTGCTGGGTGACGAGCAAATTGATTGCGGCTGGATGAGCATGCACCCTACGGTGATTTCGCGTCGCAGCTTTGTTGGCAATGGCGCATATATTCCAGATGGCACGATCTTGCCTGAAAACGTCTTAATTGGTGTCCACTCCAGTGCACCAAGTAACGAGCAGATGCATGAAGGTGACACTTGGTTGGGTTCTCCAGCAATCCATTTGCCTGCCCGCGAAGAAACCAAGGGTTTCCCTGAGAATCTGACCTTCCGGCCTTCAGCAATTCGCCGTCTGGGTCGGGGTTTGATCGAGGCTTTCCGCATCATTGCGCCGCATGCGATGGTGATTGCCGTTGGCTATACCATAGTTCTTGATTTGATGCCTTTGGCAGGCGATGATCGCTGGAGTGAAGTCTTGTATTACCTGGTCGTTGCAGGTTTGTTGTATGGTGTGGGCAGTTTTGCCTTCATCCTGATGTTGAAATGGTTGCTGATTTTCCGCTACAAGAAAAGCAGCGTGCCCATGTGGACGCCCTTTGTCTGGATATCAGAAGGCATTACCAATCTGTATGAAGGAATTGCAGTGCCGAATTTCATGCGCTACCTGCGTGGTACGCCATGGCTGCCTTTGGCATTCAATCTGCTTGGTTGCAAAATCGGACGAGGGGTATATATGGATACTACAGATATTACCGAGTTTGACTGCGTCAGCATTGGTGAATATAGCGAAATCAACGCCCTTGCTTGCCCGCAAACACATTTGTTTGAAGACCGGGTCATGAAAATTGATTACGTCAGTATTGGTAAACGTGTGTACATGGGGCCGCGCAGCTCGGTTTTGTATAGCGCCGTGGTAGCAGATGGTGCCAGTCTTGGTGCATTGACGCTGGTGATGAAGGGGGAATATATTCCCGCCAATTCCAGTTGGCATGGTTGCCCCGCTGCAATGACGGGTTCTTGATATGCATATATAATTTTCAGTAAGGGGATAGGGCTACAAATGCGTCATCCCCTTGAATTTATTTAAACTCAGGGCAATTCATCGACTTATACAACCAGATGGTTTCTACAAGATAATTGTGATGCAGTTCATGCTCATTCGTTGGGGCAAAAGCACCTACGCTCATACCCTGAAAGATACCCAGTTTTGTTGACGCTATCTAGCTTGGAGCGCAATACAGGGATGTTAAGAAGCATTGTTGACGTATAACAGATAATGCATGCCCTGCCCCTGGCCATTTCTTGTGTGCTCAGGATTTGCAATTGGACGTTAAGTGTTCAATTGTATATTCACTAAAAATTGATATCTTACAGAACTGGACTTTCCTGAAGTAAATATATCTGAACAATGTGACGGATATATTTGCTACCAAGAGTTATTTGTTCAATTGTGGAATGTATTTAATAGCCAGCTTAAGCATGACTCATTGCTACCAATTAGCTTTGGATAAAATAATCAGCCATTTACGGAACATCAGTATTTCCAGGTGCCCAGCTTGTATGCCTGTACTGCAATCTAGTACAGGATTGACATAGTAAGAGCGCTGTCTAAAGTCGCGGCAGACAAATATTTCGCGACGACCCAGACGCATCAGAAATGATGTCGGGGCGAATTGCAAGCTGAAGCGTGTATCAAAGGACTGTTCGAGGTTTGCCATATTCAATCTCCATATCGGTTGGTATGTGATAGAGGAACGGTCATCAAGACATCCATGCGTTCATCCATGGAGCGAACTTTATCACAAACAACTGTATGCGCAATCAGTAATTTGTAAAGCTGTGGTTTTCTCATCTCTCTGTATTTTTTTCCTCCAGTCACGTAGCACCGTCACATAAAATAAACTTTGAAGTCTGCCGCCATATTACATATACTGTACGTTTAATCAGTATATGTAATATGCCCTACGTTTCCTCACTTCCTCCTGAACACATACACCCCGCATTGTGGCGTGCATCGCAACTGGCGCGTGGTCAGGGTGGCTATTTGCCCAGTGGTTATGCTGAACTCAATATTGAACTGCCCGGAAATGGCTGGCCGCAGGGGCAATTAACCGAGATTTTGTTACCGCAGATTGGCACTGCCGAGCTCAGTCTACTCAAACCCGCCTTAAGTCAACTTGATGGCCGTCCCATTGCTTTGTTGACACCGCCTTATGTACCGCAAGCATTGGTTTTTGCAAGCACAGGCTTGCAGCCATCGCAGTTGATATGGATACGCTGCCACAAACATGTTGATGCCCTGTGGGCGGCAGAGCAGGTGCTGCGCAATAGCAGTTGTGGCGCGCTGTTATTCTGGACATCCAGCATCCGTAGTGAAGCTTTGCGTCGTTTGCATCTGGCAGCGCAAAGCTCAGAGACTTTATTTTTTTTAATGCGTGACATGCGAGCTGCGCAGCAAGCCTCTCCCGCGCCCTTGCGATTGAGTGTACAAGCCACTCAATATGGCCTGGAGCTGAGCATTCTCAAGCGCCGTGGCAGCCAGCGCGATGCGCCGCTGGCATTGCATGTGCCAGATCATCCTTATTTGTATGCCTATGCTCACCCAGGCAAAGAAAAACTTGCGACAAACTATGGTAACTTGCCCTCCACTGTGGATAGCCGTGCACCTGCCTTTACTCCAGCTTGAGGTGTTTGTCACTCCCTTGCTTGCTCAGCAAGAGACGCAAGTCAGTGTCATTCTCCATCACGGGCGGGTAACGTCCATGTCTGAGTCAGCGAATCATATGGGTATACGTTTGAACATGCGCACGGGCGGCGTGCAAATGCTGTGCGCTGGTGCAGAGTGCTATCAACGTGATCAAATTAAAGAAAAGCTGGCATTACAGGCGGTGGCAACTACGTTGCTGCAATACTCACCACAAGTCTGCCTCGCAGAAGATGATTGCATACTGGTTGATATCAGCGCAAGCCTGAGTTTATTTGGTGGCATACGTGCTTTGCGTAAACGTGTGCAAGAGAGCATGCGCATTTTGGGTTATACAGCAACCACAGGCATAGCCCCCGTTGCCAGGGCTGCCTGGCTGTTGGCCAAGGAAGCATCACGTAAACTACTCAGAGGACAGCACGTTTTTAAAATGCAGCGATTAACGCAACGCCTGGACAGACTACCAGTCAAATTGCTCACTGCGGCGCAGCCTTTGACTGAGTTATTACAGGGCATAGCCTGTTATAGCTTGAGAGATTTACGGCACTTGCCTCGCCCCGGCCTGCAAAGACGCGG
Source organism: Undibacterium sp. (assembly GCF_030683615.1). Taxonomy (NCBI): domain Bacteria; kingdom Pseudomonadati; phylum Pseudomonadota; class Betaproteobacteria; order Burkholderiales; family Oxalobacteraceae; genus Undibacterium; species Undibacterium sp. The sequence goes on from NZ_JAUXQE010000021.1 coordinate 201,631, forward strand.
AGGCAAGGCTTTACTCATAGAACTGGATCAAGCCTATGGCGAGCAGGCCGAGGTGCATGAATGGTATCTCGCAGCGCCAGAATTCAAAGTCAAAATGGAATTACCAGACCGTATAGAGCAAGCAGAATCACTACTAATCTTTGCCCGCAGCTTGCTGGCGCAGTTGTTGGGCTGGCTGGCAGCGCAGCAACTGGCAGTGACGCATATACACATGGAGTTATTGCATGAGCGTGGTCGCCAGGCCATCCCGCCGACCATGTTTGACTTGCATCTGGCACAAGCATGCTGGCAAGAATCGCATCTACTCAGCTTGTTCAAAGAAAAGTTGAGCCAGCTAAAACTGCATAGTGCCGTCATCGGCATGCTGTTGGAAGTAAAGCAGACCATATTGCGCGAGGCGCAAAGCTATACCTTGTTTCCTGAACCCGGTGGGCAGGAAAATGAACATAAGCGCTTACTTGAACTCTTGATTGCACGTCTGGGCGAAGATAATGTCTTGCAGCCGGCACCGCATGCAGACCATAGGGCGGATATTGCCAATCACTGGATTTCTGTCATCAAGAAACCCCCACCGCCCTGCCCTGCTCACGCATTGGCAGGCTATGTCTTGCGCCCCAACTGGTTGTTACCGCAGCCGCTGGCGCTGGACATTCACGAGCATCGTCCCTATTACGGATCAGAATTGAAACTTGTTTCTCCGGCTGAGCGCATAGAATCCGGCTGGTGGAATGAGCAGATACAAACCCGGGATTACTACATCGCTGTCGATAAGCGCCATGTGCGCTACTGGATTTATCGCGAGCGAGCCAATGATCCTGAAAGTGAAGAGCCTGTCTGGTTCTTGCATGGTATTTTTGGATAGCATTTGGATATATCAACATGAGTGCCTTCCTGCCCGAATATGCCGAATTATTTTGCATGAGCAATTTCAGCTTCCTGCATGGAGCATCACATTCAGAAGAATTGGTGGCACGTGCCATTAAACTGGATTATCGTGCCCTCGCCATTACCGATGAGTGTTCCTTGGCTGGCGTGGCAAGAGCATATACAGCAGCAAAAAATACGGGCTTGCATCTCATCATCGGTGCCCACTTCAAACTGGAAGATATAGAAGCACCTGCAAGTAGTGTGCATCTGATTGCCCTTGCACAAAACCGCGAAGGCTATGGCAATCTCTCTGAAATGATCACCCTTGGGCGATGCCGGGCAACCAAAGGCAGTTACTTATTGACACCCAGGGACTTCGTCACGCCACCAACAGGTTTAGAGCATTTGTCTGGCTTGCCAGATTGCCTGTTGATACTGGTGCCAGCCTACCCGGCAGAAAGCGATGTACTGCTGAGACAAGCAAATTGGTTGAAGCAACACTTTCCTGGTCGTGCCTGGATAGGTTTGAATTTATTGATGCAAATTGCAGATGAATATCAAAAACAACAAGTTGATGCGGTAGCCGAGACCGTGCAATTGCCAGTTGTTGCAATTGGCCAGGTCACAATGCATGTCAGATCCCGCAAGCCCTTGCAAGATACGATGACTGCCATACGGCTGTGTCAGCCCATAACCGAATGTGGTTATGCGTTGGCGATGAATGCAGAGCAGCACCTGCGTTCCCGCTTGCGGCTGGCGACGATCTACCCGCTGCATTCCCTGGCTGAAACAGTGAAAATTGCCGAGCTGTGCAGCTTTTCATTGAATGAATTGCGCTATGAATACCCGCACGAGCTGGTACCTAAAGGATACACGCCTGCCAGTTATTTAAAGTTGCAGGTGTATAAAGGAGCGCACTCGCGCTATCCACAAGGCTTGCCATCATCAGTAACCCACAAAATAGAACATGAATTGCACCTGATTAATGATCTTGCTTATGAGCCTTATTTTTTGACGGTGTTTGACATCGTTAATTTCGCCAGGAAAAAAGAGATTCTATGTCAGGGACGCGGCTCGGCAGCAAATTCTGTCGTCTGCTATTGCCTGCACATCACCGAAGTTAACCCAGAAACACATACCCTGCTATTTGAACGCTTCCTGTCAAAGGAAAGAGGTGAGCCGCCCGACATCGATGTCGATTTTGAGCATCAGCGCCGTGAAGAAGTCATGCAGTACATCTACGACAAATATGGACGTGATCGCGCTGCCCTTGCGGCCGCAGTACACACCTATCACCCACGTGGCGCCTTGCGTGATGTGGGAAAGGCCTTGGGCGTAGATCTTGCGATTGTTGATGCCGTAGCAAAATCGCATCGCTGGTTTGATAGCAAGCAAGAGTTATTTCAACGATTTACTGAATGCGGCCTCGATACCAACTCGCCTATAGCCCAGCAATGGGCTCTGTTGACAGGGAAATTGCTGCGTTTTCCGCGTCATCTATCCCAGCACAGTGGTGGCTTTGTCATCGCACGCGGCAAATTATCCAGGTTGGTGCCTATAGAAAATGCGGCGATGGAAAAACGCAATGTGATCCAATGGGATAAAGATGATCTTGAATCTCTAGGTTTGCTCAAGGTTGATGTGCTGGCCCTTGGCATGCTGTCGGCATTGCGCCGTGCTTTTAACCTGATGGCTACATTGCCAGGTAAGCCTAAGTGCATGCAGGATGTCCCAAGGGAAGACTCGCTGACCTATGACATGATTTGCAAGGCAGATACCATAGGTGTGTTTCAGATTGAATCCCGTGCACAGATGAGTATGTTGCCGCGCCTAAGGCCCAGACAATTTTATGATTTGGTGATACAAGTTGCCATTGTGCGGCCGGGTCCTATACAAGGAGGCATGGTGCATCCGTATCTGCAAAGGCGTCAGGGCAAGCAACCTATAGAAATCCATGAAAACCCAGGCATGCGGGCAGCGCTGGAGCGTACGCTGGGGATACCTATTTTTCAGGAGCAAGTCATGCAGATCGCAATGCATGCGGCGGACTTTACGCCGGGGGAAGCAGATGGTTTGCGCCGCGCAATGGCAGCTTGGAAGCGTAAAGGCGGGCTGGAAGCGTATGAAGCCAGAATAGTGGAAACCATGGTCAAGAATGGCTATGAGCGTGATTTTGCTCAAGGGATCTACGAGCAAATGAAGGGGTTTGGTGATTATGGCTTTCCTGAAAGCCATTCTGCCAGCTTTGCCATCCTGGCGTATTTCAGTAGCTGGATCAAGCGCCATGAACCTGCCGTTTTTTTATGTTCACTGTTGAATTCGCAACCCCTGGGATTTTATTCACCCTCGCAATTGATACAGGATGCACGCCGTCACGATGTGCAAGTCAGCGCAATCGATGTGACTTGCAGTAATTGGGATTCTTCACTTGAGGCTGAGACGCAGCTCAATAAATTTACCGGGACCATGCAACCTGCTGTGCGCATGGGGTTTTCTCTGCTATATGGCATGTCCAAGGATGCAGCTTTGCGTATCACGCAGGCACGTCAGGAACAAGCCTTTGATGATGCGCATGATCTGGCAAAACGCGCGCAATTAAGCCAACATGATTTGCATATACTGGCAGCAGGTAATGCCTTGTCAAGCTTGGCCGGACATAGAAGGCAGGCACTGTGGCAGGCAGTAGGTGCAATACCGGACAAGGATTTGTTGCGGGCCACCAGCATACAGGAGCAAGTGCCACAACTGAAAGCACCTTCAGAAGCACAGGAAATTTATAGCGATTATCATGCGACCGGATTCAGCCTGCAGCGCCATCCCCTTGCCTTGTTGAGACCACAATTACTGGCCAAACGCTTCTTGCCAGCAGAAATGCTAAATACTTTTCAACAAGGGCAATTTGCCCGTGGCTGTGGCCTGGTTACAGTAAGGCAAAGACCACAGACTGCCAAAGGCGTCATCTTTATCACCATAGAAGATGAGACTGGCCCGGTGAATGTCATTATTTGGCCAAATGTACTGGAAAAGCAGCGTAGCGAAGTTTTGAGTGCACCGCTGTTGGGCGTATATGGTATCTGGCAATGTGAGGCGGAAGTCAGGCATCTGGTTGCCAAACGTCTGGTAGATATGTCACACCTCCTGGGGCAACTGGAAGTAGGTAGCAGGAATTTTTGCTGAACTCACCTACCCTGCAAAGACGCGATAATTACTTTTGATTATCTTCAGGCAGAGTCAGGCGACCGGTATGATAATCATAGTTGTATGACTCTCCAAAACGACCCCATTCGACCACAACTTCGAGTGCCCGTTTTACCTCATCAGCTTTCAAGAAGTCCTCCTTCAAATATCAGGCGCGTGAACACCAACTATTTTTTGTTGGCCTGCATGCGTGCTTTCAAAATGGCTGCTATTTCTCTTTGCTCTACGTCGATAGCAAAGTCGAGTGCATTTAAACCCAGATCATTTTTTAAGTATGGGTCAGCACCCTCTTCCAGCAGTAAACCGACGATGATATGTTTGCCAGAGCGAGCTGCCATCATCAGAGGGGTAGTTTTATTTGGTGATTCAGCATCAATATAGGCGGAGCTTTCCAATAATAAAGCGACGATATTCTTATCGCCACTTACTGCCGCATAATGCAATGCTGTCCAGCCAACTTGATTGATCTCTGCGCCCCGCTCTACCAGTTTTTTCACGACGGGGAAGTCGCCTAAATAACTGGCCAGCATCAAGATGGTATCGCCATTACTGGCTCTGGCTTCAAGTTTGATGTCCTTGTGATCGAGTAAGACCTGAAAAACTTTCTTCGAGTTTTCACGCAATGCAATCATCAGTAAAGTTTCGCCACGTATAGATTCTGTGGCATTGACACTCAGACCGCGTTTGACCAACTCACTGACTTTGTTTACGTCGTCGAAGCGTACCGCAAAAAGCAGGTCATCATGATCATCAGCAAAAGCACAGGCAGAAGAGAGCCACAATAGCAAACAAGCCACGCAACGCAGATTAAATTTCCCAGAAAAGGATGCGGATGACAAGACTGTTTGCATATCAGGACTCAATGAGCAAATTGAAACAATTGAAAGAAATTTCTGGTCGTAGTTTCCTGCACTTCTTTGACGGAGATACCTTTCAAATCTGCCAGAAATTCACCCACATGACGGACAAAACCGGGTTCATTCATTTTGCCGCGATGCGGGGCTGGTGCTAGGTAAGGCGAATCAGTTTCTATCAAAATACGCTCAAGAGGCAAGGCTTTGGCTACTGCCTGCAAATCTTTGGCGCTCTTGAAGGTCAGGATGCCGGAAAAAGAAATATAAAACCCCAAATCTACTGCTGCTTGCGCAACTTCCAGTGACTCTGTAAAACAATGCATGACGCCAGCAACACCACCCTGAGCTGTGCCTGCGCCCTCTTCCTGCATAATGCGTATGGTATCTTCCGCCGCTGCACGGGTATGAATGATCAAGGGTTTGCGACAAATGCGGGAGGCGCGGATATGCTGCCTGAACCGTTCGCGTTGCCACTCCAGGTCACCCTTCAATCTGAAATAATCAAGACCGGTTTCACCGATGGCAATAATTTTGTCGTGATCGGATAGCCTGACCAATTGCTCTGCTGTTGGCTCTTCTGTTTCTTCGTAGTCAGGATGTACGCCTACTGACGCATAAATGTGTGGATACTGTTCAGCCAATGCCAGAACTTGCGGAAAATCAGGCAGATCAACCGAGACGCATAGCGCGTGGGTCACCCCATTTTCCTGCATCTTGCCCAATATCTCTGGCAAACGTTCAGCCAGTTCGGGAAAATTGATATGACAATGGGAATCAACGTACATGCTTGCTACTCTTCAAGTGAATCTGGCGTGTAACCATATCGGCAAACCGGGACTAAAGCCTCATTTTGCTGAAATTAATTGTAATACGGCTTGCGCCGAGACGTTGGCGGTATCGCGCGAGAGGGAATGGTGCATATCGACGAAGCGCTGCTTCAGTCGCTCCTGCAAGGCTTCATCACTCAACTGCTGCCACAATGCATCAGCCATTGCATCTGGCCTGGCTGCTGATTGCAAAAATTCTGGCACCAGGAATTCACGCGCAAGAATATTCGGCAAGCCTATCCAGGGCTGGTAACCCATATGGCGCAATATCTGCCATGAGGCTTCCATCATTTTGTAGGCAATCACCATGGGCTTTTTGAATAAGGCCACTTCCAGCGAGGCTGTACCAGAAGCAACCAGTACCGCATCCGCTGCTGCAATGGCAGTATGCGAACGGCCATCTATCAGCAAAACTGGTACATCATCCAGCCTGGCGTCAACCACCAGTTTGATGTAATAGCTGCGCTGCTTGTCGCCTGCCATGGGCACGACTATCTGAAGCTGCGGATCACGCTGGCATAGGATTTTTGCTGTTTGTATGAATGCTTCAGTATTGTATTTGATCTCGGACATGCGGCTGCCTGGCAAGATCGTCACCACCCTGGTATTTTTATCCAGGCCCAGCTCGTCCCTGGCCGCTGCCATGTCCGTTTCCATGGGAATGACTTGTGCCAGCGGATGACCTACATAGGTCACTGGTATGCCAGCCTTGCGGTATATCTCTTCTTCAAAGGGAAATACTACCAGCATATGAGAAACTGCTTCGGCAATCTTTTTGATGCGACCACCACGCCAGGCCCAGATCGATGGGCTGATGTAATGCATGGTGGGAATGCCAGCACGCTTTAACTGGATTTCCAGATCCAGGTTAAAGTCTGGCGCATCGACACCGATGAAAACATCTGGCTTTTCCAGTAACAACTGTTCACGCAATTGCTTGCGTATGCCACTGATTTCACGGTAATGCGCCAGCACTTCAAACAGGCCGCGCACGGACAGCTTTTCCATGGGCCAGTCATTGATGAAGCCATGTTCAGCCATGCGCGGGCCGCCTATGCCGTGCATATGGGCATCTGGCAAGGCCGGGCGCAAGCCGGACAAGAGACGGTTGGCCAGCATGTCGCCAGAGGTTTCTCCGGCGACCATGGCAATGATGGGGCGATTAGCTTGAGTTGTCACAGCAGCTTAACGAACGATGCCGCGTGTCGCAGCATCCAGGAAATGGCGCATGGATTGCACGTGAAGGGCCACATCTGCTTCCAGTTCAGCAATTTGCGCATCTATTGCTGCCTTGGCTTCTTCCAGAGTCAAACCGGATTTATAGATCAGCTTATAAGTCTGACGTATGGCTGAAATTTGTTCGCGGCTAAAGCCACGACGCTTCAAACCTTCGACATTAATGCCATGGGCAGCCGCCGGGTTACCATTCAACATGACGAAGGGTGGTACGTCCTGCAGCAAAGAAGTACCCATGCCGCACATGGCATGCGCACCTATCTTGCAGAATTGATGAACATTGGTAAAACCGCCCAAAATCACCCAGTCACCAACTTGTACATGACCAGCCAATGCAGCATTGTTGGCGAATATGACGTTATTACCGACTTGGCAGTCATGCGCCAGATGCACATAAGCCATGATCCAGTTATCGTTACCCAGACGGGTCACGCCATTATCCTGAACTGTGCCCAGGTTGAAAGTGCAAAATTCACGGATAACATTGTTGTCGCCAATTTCCAGACGCGTAGGCTCACCCGCATACTTTTTGTCTTGCGGCGCTGCACCTATGGACGAGAACTGGTAAAAAGTATTGTTGCGGCCTATCGTCGTATATCCTTCAATCACGACATGCGGGCCTATCTTGGTCCCCGCTGCTATCGTTACATTGGGACCGATAATGGAATAGGCACCCACTTCAACTGAGCTATCCAGTTGAGCCTTGGGGTCAATCAGCGCGCTTGGGTGGATGTGCATTATTTAGCTCTCCTTGGCTTCTTCTTTCGTACGCATGGTGCACATCAGTTCACCTTCTACTGCCAATTGGCCATCAACAGTTGCCCTGGCCTTGTATTTCCAGATGCCGCGGGCAACCTTGATGATTTCTACTTCCATCTTCAACTGGTCACCAGGTTCAACTGGACGCTTGAAACGTGCGCCATCAATGCCAAGGAAATACACGATGGTATTTTCATCCGGTTTTTGGCCCATGGTCAGGAATGAGAGTATGGCAGCAGTTTGTGCCATCGCTTCTATCATCAATACGCCAGGCATGACGGGTTTATTCGGGAAATGTCCGTTAAAAAACTCTTCATTCGCCGTGACATTCTTGATGGCGGTAATGGTCTTTCCGTTTTCCCAGCTCAGCACACGATCCACCAACAACATCGGGTAACGGTGTGGCAGATATTCTTTGATTTGATTAATGTCCAGGCTATTCATGATCTTTTTCAGTCAGTGTTTTAATTGTTTTTTCGAGAGCGCGTATTTTTTCTCGCATACCCGACAAATTACGTACGATGGCAGCAGTTTTTTCCCAATCAGCATTTTTTGCCAAAGGATAAAAGCCAGTATATTGCCCAGGCTCAAGAATAGAGCGTGACACCATGCTGGCAGAGGAAATGTGCACATTGTCGACGATGGTCAAGTGTCCCAACACCATGGCTGCACCACCAAATGTGCAATATTTGCCTATCTTGGCACTGCCTGCTACGCCTACGCAACCTGCCATGGCAGTATGCGCACCTATGTGGCAGTTATGGCCTATTTGTATCTGATTATCCAGCTTCACGCCTTCTTCTATGATGGTATCAGCCAGAGCACCGCGGTCTATGCTGGTATTCGCACCAATTTCGACATCGTCACCGATCACCACTCTGCCCGTTTGCGGGATTTTTATCCATTGACCTTTTTCATTGGCAAAGCCAAAACCGTCAGCACCTATGACAGCGCCAGAATGAATGATGCAACGTTGTCCCAGGACGCAGTAATCATAAATGCTGACATTCGCATGGATCAGGCTATTGTCACCGATCACCACACCACGACCTATCACAGCACCTGGTTTGATGACAACATGCTCACCAATCACCGCTTCAGCATCGATGCTGGCATTTGCGCCTACACTGGCAGTTGCTGCAACGACGGCCATCGGATTGACCCAGGCAGCAGGATGCACGCCTGTCACTGCAGGTATGGCATTGAGTGAGGCAAAGTATTGCGCTGCTCGTGCAAAGTAGACATATGGCTGGGGAACTATCAGGCAAATGCCAGCATAGTTTTTTCCAATATGCTCGAAATCAGCCTGCGTCAATATCAAGGCTGCGGCCTGCGTAGCTGCGGCTTGAAGACGTAATTTGGGATTGGATAAAAAAGTAATATGCTGTTCACTGGCTTCACTCAGAGGGGCAATGCCAGTGACAGTAATTTCAGGTGAACCAGTCAATTGACCACCGAAGCGATCGACCAATTCACCTAGCCGAATGCTTGCGGTCATAGGAATTATTTAGAGAGTGCTTTGAGAACTTTGTCAGTAATGTCGATACGGGCACTATGATAGACAGAGTCTTGCAAGACCAGATCAATTTTTTCAACTTCTGCGATTTGCTTGATCACTTTTTGCGCACGCTCTACAAGTGACGCAATCTCTTCATTCTGACGCTGATTCACATCTTCGTTGTAAGATCGTTGCTTGCGTTTAAAGGTTTGGTCCAGCTCAGTGATCTCACGTTGGCGTACAACACGGTCCGCTTCTGACAATAAAGGCGCATCTTTCTCATACTTTTCAGCTGTTGCCTTTAATTTCTTTGCCAAATTTTCCAACTCTTCGCCACGCTTTTGAAATTCAACTTTCAGTTTGGCTTCTGCCGCTTTTGCTGGCACGGATTCTCGCATCACCCTTTGAGAATCAAAGATAGCTATTCTGGTGTCCTGCGCCTGAGCTTGAGCCACGCTGAAAACGCAAGCCGCACAAACCATCAAGCGTTGCAACAATTTGGTCGGGGTAGTATGTTGACTCAAAATAATCTCCGTAACACGTACTAAAACAAAATATAGCCAAGCAAAAACAATTAGAAGCCTGTTCCCATCTGGAACTGGAATGTTTGCTTCTTGTCTTCCGGTTTGGCGTTCAAAGCTTTACCGAAGCTCAATTTCAACGGGCCAACTGGCGATATCCAGCTTATACCTATACCAGCAGAAAAGCGTAAGTCTTTTGGCCTGATTTTTTGCCCTTCGTCAAATACATTGCCACCGTCCACAAAAGTGAACCAGCGCAAGGACTTGTCAGCACCTGGGAAAGGTATTTGCAATTCTACGTTGGCCAGCACTCTGGTCGAACCGCCAAGTGCATCGCCGGCTGGATCCCTGGTACCCAATGAGGAAGGTTCATAACCACGCACTGAGCCTATACCACCAGCATAGAAATTTTTAAACAATGGGAAAGGTTTGCCACCCAAACCATGTCCATAGTCAATTTCACCATTCAATGCCAAAACAACCGAGCGGTATATAGGTTGGAATAATTGTGCATTGTAAATTGCACGATAGTATTTAAAACTACCGAAAGCAGCCAGCTCCAGATTGGCACGCTGATAGCGACCTATCGTTGGTGTCAATACGCTGTCCCGGCTATCCCTCTGCCATGCAGCAGTCAAAGGATAAGAGTTGGTTACGGCTTCACCGATACCATAATTAATGTTATTGATATCTTTGCTGCCATTGCCATAGTCGGCGACATATTGCAAATAGCGTGAGGGACTCAAATAATAAGTTTCAACCTTGGTACGTTCAAAACCGAGGCCAAAGAATACAGTATCGACTTCAGAGAATGGAACGCCAAAACGCAAGGCACCGCCTGTAGTTTGAATTTTGTAGTCACCACTGCTACCGATGATAGGGCGAGTCGTGCGCAAATACAATTCAACATTACGGCTAACGCCATCGTCGGTAAAGTAGGGGTCGGTATGCGCCACGGCGATGGTACGGTTTTGGCGACTGGTATTAATGTCCAGGCCTATCGTATCACCACTACCAAAAGCATTGGCCTGCTGGATGGAGCCGGTCAGTGTCAATTTTTCTGCACTAGAATAGCCCGCACCAAACATCAGGTTACCAGTAGGTTTTTCTGTCACGGTCAAATTGACATCGACTTGATCAACACTGGTTGGCACTTCAGGCGTTTCTATTGTGACATCTTTAAAATAGCCAAGGCGCTCAACACGATCACGTGAAGTTTTGATTTTTTCACCGTCATACCATGAACTTTCAAACTGACGGAATTCGCGACGGATAACTTCGTCACGTGTACGCGTATTACCTGCCAGATTGATACGACGGACATAGACACGCTTGCCTGGATCGACAAAAATGGTAAATGCGACTTCTTTCTTTTCTTTATTCAAGACCGGATTGGCATTCACGTTAGCAAAGGCATAACCAAAATTACCCATGCGTTCAGAAATGCGTTTAGTGCTCTCGGTCAGACGTGCAGCATTATAGATATTGCCGCTCTTGAGCAGAAGCAGTGCCGCCAGTTCCTCTTCGCGCCCCAGGGTATCACCTTCAAGCTTGATATCAGAAACCGTATATTTATCACCTTCGTCCAGGTTGATGGTGATGTAGATATCTTTTTTATCCGGGGTGATGGAAATCTGCGTGGACAAGATTTGCATTTCCAGATAACCACGGTTTTGGTAAAAAGAACGCAGAGTTTCTATATCACCAGACAGTTTTTGTTTGGAATACTGATCGGCTTTGGTGTACCAGGTAAACCAGCCTGGTGTCGTCAACGTCAACAAATCACGAATTTCACCATCGGAAAAAGCCTTGTTCCCGATAATATTGATTTGCGCGATTTTGGCAACTTCGCCTTCATCGACCGCAAAAGTAACATTCACACGATTACGTTCTATAGGTGTGATCGTGGTGGTAATTTGCATGCCATACAAGCCTTTGGACAAGTATTGGCGTTTTAATTCTTGCTCGGCGCGGTCTACAGTCGCCTTATCAAAAATGCGCGACTCACCAACGCCAATATCTTTCAATGCCTTGACCAGGGCATCTTTTTCAAATTCTTTGGTGCCCGTAAATTCCACACCAGCGATGGTTGGGCGTTCTTCCAGCAATACAATCAGGATGCCATCCTGCGCTTCTATCTGAACATCCTTGAAAAAGCCTGTCGCATACAGGGATTTGATTGCAGTTGTACTTTTTGCATCATCAAATACTTCACCGACTTTGACAGGCAAATAGCTAAATACAGTACCGGCCTCCGTCCGTTGCAAGCCTTCTACTCTTATATCTCTAACGGTGAACGGCTCAATCGCGAGCGCACTCCCTGTACAAAGCGCAAGTGCGGCCAGAGATAAAGCACGACGACGAAAATGGGCTAAAGTGAACTGCTCGATATGTAATTTCATTGGGTATAAATTTCTTTCAATACTCTCAATATTGCTATCTGAAATGAGTTTCTGTCATCAAGCCGACTATTATGACATTAGTCTGCCAAAGTATGGTATCAGTCGGACAATGTCATTAAAAAAAGCTATTGCCATCATCATCAATAGCAAAAAAAGTCCTGCTTGCTTCCCCACTTCGATATAACGATCATGCAAAGGTTTCCCTGTCAAAACTTCCAGCGAATAATACAACAAATACCCACCATCCAATACCGGTATGGGAAGCAAATTCATAACACCCAGACTGATACTGATGACGGCGATAAAGCTCAGATAGGTAATCAAGCCGGTCCGTGAAGTCTGTCCTGCATAATCAGCTATCGTCAAAGGCCCGGTTATATGTTTCAGGGAAGCACTTCCAGTCAGCATTTTGCCTATCATTTTGAGGCTAAAGATGCTGGTATCCCAGGTTTTTTCAACGGATTTTATGAATGCCTTCAGAGGATTTGCCTGCACTATCGTCATGTCAAATGTGACGGGTCGCAATTTCACTTTCATCAAACCCACTGTTTGCCCGTTGGTTTCCTGACTTACAGGAGTGACTTCTGCCTCAAACTTATTACCTTTCCGTTGAACCAAGAGCTTCAACGGCTTATCCGGATTGGCGTTGACGATTTGCCGGAAATCTATGGCATCAAGCAGAGGTTTTTGTCCAATTTCTAGAATGCGGTCACCGGCCTGCAAACCAGCACGCATTGCAGGGCTATCTGGCAAAAAATCTTCCAAGATCACTTCAGCACTACCAGCAAGATTCAAGCCAAGATGCAGCAAAATATCAGTATCGGCTTCCCTGGAGGATAGTTGATGAAGAGGAATTTCGATGGAAAGTGGCTTATTGCTATTGCCTTGTCCGGAATGAACACGCTGCACTTCCAAGACCGGATTACGATTACTAATGCCAGCCTGCATCATTTTCCAGCGAAATTCAGACCAGCTTTGTATTTGTTCACCATTGATGGCAGTAATCAAGTCGCCATGACGCAGACCCGCCTTGTAGGCAATAGAAGATTCTGAACTAACACGAGCTTTGGCAACAGGTTCTGGCACACCGTGAACGAACAAGACCGTATAAAGAAAAATGGCCAATAAAAAATTGGCTATCGGACCCGCAGCGACGATGGCAATGCGCTTCCAGACCGATTGATGACAAAATTCGCGGGATAACTCGCCAGGGTCGATATTATCAGCTCCCATTTCACGGGCATCCAGCATTTTGACATATCCACCCAGCGGCAGTATGGAAATAGCCCATTCAGTTTGGTCTTTGCCCATACGTTTTGAGTAAATGACTTTACCCATACCTAGAGAAAAGCGCAAAACCTTGACGCCGCACCAGCGTGCAACGACATAGTGCCCCAACTCATGGATAGTGACCAGTATGCCCAAGGTCACCAGAAAGGCCAAAGTGTCGTGTAAGACAATCATAAGGGGAGCATTGCCTCAGTAACACGACGCGCCTCAGCATCACAGGCAAGTATGCTCTCCAGATCTGGCGTTTCTGTTGCCACCACCTTGCACAGCGTACGCTCAATGATCTGATTGATCATGCGGAACCCTATTCTTTTCTCCAAAAACGCTTGGACAGCAATCTCATTACTTGCGTTCAATATAATTGCTGCAGATTTACCTTCTCTTAAAGCGTCATAGGCCAATTGCAGGCATGGGAAACGCTGAAAATCTGGTTTGATGAAATTCAGGCTGGACACCTTCAACAAATCCAGTGGGGCCACACCGGAGGCTATACGTTCAGGATAAGCCATGCCATAAGCAATAGGTATGCGCATATCAGGGTTGCCCATCTGTGCCAGCACAGAACCATCGGTATAGGAAACCATGGAATGAATAACACTCTGTGGATGAATCACGACTTCGATCTGCTCAGCCGGAGTAGCAAACAACCAGTGTGCTTCTATCACTTCAAGGCCTTTATTCATCATTGTCGCTGAATCGACTGATATCTTGCGCCCCATCACCCAATTGGGGTGTGCCACTGCCTGCTCAGGCGTAACATCATCAAGTGTATTTACATCCCGGTTCAAAAATGGGCCACCTGAAGCTGTAAGCAATATCTTATGAATACCATGCTGACCAGGTTGGCGATTATAGTTACCGGGCAAGCATTGGAAAATGGCATTATGCTCGCTATCAATAGGCAGCAAAGCAGCGCCACTGTCTTTGATGGCATCAATAAACAACTGGCCTGACATAACCAGCGCTTCTTTGTTTGCCAGCAAAACTTTTTTACCTGCTATTGCCGCTGCCAGTGAAGCAGGCAAGCCAGCCGCACCGACGATAGCTGCCATTACGCTATCGCACTCACTAGCACTAGCGACAGCGCACAAAGCCTTAGGGCCAAATAATATCTGGATTTGCGGCAAATGCTTTTCTTTTAACAGGGCGGCCAGTTCATCAGCAGCCTTTGCGGTGCCGACGACTGCGATCTGAGGCAAAAACTGCGCGCACTGCTCAGCGAGTTTTTTTACCTGGGTATGTGCAGTAAGGGCAAAAACACCATAACGCTCGGGATGACGAGCCACCACATCCAAAGTAGAAACACCGATGGAACCGGTCGCACCCAATATGCAAAGCTGCTGTTTTTTTTGCATGTGATTTATCGCCACAAATCCACTAAGGCAGCAAGAGGAAGAACAGGAATCAGTGCATCTATCCTATCCAGGACCCCGCCATGCCCAGGCAAAAGATTGCTGCTATCCTTCATGCCAACACGACGCTTCAGGGATGACTCGAACAAATCCCCTACGACACTTGCCGCTGTGATTAAAGTCATGGCACCTACAAAGATGAGCCAGCCTTTTCTAACCAACAATTGGGCGGTAAAAGTGTCTTGCAAAGCAGGAACAAAACTAGTTGCCGAAGCAAGTACCAATACACAGATCCAGCCGCCAATTGCACCCTCCCAGGATTTACCCGGGGAAATGGTCGGTGCGAGCTTGCGTTTGCCAAAGGCTTTGCCAGAAAAATAGGCAGCAATGTCGGCAATCCAGACAATAGCCATGACAGAAAACAGATACATGGGTGATTGCTGAAAGAAAACAGCAATTGCCACAAAGCAGGCAAAAATGCTGATGCCATACAAGGCGCTCAGTATGCCACTGGAAAAATTATGCGCTTCTGGCAATCCCCGGGCTAAAGTCGGGACCAGTCTGAGTGCCCAGAAGGCAGTGCTCAGCGCGAACAGCAGCAGATAGGAAAAATCCTTTAAATGGAACAAACAATATGCCAGCAAGCCTGTCCAAAGTACCGCCATGACAACTGGAGCAGGTTTTTTGAACAGGCGCTGGCACTCCCACATTGCGGCCGCAAAAAATGCCAGGGCCAGCGCAGTAAAGGCATAAAAATTTGCCGAATATAGGACTGGCAGCAAGATCGCCAATAGAACCAGGGCAGTCAATACACGGGTTTTCAGCATTACTTGCTTTCTTGTGTGGAAGTTTGTTCGGTCACTTGCGCACTGGTCCTGCCAAAACGACGCTCGCGGTTTTGGTAAGATTGTATGGATATATCCAGTGCATCAGCATCGAAATCTGGCCAAAAGGTATCAGTAAAATAGAATTCACTATACGCAAGTTGCCACAGCAGGAAATTGGAAATACGTGTTTCCCCACCAGTACGGATAAACAAATCAGGCTCCGGCGCATATGCCATGGACAGATAAGCAGCAAGCTGTTCTTCTGTCACTTCCTGCGCTGCTTGCCCTGGAACAAGACGATCTTTTTGCAAGCGGTTCATGGCTTGAATAATGTCCCAGCGCCCGCCATAATTGGCGCAAATAGTCACAGTAAGCCCTTGATTATTTGCTGTTTTTTCCTCAGCAGCAATAATCATTTTCTGCAAGTGGGCATCAAAGCGAGTGAGGTCACCAACCACTTTCAAACGTATATTATTGGCGTGCATCTTGGCCACTTCTTTTTCAAGAGCGGTGACAAACAGGCGCATCAATAATGACACTTCTTCAGCGGGCCGGCGCCAGTTTTCCGAACTGAAGGCAAACAAGGTCAGGTATGAAACGCCGCGCTTGGCACAGGCTTCGACCATACCTCTGACAGCCTCCACGCCCTTGACATGACCAGCGACACGCGGCAAAAAGCGCTTGGTTGCCCAGCGCCCGTTGCCGTCCATAATAATTGCGATATGTTTAGGAATTGCGCCAACTGCCGGAATTTCCTTGGTAGAACTTGTATGGGTCATGTAAATCCAGAATGTGTTGATACGCGGGCGACGACTTAAACTGTCAACACTTCTTTTTCTTTGTCAGCCAGCAACTTGTCCACTTCTGCAACAAACTTGTCTGTCAGTTTCTGGATGTCATCTTGCGCACGACGCTCATCATCTTCCGAGCATTCTTTTTCTTTGAGCAACTTCTTCAAGGATTCATTGGAATCACGACGAATATTGCGAATGGCGATCTTGGCGCTCTCGCCTTCAGTCTTGACCAACTTGACCATTTCCTTACGGCGTTCTTCAGTCAATGGCGGAGTTGGCACACGGATCAGCTCACCCTGAGATGATGGATTCAAACCCAGATCAGCATCACGGATTGCTTTTTCAATCGCGCCCAGCATTTTCTTTTCCCAAGGCTGCACACCAATCGTCCGCGCATCGATCAAAGTAACGTTGGCAACTTGGGTAATGTGGGTAGGTGTTCCGTAGTAATCAACCTGGACATGATCCAGAATGCCGGTATGGGCGCGACCGGTACGTACTTTAGACAAATCAGCCTTTAAAGTCTCAATAGACTTTTGCATACGCTGGTCAGAACTTTTTTTAATCTCTGCTACGCTCATAGCGCTCTCCTGTACATCTGGGCACGAGCGACGGGTCTTGCCGCGCTCCTTGCCGAATTAATATGAAACAATCCGAAGTGCAGGATTATACGTGCACTAAGGTGCCTTCGTCTGCCCCCAGAATGACATTCTTCAATGCCCCCGGTTTGATGATGGAAAATACCTTGATAGGCAGCTTCTGATCACGGCAAAGCGCAAAGGCAGTTGCATCCATGACTTGCAGGTGACGTGCAATGGCTTCATCAAATGAAATCGTCGTATAGCGTGTGGCCGTGGCATCCTTTTTAGGATCAGCGGTATAGACACCGTCGACCTTGGTCGCTTTCAGGACGATTTCAGCGCCGATTTCCGAACCGCGCAAAGCTGCTGCAGTGTCGGTAGTAAAGAAAGGATTGCCAGTTCCTGCAGCAAAAACAATGACCTTGCCCTCTTCGAGGTATTGCAAGGCTTTTGGGCGCACATAAGGTTCAACAACCTGATCAATCGCGATCGCTGACATGACGCGCGAAGTCAGGCCGACCTGACGCATGGCATCTGACAATGCCAGGGCATTCATGACGGTGGCCAACATCCCCATGTAGTCAGCAGTAGCTCTGTCCATACCCTGCGCACCAGGCGCGACGCCACGGAAAATATTACCGCCGCCAATGACGATAGCTAACTCGACACCCATCCTCGATACTTCAGCCACATCGGCCACCATGCGCTCAATAGTCGCACGGTTAATGCCAAACGGATCATCGCCCATCAGGGCCTCGCCAGAGAGCTTCAAGAGCACACGCTTGTAAGCAGGTTTTGTCATGATAGGACTCCTTCTGGTAGTTTAAATAGTTTAAAAGAAATGCGTACTGGATGAAACAGCCTGGATAAGACTCTTCAATAACCATTTGATTTGCAAACTAGCCCGGTCAGGCAATACACAAAGCAAATGGAGCACCATGCGTTCATATTTACACCTGAATACGCAAATTTGATGCTCAGACACAAATACTTACAATCGCTGGGTTTAAAAAAACGGGCCTTTCGGCCCGTTTTTTTATTTCGCCAATTACGCTTGTTTTGCTGCAGCCACTTGCGCTGCCACTTCCGCGGCGAAGTCATCTTGCTTCTTCTCAATGCCTTCACCAACAACGAACATGGTGAATGCTTTGACAGTTGTATTAACAGATTTCAACATCTGCTCAACTGTTTGCTTGTCATTCTTGACAAATGTTTGATTCAGCAAAGAAACTTCTTTCAAGAATTTCTGTACGGAACCTTCAACCATTTTTTCAACGATCTCTGCTGGCTTGCCAGATTCTGCTGCTTTCAGAGCCGCTACAGAGCGCTCTTTTTCGATCAGATCAGCAGGCACCTGGTCAGAAGACAAGGATACTGGTTTCATCGCAGCGATGTGCATCGCTACGTCTTTACCAACTTGCTCATCCGCGCCATCAAATTCAACAACAACGCCAATACGTGTGCCGTGCAAATAAGAAACCAGTTTGGCAGTTGTGTCAAAACGAACGAAACGACGGAAAGACATGTTTTCGCCGATTTTACCAACCAGTGCTGCGCGCACTTCTTCAACTGTTTTACCATCCAGTGGCAGCGCACCCAAAGCTGAGATGTCAGCTGGGTTGTGTTCAGCGATCAGTTTCGCGCAAGTATTTGCCAGCGCCAAGAAATCATCATTCTTGGTGACGAAGTCTGTTTCACAGTTAACTTCGATCAGAGAGCCAACATTACCAGCTATGTGAGATGCGACAACGCCTTCCGCAGTAATACGGGAAGATGCTTTGGAAGCTTTGCTACCCAATTTCACACGCAGAATTTCTTCCGCACGGTCCATATCGCCTTCCGCTTCTGTCAGGGCTTTTTTACATTCCATCATCGGCGCGTCTGTCTTCGCGCGCAGTGCACCTACCAAAGCTGCTGTAATTGCCGCCATGTCATTCTCCTAGTTCAATGGTGCCACGCAGGCACCGATATCAAATTTTGTTTAAAAAAAAGGGCGAACGACTGTTGCCCCATTTTTTGTTTCAAGCCGCCATCGGCAGCTTGAAACCATGTGCCAGAACAGGCAATTAAGCTTGTTCTACTTCTACAAACTCATCAGAGCCTGGCTTAACAGCTTCCAAAACTTCATTTACTGCGTTTGCACGGCCTTCCAGGATGGAATCGGCAACGCCGCGAGCATACAAAGCGATCGCTTTGGAGGAGTCATCATTACCTGGGATGATGTATGCAACACCTTCTGGGGAGTGGTTAGTATCAACCACGCCGATAACCGGGATGCCCAGTTTCGCTGCTTCAGTGATCGCACCTTTGTGGTAGCCAACGTCGACTACGAAAATTGCATCAGGAACGCCGCCCATATCCTTGATACCACCGATGGATTTTTGCAGCTTAATCATTTCGCGCTGGAACATCAGGGCTTCTTTTTTGGACAGTTTCTCAACGGAACCGTCTTCGATGGACGCTTCCATGTCTTTCAAACGCTTGATGGATGTTTTGACTGTTTTGAAGTTAGTCAACATACCACCCAACCAGCGTTGATCAACGAAAGGCATGCCAGCACGCTGCGCTTCAGCTGCGATGATGTCACGGGATTGGCGCTTAGTGCCAACCATCAACACTGTGCCGCGATTGGAAGACAACTGACGGATGTATTTCATCGCATCCTGGTACATTGCCAGGGTTTTTTCCAGGTTGACGATATGAATCTTGTTGCGATGGCCGAAGATGTACGGTGCCATTTTTGGATTCCAAAAACGAGTTTGGTGACCAAAGTGCACACCAGCTTCCAGCATTTCACGCATTGTTACAGACATAATAACTCCAGGGTTAGGTCTTGAATCCAGCCAGTGATCTGAGCAAATTAATAGCTACTATTAATTTAGCGCTGCAAGACACCCTTTTCGACCGGATTCGATTGATAAAATATAAATTAGCAAGTACCGCATTTCTATACATCTACAAGCTAACCATCTATTCTACTATGAAAATAGTACTTTCCTCAAGTGATTCGTTGATGAGCATAATGCTGGGAGCAATACGGCGCTGCCTTTCATGGACTATAATTCCGGTTCTGCAACACTTTCGCAATTTTACACAGCCCAAGACCGTAATTGGCAAGCGAACCTGGCGACGCCTGGCAAAATGTCAGGTGAAAGTCATCTACTCGCTACGCAATACGCAAGTCTTGGCAAACGACAAGAAAACGTATGGAAGCTATCACTATAAAGACGCCGGAAGATATCGCCGGCATGCGCATCGCTGGCAAACTGGCTTCGGAAGTCCTTGATTACATCACGCCATTTGTCAAAGTAGGCATCAGCACGGGCGAACTTGATCGCTTATGCCATGAATTCATGGTCAATGTGCAAGGCACCATCCCTGCTCCGTTGAACTATTGCCCACCAGGCTATACACCTTATCCAAAAGCGATTTGCACATCAGTCAATGATGTGATTTGTCATGGCATACCAGGCGATAAAGTCCTCAAAGATGGTGACTCAGTCAATCTGGATATTACTGTCATCAAGAATGGTTACCATGGCGATACCAGCCGCATGTTCTTACTGGGTGAGCCATCCATCTTGTCTAAACGTCTTAATGCCATCACTTATGAATGCATGTGGCTGGGCATAGATAAAATCAAGCCAGGTGCTCACCTGGGTGATATCGGCCATGTCATACAACAGCATGCTGAAAGAGCTGGCTATAGCATCGTGCGCGAATTTTGTGGTCATGGCATAGGCAAGATTTTCCATGAAGCGCCGCAGGTTATGCATTACGGCAAACCTGGCACCATGGAGAAATTACTACCAGGCATGATTTTCACTGTAGAGCCCATGGTCAATGCTGGTCGCCGTGACATTAAGGAAATGCCGGATGGCTGGACCATCAAAACCAAGGATCGCAGTCTGTCGGCCCAGTGGGAGCATACTGTTCTGGTCACAGAAACTGGTTATGAAGTACTGACCTTGTCGGCAGGCTACCCACCTATTCCAGATTTCATCAAACTCGCTTAAATTCGATTAAGGCTCTGGCCACATGCATACACCGGCACTCTCTTTCAAGGAAGAGTTGAAATCAGCGCAACTGATCGTCATCAATGCGTTCAAGGAAAATCATAAGGCAGAGCAACTGCTGCATGATTTGTGTCGCAATGTCGATCAGCAGCTCAGCAAAATCTGGCGTTATTTTGATTTTCCAAAAGAGGCTGCACTGGTAGCTGTCGGTGGCTATGGTCGTGGTGAGTTGTTCCCCTACTCCGACGTCGATGTCCTGATTTTGCTACAACAAAGGCCAGACGCGGCCTTTCGCGACAAGCTGGAAAAACTGGTACAACTTTTCTGGGACATAGGCCTGGATATAGGTCACAGCATACGCACCATTGATGAATGCATGCAGGAATCTGCGGCAGACATAACTGTGCAAACCAGCCTGCTGGAAGCACGCCTGGTCACTGGAAGCCGTAAATTATTCAAGGAAATGCAGCAGCAGTATGCGGAAGCCATGCAGCCGCAAAAATTTTTCCAGGAAAAACTCCTGGAACTGCAACAGCGGCACGTCAAATATGAGGATACTCCCTATAGCCTGGAACCAAACTGCAAAGAAAGCCCAGGCGGACTGAGGGACTTGCAAGTCATACTCTGGGTCGCCAAGGCAGCAAATCTGGGTAACTCATGGCGCGAACTGGCAGAGCGTGGCCTGATCACTGATGCTGAAGCACGTCAGTTGAAACGCAATGAACGCGCCTTCAAAGACATACGCATACGACTGCATATCTATGCGGGCCGCCGGGAAGATCGCCTGATTTTTGATATACAGACGCCGATAGCAGAAACCTTTGGCTTCAAGACCACAGAATCCAGACGCGCCAGCGAATACCTGATGCAGCGCTATTACTGGGCTGCCAAGGCGGTTACCCAACTCAATACGGTATTGCTGCAAAATATCGAAGCCGTATTGTTTCCGCAGCCCTCAGTACCCCGACCCATCAATGAGCATTTCAATGAGGTGAACGGCTTCATTGATATCGCGAGAGATGATACCTTTGAAGCAAATCCATCGACCATACTGGAAGTATTTCTGGCCATGGCCAGACATGGTGAACTCAAGGGTATGACAGCCAGGACCTTGCGCGCACTCTGGCATGCACGCTTGCTGATTGACGCCGAATTCCGGCATGACATCTTTAATCGCTCGCTGTTCCTGCAAATTCTGCAATCACCACAAGGCATCACGCATGCTTTGAGGCGTATGAATCAGATGAGCATACTCGGACGCTATCTGCCGAATTTCCGTCGCATCATAGGCCAGATGCAACATGACCTGTTTCATGCATATACAGTAGACCAGCATATCCTCATGGTAGTGCGCAATTTGCGCCGTTTTACCATGCCTGAACATGCGCATGAATATCCTTTCTGCAGCCAGTTGATGGCCAACTTCAATCAACCCTGGGTTTTGTATATTGCGGCCTTATTCCACGATATCGCCAAGGGGCGTGGCGGCGATCATTCGCTGCTGGGCATGGCAGACGCAAAAAAATTCTGCTACGACCACGGTCTCAGTAAGGCCAATACCGAGCTGATCATCTTCCTGGTCGAAAAACACCTTACCATGTCGCATGTGGCACAAAAACAGGATTTGTCAGATCCTGATGTAGTGCAAAATTTTGCCAATTTGGTCAAGGATGAGCGTCATCTTACCGCCTTGTATTTGTTGACGGTGTCAGATATCCGCGGCACCAGTCCCAAGGTCTGGAATGCCTGGAAAGGCAAGTTACTGGAAGACTTGTACCGCATGACCCTGCGTGTACTGGGTGGCGAAACACCCAGCAAGGACAGAGAACTGAAGAATCGCCAGGAAGATGCGCTGAAGGCCTTGCGCTTGTATGGCCTGGCACCTGACGCGCATGAAAAATTCTGGCAGCAGCTTGATGTTGCCTACTTTCTGCGTCATGACGCCTCCGATATCGCATGGCAGACACGTGCCTTGCATGACCGCATAGACAGCCAGATACCTGTGGTGAAATGTCGTCTATCACCTATAGGTGAAGGTTTGCAGATTACCGTGTATGTCAAAGACCAGCCTGACTTGTTTGCACGCATCTGCAACTATTTTGACAGCAAGAATTTCGGCATTCTCGATGCAAAAATTCACACCAGCAAGAATGGTTATGCCCTCGATACCTTCCTGGTAATAGAACCGGCTTTTGCTAAAAATTATCGTGACATCATTAATTTGATCGAGCACGAATTGATTGAAATTTTGACGCGTCAGACTCCTTTGTCTCCGCCAAATCCCGGGCGCTTGTCACGCATGTCACGCACCTTCCCTATTGTGCCGACGGTGGATTTACGGCCTGATGACCGGGGCCAGTATTATTTATTATCCATCTCTGCGAATGACAGAAATGGCTTGCTGTATGCGGTTGCAAATATTCTGACCAAGTATAAAATCAATTTACATACCGCAAAGATCATGACCCTTGGCGAAAGGGTCGAAGACGTTTTCATCGTTGATGGCCAGGCCCTGCAAGGTGCCCGCAGCCAGATACAATTTGAAACCGATTTGCTGGATGCGCTCAGGATCTAAGCTGGCAAATACCGTAACCGAATAATCACCATCCTTGCCTGTTTTATAACCAGACCCAGGTAAGTCTACTCTAAAAGAATCATGACTGAACTTGTAAGACTCTCCAAACGTATGTCCGAACTTGGCCTTTGCTCCCGCCGCGAGGCCGATGAATGGATAGCCCGTGGCTGGGTCCGGGTTGACGGCACCGTAATCTCTGAGCTGGGCAGCAAGGTACTACCTCACCAAAAAGTGACTGTGGAAAGACAAGCTGCAGCCGAACAATCCAAACGCGTGACTGTACTCATTAATAAGCCCGTTGGTTTCGTCAGCGGCCAGGCCGAAGATGGCTACACCCCGGCAATCGCCTTGATAAAACCAGAAAACCGTTGGGCGGAAGACGAGGTTGATACGCAGTTCCACCCTACCCAATTGCGTAGCCTGGTACCTGCTGGCCGTCTCGATATCGATTCAGTCGGTTTGTTGGTATTGACCCAGGATGGTCGCATAGCCAAGCATTTGATAGGTGAAACCACGGTCGTGGAAAAGGAATATCTTGTGCGCGTGCAATACAGCAAACCAGGGCGCTTGCCAGATGCAGACCTGCGCCGTCTGAATCATGGCTTGTCTCTCGATGGCAAAAAACTCTTGCCTGCCAAAGTCACCTGGCAAAATGAAGATCAATTGAATTTTATCCTGCGTGAAGGCAAGAAGCGCCAGATCAGACGCATGTGCGACATGGTAGGCTTGAAAGTCATAGGCCTGAAACGTGTGCGCATAGGCAAGATAAAACTGGGTAAATTGCCTGAGGGTCAATGGCGCTATCTTCGTGAAGACGAGCAGTTCTAGTTTGTATCTGCAAAAACAAAGGGGCAAGAATATTAATTCTTGCCCCTTTTGTTTGGAAATCATTGACTCAATCGTCGTCGTTAGGATCAAGTTCAGGAAACAATACTTCAGTAAAACCAAATTGCGTCAAATCACGTATGCGCATAGGGTACAAGATGCCATTCAAATGATCGCATTCATGCTGCACAACACGTGCGTGAAAGCCATCTACCTCGCGCGAGATACGTGTGCCGAACTGGTCGTAACCCTCATACCGCAAGGCACTCCAGCGTGGCACCAGGCCGCGCATGCCAGGGACGGATAAGCAGCCCTCCCATGCGTCATCAGTCTCTTCCGACAGAGGCGTCAATACCGGATTGATGAGTACTGTCTCTGGTACGACAGGGGCATCAGGATAGCGCGGATTGTTCTTGAAACCGAAAATCACCAGTTGCAGGTTCACACCGATCTGCGGTGCCGCCAGACCTGCGCCATTGGCGGCAATCATGGTCTCGAACATATCCTTGATGAGCTCATGCAATTCTGGCGCGTCAAACGCCGTCACTTGATCTGCAACTCTTAATAGCCGGGCATCGCCCATTTTCAGGATAGGATGAATCATGGTGCACCAGATGTTTAATAAATGTAATAAATGATTTGTATATAAATACGGCCAGATTCTATCTGGCCGTATTTTAGTATTACTTATTTCAAGGAGTGCAGATATTCGGAAAACTCTGCGCTGGTTTCTTTATGTTTTAAACCCAGCGCAACACTGGCTTTGAGATAGCCCAGTTTTGAGCCACAGTCATAGCGCGTTGCATTTGGGCGGAAGGCATACACAGGGAAATCTTTGAGCATGGCAGCAATACCATCAGTCAATTGGATTTCGCCACCAGAACCTTTGCCCAGAGTTTCCAGGTAAGAGAAAATACGGCCAGACAAAATATAACGACCAACCACCGCCAGCGTGGACGGGGCTACATCAGGCATAGGTTTTTCAACGATGCCCTGCACTCTTTCCAAGCTATCAGTGTAAGGCGTGCCACTGACGATACCGTACTGACGGGTAAATTCACGCGGCACGTTTTGCACTGCAACGATGCTGCCGCCTTCGGCTTCATACTGACGAGCCATCTGCGCCATGACAGAAGGTTGCCCGACATCGGCATCCATCAAGTCATCTGCCAGCAAAACTGCAAACGGATCATCGCCAATGACAGGCCGAGCACACAAAACTGCATGGCCCAAACCGAGAGCTGCTGTCTGGCGGATATAAATGCAATTAATGTTCTTTGGGATAACGTTCCTGACCAGATCCAGCAAGGCTTCTTTGCCAGCTGCTTCCAGCTCACTTTCCAGCTCATAGGCTTTATCAAAATGATCTTCAATCGCCCGTTTATTTCTACCGGTGATGAATACCATTTCAGTAATACCTGCCTCTACTGCCTCTTCAACCGCATACTGTATGAGTGGCTTATCAACGATAGGCAACATCTCTTTTGGTTGCGCCTTGGTGGCTGGTAAGAAGCGGCTACCCAAACCTGCCACTGGAAATACGGCTTTTTTAATTTTTCTCATTTCAGCTCCCGGAACAAAGTTGAAGCAATTCTGCTTCTGTCAAAATATTGATACCCAATTCTTGTGCTTTCACCAGCTTACTGCCTGCATCATCACCAGCGACCAGATAACTGGTTTTCTTGGAGACTGATCCTGAGACTTTTCCACCGGCTTTTTCTATAATCTCTGTCGCCTGATCACGGCTCAGCGTAGGCAAAGTACCCGTCAGTACCAGCGTCTTGCCTGCCAGGACTTGCTCACCTTTTTCTTGCACTTCGATCGCTGGCCAGTGTATCCCGGATGCCAGCAGTTGCTCTACCAGCTCCACATTGAGCGAATCTGAAAAGAAGCGCAAGATAGATTTTGCAACGACTGGTCCAACATCTGATACTTCCAGTAACTGCTCTTCCGTCGCCGTCATCAATGCGTCTGTATTGCCAAAATGCGCAGCCAGATCTTTTGCTGTCGATTCGCCCACATGGCGTATGCCCAGCGCATAGATAAAGCGCGGGAAACTGGTCAATTTCGATGTTTCCAGTGCACTCAATACATTTTGCGCAGACTTCTCTGCCATACGGTCAAGTTCAACCAGTGCACGTAGTCCAAGCTTATACAAATCTGCGGCAGTTGTAACGACATTCTTGTCGACCAACTGATCAATGAGCTGCTCTCCTACACCATCAATATTCATGGCCTTACGTGAAGCAAAGTGCGACAGGCCCCCCTTACGTTGCGCAGTACATTTTATCCAGCCACCGCTGCAACGGGCAATTGCTTCACCTTCAGGTTTTTGTATGGGCGAGCCACAAATCGGGCATTCCACAGGCATGACAAACTGGTGCGAATCTGCCGGACGTTTCTCCAGTATGCTGGCAACAACCTCAGGTATGACATCACCTGCGCGCCGTACAGAAACCGTATCGCCTATGCGAATATCCTTGCGCTGTATCTCTTCTTCATTGTGCAGAGTCGCATTGGTTACAGTGACGCCACCAACAAATACAGGAGCCAGCCTGGCCACGGGTGTGATCGCACCGGTTCTACCAACCTGCACTTCTATATCCAGTACAGTCGTCAGCGCTTCTTGCGCCGGGAATTTGTGAGCGATTGCAAAACGTGGCGCGCGCGACACAAAACCAAGCGACTGCTGGCTGGCAAAATCATTGACTTTATAGACCACGCCATCAATTTCATAATCCAGATTGTCGCGTCTGGTTTGAATCGCCTTGTAAAATTCCAGCAAACCAGAAGCACCACTGACCAGAGCGTTTTCTTCGCAAACAGGAATGCCTGCCTGCTTATACCAATCCAGCAAGGCGCGATGAGAAGGTGGCATACTCGTGCCTTCCAGCAAACCTATGCCATAGGCAAAAAAACTCAAAGTGCGTTTAGCAGTAATCTTTGAATCAAGCTGACGCAAGCTGCCAGCAGCAGCATTGCGTGGATTTGCGAATTCCTTGGCACCAGCATCTCGCTGGCGTTGATTGAGTTTTTCAAAATCGCGCTTGAACATCAATACTTCGCCACGCACGTCCAGTATCTTTGGCGGATTATCTACCCTCAAGCGCAGGGGGATGCTGCGTATGGTGCGAATATTTTCGGTGACATCTTCGCCGGTAAAGCCATCACCACGCGTTGCTGCCTGTGTAAAGACGCCATCGACGTAGCGCAGATTGATGGCCAGTCCATCAAACTTCAAATCTATCGCATAGACAATTTCATTTTGAATATCCAGCCCCTCACGGGCGCGGCGGTCAAAATTGATGACATCATCGTCTTCAAAGCCGTTATTCAGCGATAGCATAGGCACAGCATGTTGCACCTGGCCAAATTCTGGCAAAGGTGCCCCGCCCACCCTGTTAGTAGGTGAATCGACGGTTTTTAATTCAGGATGAGTCTCTTCCAGCCGCTTAAGCTCTGAAAACAATCTGTCATATTCAGCATCGGGTACGCTGGGGTTATCCAGTACATAATAGGCGTGTGCGTGCTTGTTCAACTCTGCGCGCAGGTTTTCTGCCTGTGTCATCAATGTTGAAGAGTCTGCCGCCTTGGCGGCAGCATCCAAAAGATCATTCTGCATGTCTACAATAATTAGCTAAATAGTCGTTGCGCACGCAAGGAGCCTGCAGGAATCTGCGCCTCTGCCATTGCCGCATAAAATTCATGAACCTGACCAGATATTTCATCCAGTGCCAGTTTGGAAATAGGCTGATTGCCATCATCCACGACTGTACCGCCCAGACGGGTCGCCAAAGAGCGGGCGCAAGCTGCCATGGCACCAAAGCCATCACGAGCAGGGGCAACGCAGGGTACATCCAGTAACAGCGTCAGACGCGAAGTCATGGTTTCGCTGACGCTGACATTGGTCGATAAGGTGAACAGGCTACCACCGTCACCATCAGGCATCATTAAACGGCCATCAGGGCGCTGATCAAAGCCCATTTTCTCCAATGCTGCGAGCAAAGTATTCAAAGCCCATGGCGCACCGTTGGCAGCGATATTCACGCTCAATTGCGCATCATGCTCAGCGACAAATTGGTGCAATTCGCGGGCATTGACCATGACTTTGTTCATGTCTGGAATATCTGGATGCGCGCTGAGATTGTCAGCAATCGCCCGCAGTTTCATGATGAATTCAGAATATTCCAATTCATTCAAAGGGCCATTGCGGCTGACCATTTGCACGCCCGCAAACAGGCAGGTATAAGCCCCGCCAACGGCAATCACATCGCGCTCACCGCTATGGCTTTGGCCGATGAAATGCACAGGTTTTTTACCCACATATTTAAGGTCTGCGATTTCTGCCAGGATTTTTTCACCACGTACCGGTGTTTCAAACTCCAATGGGATCACACAATCGATTAATTCATCGACCGGCAATTCCTTATCCTGTATTGCTACCGGTGCTTCCATCTCAGTGGCTGCATCTGCATGCATGGGCTCATGATGTTGCGGCACATCCTCGACAGGCTGCACGTCGCCATCCAGGCTAGGTTCATGCCGGACTATGGGTTCAACGGGCGCATCAGGATTCATGAGGACATCATCATGTCCATCGCCAAACGCATTTTCAACAGTTTTCTTGGCTTTGTATTCCTGCCATTTATTAAAAATCAGGACGCCGACCACCAGCGTTCCACCTATCGCTAACAAACTAATTTGTAGATCTGTCATGCTGCTTGAACCTCAGTAGCAAAATTGACGGCAGATTCCATATCTACCGCCACGATTCGTGAAACCCCCTGTTCTTGCATGGTGACACCAATCAATTGTTGTGCCATTTCCATCGCAATCTTGTTATGGGAGATAAATAAAAATTGTGTGTTTGACGACATGCGTTTCACCATATTACAGAAACGCTCAGTATTTGAGTCATCCAGCGGCGCATCAACCTCATCAAGCAAACAGAAAGGTGCAGGGTTCAACTGGAACATCGAGAAAACCAGTGCCGTTGCCGTCAGGGCTTTTTCACCACCAGACAGCAAATGAATGGTTGCATTCTTTTTGCCAGGTGGCTGCGCCATGACTTGGACGCCAGAATCCAGAATTTCATCACCTGTCATGATCAGTTTCGCCTGGCCACCGCCAAATAAAATCGGGAAAAGCTCAGCAAAATGATGATTCACCTTGTCAAATGTGTCTTGCAACAAATCACGTGTTTCAATATCAATCTTGTGGATGGCATCCTGCAAGGTCGTAATCGCTTCAGTCAAGTCGGCATGTTGGGCATCAAGGAAAGTCTTGCGCTCAGTTGCCTGCGCCAGTTCGTCAAGAGCAGCCATGTTCACGGCACCCAAAGCTGCTATGGCATTGGTCAGGCGAGTAACTTCGCCCTGCAAATAAGATGGCTTGAGGTCATCATGCAGTTTTTGCGCCAGGGCTTCTTCATCGACTTCAAAATTGCGCAACTGCTCTGAAAATTGCTCCTGACTAAGACGTGCGGCCTGCTCTTTCAATTGCAACTCAACTATACGGTCACGTTGCGGCTGCAGGCTACGCTCGACCTGCATTTTCGATTCTTCGTGATGGCGTAATTGCTGTGTCAGTTGATCCAGTTCATGACGGGCATTTGCCAGAGCCACCTCTTGAGAACTGCGTCTGTCCAGTAAATCTTGCAGACCTGCTTGTGCAGTCTGGTCATCCATGGATTCCAGCTCAAGTTGCCCCTGCTGCATGCTGGCAAACAGTTGTGCTGATTGTTCCAGCGCGGTCGCAATACTGCGGCGCAATTCTTCCATCTTGCTGCGGTGGGATTTTTCTGCAAAGGCAGCTTCTTGCGCGGCCAGCTCCAGGTCACGCAGACGCTGTCTGGCTTCATTCAATTGCTGCTCTTTTTCCAGATAAGCAGTCTGGCCTTCTTCATGGGTTTCCTGCAGTTCTGCCAGGTCCATGTCCAGTTGTTCAAATTTTTGCTCGGACTCGGCCCTGATTTGCTGTTGTTCACTCTCTTGCGCGGCGATTTCTGCCAGATCACTGCCTATCTGTGTGCTGCGCTGATTAAAGCGTTCCTGCACTTCAGACAATTTCATGAATTCGATTTGCAGACTATGGGTAGTCTGCGTCAGGCTGCCCACGCGCTGGCGCAAGTCTTGTAATTGCTGCGTAGCCTGAGTGTAAGCAGATTCAGAACGTACGGCACGGGTTTTGGACTCGTCCGCCAGCATGTGCTTGGCACGGCATTGCTTGGTGATATTTTCTATCTCTTGCTGACGTCCCAGCACGCCATCCTGCTCGGAATCAGATGCATAAAAACGTACGCTTGAGCGGGCAATGACATGGCCTTGTTTGGTGATAAAACAGGCACCGACTGGCAATTTAACCCTGTCCATGAAGGCAGAAGTAATATCTTCAGCGATATAAACCTGATGTAACCAGTCCTGCATCAAACCACGCAAACCTGCGTCGTTAAGTTGCAGCAAGTCGATGAAGGGTTTAAAGCCAGCCAGAGGTGTGACAGTATCTGCGACGATAGTCGGCGCACAAACAGCCAGCTTGGCAGGTGGCGCATCACCAAAAAAGGCCTTGGCCCAGTCCAGATTCGACATTTCCAGCGCTGCGGTACGTTCGCGCAAGATGGATTCCAGCGCGGCTTCCCAACCAGCTTCGATATGCAGTTTTTGCCAGATTTTTGGCAAGCCACCTAATTCGTGCTTTTCCAGCCAGGGCTGTACCTTGCCTTGACTTTGTACTTTTTCCTGCAATTGCTTCAGGGCGAGTAAGCGTGCTTCCAGTTGCGCATATTCGGCGCTATCCTGATTCACTTGCTGTTGTGCTTGTTTGCGTTCGTCTTCCAGCAAAGGCAAGCGCTCTTGCGCTTCTTCCAGCTGCATAGTGAGCTCTTCCAGCACCTGCTTTTTCTCCTCCAACTGCATGGAGAGATTGTCCAGATGCGTCGTATCCGGCAATACCAGACCCTGCTTTTCCTGCATCAGGCGCTCACGCCGGGTTGCCAAGGTGTTCAGGATATTCGAAGCATTACGCTGATGCGCAGATTCCAGTTCTATCTGCTGCTGCATCTGCATGATTCTGGCCCGTGATTCAGTCGTCTTCAGTTGAGACTCACGCCATATCTGCTCCATCGCTGGCAGCTTGTCTTGCTGTTGCTGGCTGACTTCGAGTGCCTGTTCGGCGCGCATGGCCAGCTCTTCAACATGGATTTCGCCTTCAGACAAATCATCCTGAAATTGTCGGCTCTGGTTTTGCCATTGATCGCGCTGTGCAGTCAGTGACTGCAACTGTGATTGCAAACGGCTGCGCGATTCGATGACGAACTTGATTTGCGCTTCCAGACTGCCAATCTCGGCATTGGTCTGGTACAAATGACCCTGCGCCTGGTGCATGCGGTCGCCGACTGCATAGTGAGCCTGGCGCATTTGCTCAAGCTCCAGCTCAACATGACGCAGCCTGGCCGTTTGCTCTTCGAGATCGGTCTGGGTCTTTTCTATCTCGGAAAAGTGTCTTTTCTGTTCGTTTTCTGCTTCTTTTTTACGCAGCAACCACAACAGTTTTTGCTTTTCTTCCTGGTCAGTCTGCAATTCTTTGAATTTATTGGCAACAACGGCTTGTGCACCCAGTCTGTCCAGATTGTTATTCAGTTCGCGCAGAATGTCCTCGACACGCACCAGGTTCTCATGGGTGTCGTGGATACGGTTTTCTGTCTCGCGGCGGCGTTCTTTATAGCGGGAAACACCGGCAGCTTCCTCGAGGAAAATCCTTAATTCTTCCGGACGGGCTTCGATGATGCGCGAAATCATGCCCTGGCCGATAATCGCATAGGCGCGCGGCCCCAGACCAGTACCGAGGAAAATATCCTGAATATCACGGCGGCGCACTGGCTGACCATTGATGTAGTAAGTAGACGTGCCATCACGCGTCAAGGTACGCTTGACGGCAATTTCACCGTATTGGCTCCATTGGCCTGCTGCTTTGCCCATGCTGTTATCAAAAACCAGCTCAACGGATGAACGACCAGCGGGTTTGCGGTGGGTAGAACCGTTAAAGATAACGTCCTGCATGGATTCGCCGCGCAACTCGGAGGCTTTGGATTCACCCAAAACCCAGCGCACAGCATCAATAATATTGGATTTACCGCAACCATTAGGACCGACAACACCAACTAGCTGGCCAGGAACCTGAAAATGGGTGGGATCTACAAAAGATTTAAATCCCGCTAATTTAATAGAAGTTAATCGCACTTTATATAATTTTATTATCTTTTGCAGTCAAATCTACCGCGTATCGTATATATGCCAAGGCCATAAATGCCAGCCGCGTTCCTGTATCGCTGCATCATACCATCGTAAGAGCAAAATTTTCAGTTTTCAAACTTATGACACAATTTACATATTAATCAGTATTTCACGCAAGTACAGGTGAAAGCCTTTCTCTATAGAATCCTCAGGACGCTATAATATGGAATGCAATTAAAAAGCAGCAAATTCAAGCAGACCAGAGAAATAAGCTAAAAAGCCTGTTTAGCGTCGACAACAATTCGAAAAATGACATTTAATCCCTATCTCAGTAAGTTGCAGCCGTATCCGTTCGAGAAACTGAAGCGCCTGTTTGCCGATGTTGTGCCAAATTCTAAATTTCCAGCCATCAGTCTGGGCATAGGCGAACCCAAGCACCCTACTCCCGCCTTGATCAAGGATGCCATAGTCGACAATATGGCAGGCTTGGCCAGTTACCCGTCCACTGCTGGCTCGGACGCCCTGCGCAATTCCATATCTGCCTGGCTGGGTCGTCGCTACAATATACCGCCGCTAGATGCAGCAACTCAGATTTTGCCTGTCATCGGTTCACGCGAAGCGCTGTTCGCGCTGGCGCAAACCGTCATAGACCTCAGTGCCTGCAAAAATGGGCCGCCATTAGTGGTGTGCCCTAACCCGTTTTATCAGATTTACGAAGGCGCAGCCTATCTGGCCGGGGCTGAGCCCTATTTTGCCAATGCTGACCCTGAACGCAATTTCGCACCTGACTACAAGAGCATCCCTGAATCAGTCTGGCAACGCGTACAACTGCTGTATATCTGTTCACCCGGCAACCCTACTGGCGCAGTATTGAACCTGGATGACTGGAAGGAGTTATTTGCCCTGTCAGACCGTTATGGTTTTGTTATTGCTGCCGATGAATGCTATTCCGAGATTTATTTCAAGGCCGAAGCACCGCTGGGCAGCTTGCAAGCCGCTCGTGAATTGGGCAGGAATGATTATCAACGCCTGATTACCCTGTCCAGCCTGTCAAAACGTTCGAATGTACCTGGCATGCGCTCCGGCTTCGTGGCGGGAGATGCTGAAATCATCAAAAAATTCCTGCTGTACCGCACTTATCATGGCAGCGCCATGAGCCCCAACATACAGGCTGCCTCGGTCGTGGCATGGAATGACGAAGTGCATGTGCAAGAAAATCGTGACAAGTACATACGCAAATTTGCCCAGATCACGCCGATTTTGCAAGAAGTGCTGGACGTAAAGCTGCCTGACGCAGCCTTTTACCTATGGGCAAAAATTCCTGATGCCATGGTTTTATCAGATACAGAATTCGCCCGCCGTCTGTACGAGGAATATAATGTAACAGTTCTGCCCGGCAGTTATCTGGCGCGCGAGGCCCATGGTATCAACCCTGGACAAAACCGCATACGCATGGCTTTGGTGGCTGAGCCCGAAGAATGCCTGGAAGCGGCTGAAAGGATAGTCAGCTTTTGCAAGGGTCTTACTCCGACAGCAGCCTGATACGACTACCAGACAACAAACACAAGATTATTTCGGTTTTTATTTTTTACATTTTCATTTGAAGACACTCAACATGACTCAACAATTACAGCAAATCATTGATCAAGCCTGGGAAGACCGCACAAATTTCTCGCCAAAATCTGCGCCTGTAGAAATCCGCGAAGCAGTTGCTCATGTCTTGAGCGAACTTGATGCCGGCACTCTGCGCGTTGCGCAAAAAATTGAAGGTAGCTGGCAAGTCAATCAGTGGATCAAAAAAGCTGTATTGCTGTCTTTCCGTCTGGAAGACAATATCACCATGCCTTCTGGCGAACACATGCAGTTCTTCGACAAAGTGCCAACCAAGTTCGCCAATTACACGGCTGAAGATTTCGTCAAAGGTGGCTTCCGCGTGGTGCCACCAGCAGTTGCACGTCGTGGCAGCTTTATAGCAAAAAACGTGGTGTTGATGCCTTCTTATGTCAATATCGGCGCTTATGTCGATGAAGGCACAATGGTTGATACCTGGGCGACAGTCGGTTCATGCGCGCAAATTGGTAAAAACGTGCATTTGTCTGGTGGCGTTGGTATCGGTGGCGTATTGGAACCTATGCAAGCCAACCCAACCATAATTGAAGACAATTGCTTCATTGGAGCTCGTTCAGAAATCGTAGAAGGCGTGATCGTTGAAGAAAATTCCGTGATTTCCATGGGCGTGTACATCGGCCAGTCCACCAAGATTTATGACCGTGCGACAGGCGAAGTCAGCTATGGCCGCGTACCTGCAGGCTCTGTGGTTGTTTCCGGTAATTTACCGTCTGCCGATGGTAAATACAGCCTGTATTGCGCAGTGATCGTGAAACGTGTCGATGCACAGACACGTTCCAAAACCAGCATCAATGAATTGTTGCGTGGCGCTTAATTAAGTTTTTATTGACGCCTTTTTTGCATTTTATTTTAATAATTAGCTCAGCTTAGGGACACATCATGGCAGCGATGGAGAGGTTATTTCAATTGATGAAGGAAAAACATGCCTCTGACATGTTTTTCGCGATGAATTCGCCCATACATTTGAAAATCAATGGCAATCTGCTCCCTATCAATCAGCAGAAAATGGATCAGGCAAACATCCTGTCATTGCTCAGTGAGGTGGTCGAGCCTGAACACATGGAGCAACTGGAAGCCGAAAACGAACTCAATGTCGGTATTGGCGCTGCCGGCATAGGTCGCTTCCGTCTTTCGGCATTCCGCCAGCGTGGCTCCATCTCTGCTGTGTTCCGTTATGTGCCTGGTGATATTCCCAAACTCGACACCCTGCATCTGCCTCCAGTACTGGCTGAGCTGATTATGGAAAAACGTGGTTTGATCTTGCTGGTCGGTTCTACCGGTTCAGGCAAATCAACCACGATAGCATCCATGCTGGATCACAGGAACGAAGTCAAAACAGGCCATATCCTGACACTGGAAGACCCGATAGAATTTTTGTTCCGCAGTAAAAAGTCCATCGTCAACCAGCGTGAAATTGGCAGTGATTCTGAGAGCCTGAAAACGGCGTTGAAAAACTCGCTGCGCCAGGCACCTGACTGCATCCTGATTGGTGAGATCCGTGATCTCGAAACCATGATGGCGGCGATTGCCTATGCGCAATCCGGCCATCTGGTGTTGGCGACCCTGCATGCCAATAATAGTTATCAGGCATTGAACCGTATCATTAGTTTCTTCCCTATGGAAACGCGCAGTGCCTTGCTGCTGGATTTATCGTCTTCCATACGTGCGATTATCTCGCAGCGTCTGATACGCGCCAAAGATGGTGGTCGTGCACCGGCGGTAGAAATCATGCTTAATACCCGTTATGTGGCGGAGTTGATAGAACAAGGCGATATCTTCCAGATCAAGGAAGCGATCGAGAAAAGTTTGTCGCCAGGTTCGCAAACATTTGAGCGCGCCCTCATGCATTTGATACGAGAAGGCTTGATCACGCAAGAAGAGGGCCTGGCCAATTCTGATTCTGCCAATAACCTCTTGTGGTTGCTGAACAATGAAGCATCCACTGCCGTAGCAGTAAAGCCAGAACCAGAACCAGAAACCAAAGAAGAAGCTTCTTTCACAGAATTTACCCTGAACGTATAAAGTATGACGCGAAGCATTACCCTGTTTGGCATTCCAAACTGTGACACCGTTAAAAAAGCCCGTACCTGGTTGCAAGAACAGGAACTGGCTTTTGAATTCCATGATTTCAAAAAACAAGGCTTGGACCGTGCCGCCATAGAAACATGGCTGGAGCATCAAGGCCTGGATGTACTTATCAACCGCAAAGGCACAACCTGGCGCGCACTCAGCGATGCAGAAAAAGGCTTTGCTACAGATACAGAGCAGGCAATTGCACTCATGTTGGACAAACCATCGGTCATCAAGCGTCCGGTATTGCTGATCAATAATGATGGCAAATCGCAAGTGAATGTCGGTTTCTCTGTGCCTCAGTACCAGTCCATTTTCCATAAGTAAACATGAGTAAAACACTTGACCTGACCGAACAACTGATTGCACTGGATTCGGTCACACCTGAAGATAAAGGCTGTCAAAATACCTTAATCGCGCTGCTGGAGCCCCTGGGCTTCCAGTGCGAAACCATACAATCCGGTGATGTGACCAATCTATGGGCGAGGCGTGGTCAGGCTCAGCCTTTGCTAGTGTTCGCCGGCCATACGGATGTTGTACCTACTGGCCCCGTCACACAATGGCAATCTGCACCATTTACGCCCACCCATAGGGATGGCAAGTTGTATGGCCGCGGTGCGGCTGACATGAAAACCTCGATCGCTGCTTTTGTGGTGGCGACTGAAGAATTTGTCGCTGCCCATCCAGATCATAAAGGTTCCATCGGCTTCCTGATCACCAGCGATGAAGAAGGCCCGGCCACCGACGGCACAGTTGTCGTCTGTGAAAAGCTCAAGGCACGTGGAGAGCATCTTGATTATTGTATCGTTGGCGAACCGACTTCCGTAGATAAATTGGGCGATACCATCAAGAATGGTCGTCGCGGCACCATGTCGGGCAAACTGATCGTCAAAGGCGTACAAGGCCATATAGCCTATCCACAACTGGCAAAAAACCCTATTCACCTGGCAGCCCCTGCCATGGCAGAACTGGTGGCCGAAGTCTGGGATGAAGGCAACGACTATTACCTGCCAACGTCCTGGCAAATGTCGAATATCCATGCAGGCACCGGTGCCTCAAACGTGATACCTGGCGAAGCTGTCATTGATTTCAATTTCCGTTTTTCCACCGCCAGTACTGCCGAAGGCTTGCAACAACGTGTGCATGTAATTCTCGATAAACATGGCCTGGAATATGAGTTGAAATGGACCGTAGGTGGCCATCCTTTCCTGACACCCAAAGGCAGCCTCAGCGATGCACTGGGTGATGCCATACGTGCAGAAACTGGCATAGAGACTGAGCTCTCCACTACTGGTGGCACATCTGATGGTCGCTTCATCGCCAAAATCTGCCCGCAAGTAGTGGAATTTGGCCCGCCAAATTCCAGCATCCATAAGATTGACGAACACATAGAGCTGCAATACATAGATCCGCTCAAGAACATTTATCGCCGCACTCTGGAAAACCTGCTGACCTAATCAGTTCACCACTGGCCGATACGGAAACAATATGACTACACCCGCTACCACCTTTCTGACCCTGCGCGATCTGCTGCGCTATGCCGTCACTCGCTTCAACAAAGAGAAACTTTTCTTTGGCCATGGCAGTGCCAATGCCCTGGATGAAGCAGCCTATTTGCTGCTGCATACTTTGCACCTGCCACTGGACAAGATAGAACCATTCCTGGATGCGCATTTATTGCCGTCAGAAATAGATGCCGTTTTGCGCGTAATTGACAGACGTGCAGTCGATCGCGTGCCAGCCTCCTACATCACCAATGAAGCCTGGCTTGGTACTTACAACTTCTACGTAGATGAACGCGTCATCGTACCGCGCTCTTTCATTGCTGAACTGATCCCTGAACATTTTTCACCATGGGTGACAGATCCAGACGCGATCACCAACATCCTTGAACTGTGCACCGGTTCTGGCTGCTTGCCCATCATGCTGGCAGATATGTTCTCTGAGGCGCATGTGGACGCCGTTGATATCTCCAAAGATGCGCTGGAAGTGGCCAGGCGTAATGTGGCAACCTATGAATTGCAGGACCGCATTACCCTGATCGAATCTGACCTGTACAGCAATGTGCCGGACAAGAAATATGACCTGATCATCACCAACCCACCGTATGTGAATTCCGGCTCCATGTCCAAGCTGCCCAAGGAATATACGCACGAGCCGCAAATTGCTCTGGCTGGCGGCGATGACGGTATGGACCTGGTGCGCAAGATAGTCGCAGGTGCGGCTCAACGCCTGACAGAAGATGGCTTGCTGATGGTGGAAATTGGCAATGAACGTGCCTTCGCCGAAGCGGCCTTCCCGGAACTGAACCTGACCTGGTTGAGTACCAGTGCCGGTGATGACATGGTATTTTTGGTAGAAGCTGACCAACTGAGCAATTTCACTGCATAAATCAGTGTAGTACAGTGCAATAAACATAATGAAGACGGGCAAAACCAGTTTTGCCCGTTTTTCCATTTTTTCGCATCAACAATAGCATTACCCATTAATTAAGTTTATATGATACGTCTTCAACAAGTCGTCCTGGCGCGCGGCATCAAACCATTATTTGACAGCGTCGATGTGACGCTCAATCCCGGCGACAAGATAGGCTTGATCGGCTCAAACGGCGCAGGCAAATCCAGTCTGTTTGCCATGTTGCGCGGTGAATTGCACCCTGACCAGGGCAGCATCGATTTCCCCGCCAAATGGCAGCTCGCCCACGTTGCGCAAGAAACACCACCACTGGAACGCAGTGCCATCGATTACGCAATAGATGGCGACGTCGCCTTGCGCAAACTCGAAGCACAACTGGCTGAACTGGAAGCGCAACCAGAAAGCTATGAAAACGGTATTGCCATCGGCAATATGTATGGTGCTCTGGCCGATGCTGATGCTTATACTGTACGTCCGCGTGCAGAGCAATTACTGCTGGGCCTGGGCTTCAAGATCAATGAACTCGAACAATCAGTCGCCAGTTTTTCTGGTGGCTGGCGCATGCGCCTGAACCTGGCCCAGGCGCTGATGTGCAAATCCGATCTACTACTGCTCGATGAACCAACCAACCATCTGGACTTGGATGCCATTATCTGGCTGGAAGACTGGCTGAAGCGTTATGAAGGCACGCTGATCATTATCTCCCATGACCGCGACTTCCTCGACGGCGTGGTGAATGTCATCGTCCACATTGATGAACGCAAACTCAAACGTTATGGTGGGAATTATTCCGGCTTTGAACGCCAGCGTGCTGCTCAGCTGGAACTGGCGCAAGGCATGCTGGAGAAACAGACCCGCAAGCGCGCCCATCTGCAATCCTTTATTGACCGCTTCAAGGCCAAGGCATCCAAAGCCAAGCAGGCGCAAAGTCGTATCAAGGCCTTGGCACGCATGGAAGAAATGGCACCATTGCGGGCTGCTGCCGAATTCTCTTTTGAATTCCGCGAGCCACTGAGTGCACCAAACCCGATGCTAGTGATGGAAGATGTTGATTGCGGCTACCGCATAGAATCAGAAACCGATCATAGCTTCAGCGAAAAAATAATAGTGGGCGATGTCAAGTTTACACTGCAAATTGGCCAGCGCATTGGCCTGCTGGGTGTGAATGGCGCGGGTAAATCGACGCTGATTAAAACCATCGTTGGTGACATCGCACCGTTGAACGGTATCATGCAAACTGGCAAAGGCTTGTCTATCGGTTATTTTGCCCAGCACCAGGTTGAGATGCTGCGTCATGATGAATCACCGCTGTGGCATTTGGCACACATTGCCCCCGATGTACGTGAGCAGGAATTGCGTAATTTCCTCGGTGGTTTCAACTTCCCTGGCACCATGGTGAGCAGCCCGATCAAACCGTTCTCAGGCGGTGAAAAAGCCCGCCTTGCGCTGGCAATGATCGTCTGGCAACGTCCTAACCTCTTGCTGCTGGATGAACCAACCAACCATCTGGATCTGGAAACCCGCGAAGCCCTGACCGATGCCCTGGCGCAGTTTGAAGGCACCCTCGTCGTCGTCTCTCATGACAGGCATTTGTTGCGCGCCACCACTGACCAGTTCATCATTGTTGCCGACGGCAAGCTGCAACCATTTGATGGCGACCTGGACGACTACAAAGACTGGCTGTTCAAAAACAAACTAGAAAAAGCCAACCCTGCCCTGCCGGAAAAAACCAAGGCACAGGAAGCTGCTTTGCCATTGGCAAAAGCTATTCCCGTTGCCAAGGTCGATGACAAGGAACAACGCAAACGCGACGCCGATGATCGCCTGCGCCTCGCTAATCTGCGCAAACCTATAGAAACACGCATCAAGCGTCTGGAAGAACAGATGGCCAAGCTGAACATCAAAAAGAAAGATGTAGATGCACAGTTGGAAGATGGGGATATCTATAACGATGCCAACAAGGAAAAGCTGAAAACACTGTTACTTGACCAGGCTTACGTCGTTAAGGAACTGGGGCAGATAGAAGCTGACTGGCTGGAGCAGCAGGAGTTTCTGGAAGCGGTAGAATAAAATCAAAGAGGCGCATTCAGCGCCTCTTGTTTTTTGAGTGGAGAGGACTAAATCCAGTCACTTGGATCAACCTGGTAATAAGCCCGCAACTGTTCGTACAAGGCAGGATGGTAGTGTGCAAGATCACGGCTTTTCTTGAAGAATGCCTCAGTCACGACAGCAAAAAATTCTGCCGGATTGGTTGCGCCATAAGGATCAATGACAGTAGGAATATCGTTGGCTATCGCCTGATGCAGTTGGGTATATTCTCTTTCCATCAACGCAGACCATGACTTATAAGCTGCTGCGGACTTCAAAGCGGGCGCACCATTGGTCGTTCCCGTTTCACTATCGAGCTGATGGGCAAATTCATGGATAACTACATCCTGCCCCCGCGCTTCATCATCAGGATTATGCGCAACCTGATCCCAGGCCAGTATGACCCGCCCATCACTCCATGATTCGCCACTAAGTCCCTGATTGGTATGTGTGACGACACCGTCTGTATTCATTTGTGTTCTTGGTGCCACAAATGCTGATGGATATACCAGCACATGTGTGAGTTGCGGGTACACATCTGATTCACGGTTTAGCAACAACAGGCAAGCCTTGCCCGCAATCGTTACCCTGATTTCATCAGTGATAACCAAGCCACCACAGCCGATAAAAGTTTTTTGATAGAGAAATTGACGTATGCGTTTCTTTAATTGCATTTGCAAATCAGTCGGCATGCGCGTGTATCCAGGCAGGTTTTTTCGTA
Organism: Undibacterium sp.; assembly: GCF_030683615.1. Classification (NCBI taxonomy): domain Bacteria; kingdom Pseudomonadati; phylum Pseudomonadota; class Betaproteobacteria; order Burkholderiales; family Oxalobacteraceae; genus Undibacterium; species Undibacterium sp. Next base: position 243,207 of record NZ_JAUXQE010000021.1, read on the forward strand.
AAATTTTTGAGTAATTCAACGGAAAAGCCTGCGATAGAACGTGACGCAAGCGTAGCTTGGGCAAGACAACTATGCCAAGTACGAGTAAAACAATAATAGCGAGTAGCCATTCCATATCGACAACCTAATCAGGATTGCGAATGTGATTTTCATCTCTTAAGCAAACATTCTAAGTCATTGATTTTCAATGAGTAAATTCTACTGTTTGCTTCGGCGCGATTTTCGGCAGCGAGCCGATTACTACGCTAACATCCGTTTATCAGATCCAAATGGGCGCGACGAAGTCAAACTCAATAGCAATTAATATATAACTGCCCGACCCTTGAAAATCAGCTTATCAGTTCAAAGGGTGTTAAATAATATGAATTAATTAATTTTGTGCGAAGATGCTAAGCATTGATTTTTTCTTCGCAAGCTTGGACCTTACTATGAAGCCCTGGAAAACCTTAAGCTCAACAACACTGGTCAACAACACTGGTCAACGATGCCTGGTTAACGCTGACTGCAGATACATGCCAGCTTCCGAATGGAAGAACGATAGCGCCTTACTATGTACTACATGAAGCAGACTGGGTGCATGTGTTCGCCCAGGCAGTTGATGGCCGTATATTGACGGTAAAGCAGTTTCGTTATGCAGCAAATAAGTTTTGCATAGAATTGCCCGGTGGCGTCATTGATGAAGGTGAGACACCTCTTGTTGCCGCACAAAGAGAACTACTGGAAGAAACTGGCTATACCGCTACACACTGGCAATCTTTGGGAACAATGTATGCCAACCCGGCTCGTCAAACCAATACTATCCATTTATTTTTTGCTACCGGGCTTAGTTTAATGGGTGAACAGCAACTGGATGCATCCGAAGATATAGAATTCAACTTTCTGTCGACTGCTGAAATACAGCAGAAAACAGAAACTAACGAATTTTCTCAAGCGCTGCACATTGCCTCGTTTTATCGAGGACTGCACGCATTAACCCTGAATACTAATACACAATGAGAAGTATCCTCAGAAAAAAGATCATAGACGTATGCAATAACAAAATTGAGCAAAAAGGCAGCAATGTTGGCCTTTCCTTTTACGCGTTCTTTGCCAACAAAAACGATGACCCACAATTGTTGATGGAAGCTGCCACGTGGTGGATCATGGAAAACAAGTTTGATCATTTTGAAAAGGCAGTCAAAATTAAGGCAATAGTTGAAGCACTGGAAGCGAACTGAAGAATTTGCCGCTTCCTGCAACAAAAGAAAAGCGCAGGCATAATGAAGCAATCAAATTGTTTCCTTCCCAGGTATTTTTCAAAGATATGAGCGCTCTCTTCTCCCCCATCAAACTTGGTTCGCTGAGTATAAAAAACCGCATCATCATTGCGCCAATGTGCCAGTACTCTGCGGAGGATGGCAAGGCGACTGACTGGCATCTCATTCATCTGGGTGGGCTTGCCTTGTCAGGTGCAGGGCTATTGATACTGGAAGCCACGGCCGTCGAAGCCATAGGCCGCATCTCTCCTGGTGACCTGGGGCTATGGTCAGATGAGACTGAAGCAGCGCTGGCTAAAGTATTGACGTCGATACGACACTATTCTGCAATGCCCATTGCCATACAGCTTGGCCATGCCGGACGCAAAGCGTCCAGCATGGCTCCTTGGCATGGTGGTCAATTGATCTCACTGGAAGAAGGTGGCTGGCAAATGGTGGCGCCCTCTGCCGTGCCGCATGCGCAAGCTGAGCGCGCACCACTGGCATTGGATGACGCTGGCCTAGACCGCGTTAAACAGGCCTTTGTTGATGCCGCAAGACGTGCACACCGACTTGGGATTGATGCGATTGAGATCCATGCGGCGCATGGTTATTTGCTGCATCAGTTTTTGTCTCCCATTGCCAACCAGCGCACAGATCAATATGGCGGTTCGGTTGAGAACCGTTTACGGTTTCCCTTGGAAGTATTTGATGCTGTGCGTGCCGCTGTGCCTGGAGACAGTATGGCAGTTGGTCTGCGTTTGTCGGCGACTGACTGGGTAGCAGGTGGTCTGGATATCTCGCAAAGCAAAATCTTTGTTCAGGAATTGCAGGAGCGTGGCTGTGACTTTATTCACGTTTCCAGTGGCGGTGTTTCACCTGAGCAAAAGATTCCTTTAGGACCTGGCTATCAGGTTCATCTGGCAGAAGAAATCAAACAGCATTGCAGCATACCTGTCATTGCAGTGGGCCTGATCACGGATGCACAACAGGCAGAAGATATTATTACGACAGATAAAGCAGATGCCATCGCTATCGCCCGTGGCATTTTGTATGACCCGCATTGGCCCTGGCATGCAGCGGCGCAATTGGGGGCGACAGTGGATGCGCCAAAGCAGTATTGGCGATCGCAACCACGTGATCAAAAAAACCTGTTTGGTGACACCCGTATAGGGCAAAGATAGTTAACAAGCATGCGCTGTATGAAACATATCAAGGCTGTGCAATCACAGCCTTGATTTTTTCATGCGGGCGCTTGCTCGTCTGCCCATTGATTGCGCATGGCATCGGCCACCCCAGCCAGCTTTCAAAAGCGGGGCCATCAAACTGTACGACGTTGCAGTTTTCTACCGAGATCAGATGCGCTACCACAGACTGCTGCGGCCTCCACATGATTGATTCACGATACGGCAAGGTACACCAGTCTTCAAAGCTGTCGTACCAGACAAGTGCTATCGGCTTTTACTGATACCTGGCTGCATTTGCCGGTAATAGGCTTTTATCGCCGCTTGCGTTTCGGTAATTGCCTTCTTGCGGCAAACCATGAGGTAATTAATCATGGATATCACATCTTGCGGTATCTGTTGCGTACCCGCCTCCCAGCTACTCCAACTGCGCAACGTGACACCACCGATTAACTCTGCCGCTTCATGTTGGCTGAAATGCAGCAAGCTGCGCATAGCCTTCAAACTTACACCATTCATATTTATTCTTTGCCCAAAATTTAATTACTTCTATGAATAAACCTCAGTTCAATTTTTTAAGCGCTTCTTTGACATAATTGGCATTTGGACTATTTGGCGATAACTCCAGAAAGCTGGCATAAGCTTTTTTTGCTTTTTCATTGTCATTCAAAAGCGCCCTGGCATCACCCAGATTTAAATAGGCGATTGAACGAGAAGGATCAATCTGCAAAGTATTCTCAAACCAGCGTGCAGCTTCTGCATATTTTTGCTGTTTGAAGTAAACAAATCCCAGGTTGTTTGCCGCCAGACCAAAGTCAGGCCTGTACTTCAGAGCCTCTGTAAATGCGGCTTCTGCCTGTGCATATTGCTTCTCTTTATATAATTGCAGACCATGGTCATTGGCTCTTTGTGCCAGTTGGCGTGATGAGCCATCCACCATTTTGGGTGCCGCGATCTTCTGTTCGCCACCAGTCAGGTTTTTGATCACTATCGGTGCATCTGCACCTGCTTTGGCTGCGCCATCCAGTTTGTTGTTGAGAGCAATGGCATCAGCAGATAACTGATTGGTTTTTGCATTGAGGAACTCTCCCTCTCCTCTTGTTTCAAAAACAAATTCACCACCTTCAGAACCTGGCAAGCTGCCAAATGCAGGCGTTTGCTGTGACACACTGGATACGGCGGGTGCAATATAGGCTGCCAACTCTGTTGCCGTGATCATGCCATCGCCATTCATGTCGGCCTTGCCACTCAGGGCCTGCAGCAAAGTCCAGGTGAAGACAGAGTGACCATTAGGTCCACCGTCAGCAACCAGTTGATCGGCACCACCCGCAGTCAGCATTTGGCGACCCAAACGCTTGCCATTTTCACGCAGGAATGCGCTGGTGCCACCACCGCGCGTCAGCCCCAGCCCGCTATAACAGGCATCCATAACAAACAGTATATGTTTGGCATTCAGGCTTTCGGCGATGTTCTGCAAATCTGTCATGGGGATGGCATCGACAGACAATTGCTCAGGGTCAGAATCAACGGGAATGATATAACCCAGGTTGCGTCCAGAACTCAGCTTCCTGGTTGCTCCGTGACCAGCAAAAAAGACGAAGACCCTGTCATCTTTTTTCAATTGCCCATGTCCCAGTTTTTCATGGAACAAGGCAAGGATATTATTGCGGGTCGCGTCTGCATTGGTCAGCGTCAATACTTTGTCGCCGGCAAAGCCCATGCGATTGATCAGGGTGTCGCGGATAGCATTGGCATCCTGCACTGCATATTGCAACTTGGGCCACTTTGCATAGTCGTTGATACCAATGACGATAGCCCAGCTATTTTGATAGTCGGTACTGATGCTGACTTTTTCTGGTGTAGGCTTGCCGCCTTTGGCAATTTTAAAATCTGTGCCGTCCCAGGAAGCAAAGCTATAGCCGTCAGCAATCAATTTATCCAATACCAGCGGCAATGCCTTTACCGTGCGCTCATGAATATCGTGGAAGAGAATAATGCCGCGCTGTTCTTTCTCCAAAGTGCCAAGTACACGACCTGCAATGGAGTTGGGCACAGGGTCAGCCCAATCCAGGGAATCAATATTCCACATCACTGAACGCAAGCCCAGCTTTTGCAGGATTTGCATGCCTTCTTTGTTTTTCGCGCCGTAAGGGAAGCGGAACAAAGATGATCGTGCCGGGTCTATGGCCTTCAGCAATTTATCTGTCTGTTCGATTTCCGCATTCAGATTATTGCCGCTTTGCTTGGACAGTAAAGCATGACTAAAGCTATGGTTGGCCAACACATGACCAGCGCTCAACAGCTTCTTGCTGGTTGCTGCATTTTTATTCAGCGATTCCTTGCCCTGCGCATCAATACTGCCTACGTTCTTGCCAACCTGAAAGAACACGCCTGGCACATTGTATTGCTTGAGTATCGCCGCGATTTCATCGGTGTAAGTAGCATGTGGACCATCGTCAAAGGTCAGCACCACTGTCTTGGCAGGCAGGCCCTGGCCGAAAATTTCTCTATCCTTTTCATCGGCTGCTTCCGGTTTTTCCGGATAAGGCAGGATGAAGCCGTAATCCTTGAGGATTTGTTCGCGGTTATACAGCTTGCGCAGCTTGGCGATGTAGTCATCCCAGCGCTCGCGCTTCAGTTCTATGGAACGCGACTCAAAACGAGAGAAAATTTCTTTGAGTTCTTTATCGTATTCTTTTTCTATTTCACTGAGCGCATTCAAATCGTCAGTAACACGCTTGTGCAGTTTAATTGATGGTAAAGTCTGCTCAGTCGCTATCAGCTTTTGCATCTTGAGCAAAACTTCGCGGAATGCGAGACGATCTGCATCATATAAATCTTCACCTGATTCAATATAGGTCAGGATAGTATCAAAGCTGGATTCTCGTTTTGCATTGCTGAATGATTTCAATTTACTGAAAAAAGTATCCAGGTCATTGAGTCTGACCAGATTTTCATGGAATAAAGCCTGACCTACCCGGTTAGCTTCATTGCGTTCTTTGGCATTGAGCTTTTTCTCATCGGCAAGCAAGATGATAATTTTGCGATAGGCTACCAGCAAGCCATTCAAGTCTTCTGGCAATTTGGCAGGATCAAATGTATCCTTTTGCTCAGACTGAGAAGCTACCGCCTTGCTCTCTGGAGTCTGGTTAGACTTTTGTACAAGGAAATAAGAAGTGACAGCCACGCTGACTACGGCGATGGCAGACAAGATAAGGTTTTTAGGTTTCATCAGAAATAATGCAAGCTGGCAGTTTAGCAATTTACAAACAACCAGATATCATATTGCAAATGCCACACCACATGGGTACTTAAATACGCGCCAACAACTTGGATTGCCGGATTTTTTGTAACTATTCTCCTAGATTCTTTAAATTTTTTGCAGCTTCGCGCAGGGTCAATCCAGAAAATCTACTCTGGTTCGCTTGTAGAAAACCATGTATGGCCGCAGGTTCATGCCAGGCATAATCACGCAATGCCCAGCCTATGGCTTTACGGATAAAAAACTCTTTTTCATCTGCCAATGCCAGGGCGTAATGAAACAATCTGTCCACATCTGTGAGTTCGCGCCAACCCAATTGATGTAATAGCGCGATACGCCTTACCCAAAAATCAGGGTGTTCAAGCGCTGCGTCCATGCTGATTTGTATTTGCCTGCCTCCAGTCAAATTTTTCCGCAATAAATCACCAATTACGCCTGTCAGCCCATCAACAGTATCCCACCAGGATTTCTGCTGCGCCAACAACAATAGCAACGGTGAATCGTCTGGTCTCAGACTGCGCCAGTGCTTAGCCAGTATATCGATAGCCACATAGTGATACTCACGCTCTTTACATGCCCACAATGCCTGCGCAATAGCCAGCAATTGCGCAGGGTCTGCCGTTTTTAACTCTTGTATGTCTGCTGCGCATGCTTTGCGTCTTTCAGGTGCTGAAATACCCAGAAATTCAAATTGATTTTTCATATACGCACGCATGGCAATAGCACGTTGTGAATCAGCGACTCTTGATAAGGAGAGTTGAAAGTTATCGACTACATTATTCACTTCCATGCTTACGCTATCCTTGTTTCACTCTGCAAAAAAACAAATTTCTTCGAAAAAAATTTAAAAAACCGGCTGATGGAGATCAGCCGGTTTTTTTGATATCCTCTGGATGTCGAAGAGCATGTCACGCTCCTCAATCCATTAAACAGGTCGACGTGGTGATTCAATCACAGCAGGTTTCTGAGATTTGGCAACTTGCATCGCTGTCGCAATTAAGCCACTCATATCGCCCAGATTAGCAGGAACAATAATCGAGTTATTGGTTTTGGCCAAATTGGCAAACGCTGCTACATATTGTTCAGCCACTTTCAAGTTGGCCGCATCAGACCCACCTGGCGATTGTATCGCTGCGGCAGTCTTTCGTATCGCTTCTGCGCTGGCTTCTGCGATCGACAGAATGGCAGCAGCCTGGCCTTGAGCGCGATTGATCGATGCCTGCTTTTCACCTTCGGATTTGGCAATCGACGCTTCACGCTCGCCAGTGGCGATATTAATCTGCTCTTGCTTGCGGCCTTCAGAAGCGGCAATCAGCGCACGTTTTTCACGTTCAGCAGTAATTTGGGCCTGCATCGCATGCAAAATTTCTTTTGGCGGCGTCAAATCCTTGATCTCATAGCGCAAGACCTTGACACCCCAGTTGGCAGCAGATTCATCAATCGCATTAACGATCGTAGTATTGATGTGATCGCGTTCTTCAAAGGTTTTATCCAATTCCATTTTGCCGATGACAGAACGCAAGGTGGTTTGCGCAAGTTGTGTAATCGCTGCTATATAGTTCGAGGAACCATATGAGGCGCGCATGGCATCGGTAATTTGGAAATACAGTATGCCATCCACTTGCAACTGCGTATTGTCCCTGGTGATACAAACTTGTGGCGGCACATCCAGCGGGATTTCTTTCAATATGTGCTTATAAGCGATGCGATCAACAAAAGGCACCACGATATTTAAACCTGGTCCCAGCGTGGCATGATATTTACCCAGACGTTCCACCACCCATGCATGCTGTTGTGGAACGACATTGATGGTTTTGAAGACAAATACCATGGCCAACACCAATAAAACCAGAGCGACGCTACCTATATTTTCCATATGCTTACCTTTATTGTTATTCAGACTGTTTTATATTTATATTAATTTTTTACTACTATGAAGGTTTGACTATCAAGCGGCTACCTTGTATTTCTTCAATGACATAAGCACCGGGATAGCCTGCCGAGTGCTGTAATTCAACATCCCACATGGCACCGCGATACATGGTTCTTGCAGAAAACGTGCCATTGCCCAAATCCTTCCATTCATTGACTTGCAAGGTCTGGCCTATATCCATATTCACATTAGGATCGCGGGCAACATTTGCATTTTCTTTCCAGCCATATTTACTTTTGTGTAAAGCCAGGGTTGCGAGTGAGCCAACAACTGCAGCAACGATCATTTGACTCTCTGGACCCAATTGAAAAACAGCAGCCAAAGCACCTGCCACCAGGCCAATTGAAATCATCAGCAAGTAAAACGTACCCGTGAACAATTCAAATATGATGACCAGACCAGCTAGTATCATCCACATCATCCATCCGCTCATTTTTTTATTCTCCTTATTGAATTTTTGTACTGATCAACACTGCTACATTATCATTCTCTACGACAAACTTATATTTTTCATCGGTAATTATCATAGAATTTTACCCACAAAAAAGCCCCCGTTACCTGATGTGGTAATGAGGGCTTTTCCAAGAATTTTGTTGAAGTATTGATTTTCTTTTTCTTAAGTTTCGACATCGGTAGTCTAGTCCTAATTTTAAAAAATACAAGGGGTCACATTCGAATTATGTTGCAACGCACCAACAAGAAAAAACGGGAACCCTTTTACAAGGAGTTCCCGCTTTTATATTTTAATTCAGACTACTTATTTTCCGACTGCCGCCAATTTCTGCCAGGTATCAATCACTGAATCAGGGTTCAGGGAAATCGATTCTATTCCCTCCTTCATCAACCATTCAGCAAAGTCAGGATGATCGGACGGTCCCTGACCACAAATGCCGACATACTTGTTGAGTTTGCGGCAAGCAGCGATGGCACGAGACAACAAGGCCCGTACTGCCGGGTCACGTTCATCAAAATCCACTGCCAGCAATTCCATACCAGAATCGCGATCCAGACCCAGCGTCAACTGAGTCAAGTCATTGGAGCCTATAGAGAAACCGTCAAAGAATTGCAGGAACTCTTCCGCCAGAATTGCATTCGATGGGACTTCACACATCATGATCAGGCGCAAGCCGTTCTCACCACGTTTAAGCCCATTTTTTTCCAGCAGGTTGACGACTTTTTCAGCCTGACCCAAAGTACGTACGAAAGGCACCATGATTTCTACATTGGTCAGGCCCATCTCATTACGTACACGTTTCATGGCCTGGCATTCCATTTCGAATGACTCAGCAAAATCCGGTGCCAGATAACGCGCTGCACCTCGGAAACCCAGCATAGGATTTTCTTCATCCGGTTCGTAACGGGATCCGCCTATGAGCTTCTTGTATTCATTTGATTTGAAGTCAGACAAGCGGACGATGACTTTCTTTGGCCAGAATGCAGCAGCAATGGTCGCAATACCTTCTGCCAGTTTGTCGACATAAAAAGCTCTTGGAGACGCGTGACCACGGGCGACAGATTCCACCGCTTTTTTCAAGTCAGCATCAATATTCGGGTATTCCAGAATCGCTTTTGGATGCACGCCAATATTATTGTTGATGATGAATTCCAGACGTGCCAAGCCAACGCCTTCATTCGGCACCGACTGGAAGTCAAATGCCAGTTGAGGATTGCCGACATTGAGCATGATCTTTAAAGGCAACTTCGGCAATTCGCCGCGCAGCTCTTCAGTAACCTCAGTTTCCAGCAAACCGTCGTAAATCTTGCCTTCATCACCTTCAGCACAAGACACGGTAACCAGAGTGCCGTCCTTCAGCATGTCAGTAGCATCTTCACAGCCCACTACGGCTGGAACACCCAACTCACGCGCGATGATCGCTGCATGGCAGGTACGACCACCACGGTTGGTGACGATGGCGGCAGCGCGCTTCATGACGGGTTCCCAGTTGGGATCTGTCATGTCGGCAACCAGTACGTCGCCAGGTTGTACTCTTTCCATCTCGGAAGGGTCATGAATAACGCGCACACGGCCCGCACCAATTTTTTGGCCGATCGCACGGCCAGAGGCTAATACCGTGCCACTGCCTTTTAGTTTGAAGCGCTGTTGTGCATCGGTCGCTTTTTGCTGGGATTTAACAGTCTCTGGGCGAGCTTGCAGGATATACAGCTTGCCATCACGGCCATCCTTGCCCCATTCAATATCCATTGGGCGACCATAATGCTTCTCGATGATGGTCGCATACTTGGCCAACTCTACCACCTCGTTATCATTCAAGGAATAACGGTTGCGCAATTCCACGGGCACATCCACCGTTTTGACCGAGCGACCAGCCTTGGCCTCACCAGTAAATTCCATCTTGATGAGTTTGGAGCCAATATTACGACGTATTACTGGCAATTTTCCCAGTTCCAGCATAGGTTTGTGAACATAGAATTCGTCAGGGTTGACCGCACCCTGTACCACCGTCTCGCCAAGGCCATAGCTGGAAGTGATGAAGACTACGTCCTTGAAACCGGATTCTGTATCTATCGTGAACATGACGCCTGCAGCACCCAGGTCAGAACGCACCATACGCTGCACGCCAGCGGACAATGCCACTTCAGCATGGGTAAAGCCTTTATGGACTCGGTAAGAAATAGCCCTGTCGTTATACAGTGAAGCAAATACGTGCTTCATTGCTTCCAAAATATTGTCAATTCCGACAACATTCAAGAAAGTTTCTTGCTGACCAGCGAACGACGCATCAGGCAAATCTTCTGCCGTAGCCGAAGAACGCACAGCAAATGACATTTCAGCCACAGAATCAGAAACGAGCTTGTTGTAAAACTCCTCTATCTCTGTCAGCAAGCGTGGCTGGAATGGCGTGTCGATGATCCATTGACGGATGTCGGCACCGGCTCTTGCCAGTTCCTTGACGTCGTCGATATCAAGGTTCTCAAGACGGTCGGCAATGCGCTTTTCCAGTGGCAAGCCGCCATCGATACTATGCGTCAGGAAATCACGGAATGCTTGTGCCGTGGTGGCAAAACCACCAGGGACCCGTACACCAGCTGCGGCCAGTTGGCTGATCATTTCGCCTAAAGAAGCATTTTTTCCGCCGACGGATTCAACATCCGTCATGCGTAAATGCTCAAACGAGGCAACATAAGTTGCTTCGGTAATTGCTGCGTTGGACATAACAACCTCTTTTTGATGGTAAGAAATCTTTGCTGTTTAATGCCGTGCTGCTTCGTATCCCGCTGTTTTTTTGTTATTCTTGAGGCGAGCTACGCTTGACATGTTGTTGCAGCATTTTACATTGTGTCCTGCAAGATTTATCCAAACGGAATAAGAATTTGCAGTCTTTTTTGTTTCTAAGAGTACAAATATATTCCGTCCAGTCTATTGTCATTATTCATATAAAATTATCATGTCAGATACTCCCCAGCAAGCACGGCCTGCAGCGAATCGTACCGTCTTTTTCGTCTCGGATGGCACTGGCATCACTGCAGAAACTTTTGGACATTCGGTTTTGACGCAATTTGACCTCAAATTCAAGCAAATTCGCCTGCCGTTTATTGATACCCTGGAAAAGGCCCACGAAGCCGTGCGCAAGATCAATGATGCCTATACAGCAGAAGGCAATCGTCCCATTGTATTTTCTACCCTGGTTAAAACTGATCTGGCTGGTGTTGTATTCAAGTCCAGGGGTTTGCACATGGATTTGATACAAACCTTTGTGTCGCCACTTGAGCAAGAGCTTGGTGTCAAATCCACCCATACCATAGGGCGTAGCCACAATATTACAGATTCTGAAGAGTATAAAAACAGGATAGAAGCCATCAATTTTTCTTTGGCGCATGACGATGGCCAATCCAACAAGAATTTATCGACAGCAGATGTGATATTGGTCGGTGTTTCACGCTCGGGCAAAACCCCAACCACACTGTATCTGGCCATGCAATATGGTATCAAGGCAGCAAACTATCCTTTGATCCCTGATGATTTTGAACGTGGCAAGTTGCCATCAGCTCTACCTGAATTTAAAAGCAAGATTTTTGGACTGAGTATCGCGCCAGAACGCCTGTCGGAAATTCGTAACGAGCGTCGCCCCGGCAGCAAATATGCCTCACTGGAAAACTGTCGCTACGAAGTCAACGAGGCAGAACTGATGATGAAGCGCGAAGGCATACGCTGGCTGTCATCAACCGCAAAATCGATAGAAGAGATTTCGACCACGATTTTGCAGGAAATTAAATCTGACGTAAGGATTTACTGAGATTTTGCGTCCAGTTGCTGTCGTACCTGTTCGAAAAAACAGATGGCAGCACTGGCTGCCACATTCAAGGACTCTATAGCAGCTTGCTGCGGTATGGTCACGGTACTCGTGGCCATAGACATCAACTCAGGTGAAACACCCTGCCCCTCATGACCGAACAGCCAGACCACTTCCTGGTTCAAATTGCTTTGATAGATAGTCTGCCTGGCATGAGAACTGGTGGCCAGCACCGGAATAGCGGCATTGCTCAATAATGCTAGCAAGTCGACATTTTCAAAAATATTCAGCAAAAAATGTGCCCCCATACCTGCACGCATTACTTTGGGCGACCATGCGAATGCAGTACCTTGGCTGCAAAATACATTTTTTATACCCGCTGCAGCAGCACTGCGCAGAATGGAACCCAGATTGCCGGGATCCTGCAAATTGTCCAACATCACGGAAGATGATGACAGGGCTAATGGAAACTCAGGCGCAGGTGTAGTAACGACAAACATCACACCTATCCCATGCTCAACCTGGCTCAATGCCTTGTACAAGGCATCCGGCAGGCAAACACATTGCGTTCTCTGCTGTTCACTTTGCGCTAGCACAGCCGCCACCTCAGCATGATGCTGGCTACTTTCTGCAACGATACAATATTCTGGTGCACCAATATGCTGAAAGTAGGCTTCGCACAGATGCACGCCATCGAGCAAGGTACGGCCGGCTTTGCGCCTTGCCTGCGAACTTGTGGCGAGATGCTTGAATTCCTTGTAAAGGGGATTGTCGCGGGAAGTAATCGATTTCATTTATTTGAGTAAGGCTTTCACAGGTGCATAAGATTTTCTGTGTATGGGTGATACACCATGTTCACGCAAGCGTTCCAGGTGCAAGGCTGTAGGGTAGCCCTTATGCTGATCCAGCGCGTATTGAGGATAAGTTTCATGTAACTGCATCAACACATGATCGCGTGCAGTTTTTGCGAGTATGGATGCTGCGGATATTGCCGCCACCTTATCATCACCCTTGACGATAGCTTCTGAAGCAATCGCCATGACCGGGCAACGATTTCCGTCTATTAATGCCATTGTAGGCTGGACAGACAAGCCTTCGACGGCACGTCGCATTGCCAGCATGGTGGCTTGCAGGATATTGAGCTCATCAATCTCCTGCTCTGAACATTCGGCAATACACCAGGCCAGGGCATTTTCCTTGATCTCTATTGCCAGTTGCTCACGCTTTGCTTCACTCAGTTTTTTTGAATCACGCAAACCTGCAATCGGGCGATTTGGGTCGAGGATCACAGCTGCAGCCATGACTGGGCCAGCCAATGGCCCCCTGCCCGCTTCATCGACGCCACAAATCACTTCGTTCTCATAGTCAAACAAAGATAAACCAGGTGTCAGATCATGCATGAAAAAAAGCTTTCAGCGCTGCGGGGTCAAGGTAGTAGTGGCAAATTCTTTGTTGGCTCTGCCCTTCTTTCTGGCCGACCAAAACTGGCACAAGCTCATCGTATAGAGCTAACAATTCGTCATCCTGATCGATATCGGTGACCTTGACGGTAAAGCCATATTCAGGACTATAGGCCTGCAGTTGTTCAAGCATATCGTCACAGAGGTGACAATAACTGCGTGAATAGAGTGTAAATTGAATCATCATTCCTGCCTAAAGTGGTTGAGGTCGCTAACATCATGCGTGCATTCTCTATGCCTGCATTATAAGTCGCTAATATCAGAGCAACAAAGTAAAAAAGGCCACCTGAAAAACAGGTGGCCTTCATATCACTTAAAAAACTTATTGATTTGTTGGACGAACTGCCACGAATTTGGAGACGTCACCACGCTTGACCAATAATAAAACAGGTTTCTTTTGATCAACTTTTGCCATGACAGCAGCAAACTCTTTGGCGTCTTTGATATCTGCGTTAAAGATACGTGTAATGATGTCGCCAGCTTGCAGTCCGGCACGTGCGGCGCCCCCTTCTGCGCTTTCCAGTATCACGCCACCGCTGACACGGGCATCACGTTTCTGCACTTCAGTCAGATCCGTAATAGAAAGTCCAAATACATTGGCAGATGGCTCAGGCTTTTGCTTTCCTGTTTTTACCGGGCTTTTTTCTGCATCAGCTTCAGCAACAGTAATGACGATATCCTTGGCGCCACCTTTACGCCAGATGGTCACTGTTGCTTTGCCGCCTGGTTTAATGTCACCAACAACACGGTTCAAATCAACCGCTTTATCAATCACAGTGCCGTTAACTTTTTGAATTACGTCACCCACTTCCACACCCGCTTTTTCAGCAGGAGAACCTGGCATCACGCGCTGTATCAGCGCCCCTTGCGCTTTTGCCAGACCCAGGCCTTCTGCAACGTCTTTTGGGACATCGATGCGCTCTACACCCAGATAGCCTCGTACCACCTTGCCTGAAGACTTTAATTGCTCAACAACACGCATGGCTTCGTCAATCGGAATCGCGAATGAAATACCCATATAGCCACCAGAGCGGCTATAAATTTGCGAGTTCACACCGATTACTTCGCCACGCATGTTGATCAACGGGCCGCCAGAGTTACCTGGGTTGACTGCCACATCCGTTTGTATCAATGGCAGGTAATCGCCAGTATCGCGCGCTTTGGCCGAGATAATACCTGCAGTGACAGTATTGTCGAGATCAAACGGTGAACCAATGGCAATCACCCATTCACCTGCCTTGATTTTATCAGAATCGCCAACTGTCACACGCGGCAATTTGCTGCCATCAATTTTCAATACTGCAATGTCCGTGCGGCGGTCCGCACCAACAACTTTGGCTTTGAATTCACGCTTATCGGTCAGTTTGACATAGACCTCGGACGCGCCATCTACCACATGCGCATTCGTCAATACATAGCCATCCTGGGAAATAATGAAACCTGAACCCACACCGCGCGAAACTTCCTCTTCTTGCTGCTGAGGTGCCTTACGACCTTTCGGTGTCGGCTGCTGTTTTGGGATGGGCATAGGTGTGCCAAAGAAGCGGCGGAAAAATTCCTGCATCTGCTCATCCTCAGCACTGCCACCACCTTGATTTTGCTGAATTCTTTCCGTGGTTCTGATATTCACTACTGCCGGCCCGGATTTTTCAACCAGCTCAGTAAAATCAGGTAGGCCAATTATGGCTGCAGCTTCAGCCATAGGATTGGCATTGATTGCAGTCGGCGCAATAAAACCCACACAGGCACTCAGGACCAGGGTGGAAGCAATTTTTTCAATAGGAAAAAGTCTATTCGCTTTCATGGTGTCATTCGCTTATTTAGGTTTAAATTCAATTGAGTTCATTACTTGACGGATAGCGCTGGCAGGTACTTCGCCCACAACGGTTAGCCAGTATTCAGCATGACGCTTACCCATGATAGTCATGGCGCCTTGCTGCAAACTACCTTCAGTCCGGTTTTCGCTGTCCGGCTCTATAAAAACAGAAATTGCCGCCAAGCCATCGGAGAAAATCATTTGCACTACCTGATGTGATTTGATCGCTGTACCGTCGCTATTTTTTGCATTTCCTGCAGCAGGAATCAGTCGCTTCATTTCACGGGTTTTTTTGAACCCGGCTGGCAGAGACTTCACAACCCAACCGGAGTTAATATTGGATTGCACCGTCAAATTTTCAACCTGCCACTGTGCAGTATTTTGAAAAGTCGGTTTTACTCTCTGCTTGTCTATATCCCCAATAGTCAATTGAGTGAAGGCAATTTGTTCTATCACTTCATTTTTGGTATTAACGGTTTGCGCTCGCAATAGCAAGCCAGAATTTTTTTCTACGCAAAGACGGTAGCCATAGCGGAAACCATCCCGTGGATCAAGTGAATATGTCTGGCAATCGATACCAGCAACGCGACTCAGATCAGCCTTTTTTATTGCGTAAAAATCTGGGAGGGATTGCGCATTTGAGGTTAGCAAGGCCGGGAATACTTCTTGCGTAGCATTTTTTTCTACCTGCAAGGTTTTGCTTTCAGGCAGGTAGCAGGTTACTTCTTCGTTTTTTCGCAAATATTCTCTTGGTTGCCCATCAAGGATTTCCAGTTTTTCCAGCTCATTGTTACCATCGAGAACGTGAGTAATTCTGGAAGTCCTTATTTGACTCGCCTGTTGATAAACAAAAGTGCCTGAATAATTCAGTCTTTGTGCCGAAGTTTGCATTTTGCGCAATATATTATGCACTTCACGCTTGTCGTCTATCGCCTCTTGCGCCATTGCTGGTGCCAACAAACCCAGCAGGCAGGTAAAGCAAGCCAATACGATGTCAAAACGCCATACGCACATCATATTTATTTTTCCGAAGCAGATGAAACGGCGTTAGCGTGCGTAACGTACTGCGCTCCGTTATTGATGGCAGGGGAAAAACGTTGATGCGCCAACAGATAGCTGTCAATTCGCGGATCACGCAGCATATCAATTTCGACTGGCTTTTTA
Source organism: Undibacterium sp. (assembly GCF_030683615.1). Taxonomy (NCBI): domain Bacteria; kingdom Pseudomonadati; phylum Pseudomonadota; class Betaproteobacteria; order Burkholderiales; family Oxalobacteraceae; genus Undibacterium; species Undibacterium sp. The sequence goes on from NZ_JAUXQE010000021.1 coordinate 259,514, forward strand.
TCGCTACCGTCAATAGTTTGAGGGGACTGCGTGACAGCTTCCTTCACTGCCAGTGTATTGACCCCTGGCTTCTCAGCGTGCTTGGCCAACTGCACATTGCCTGCAACTGGAGCTTTACTAATAATTTGGCTCGCCGCATCAGGTGAAGCTTGGAAAGACTGAATTTGAGGGATCATGACAAAGGCGAATACTGCTGCTGCGGCCATGCTCGCTACGGCTGCATAAGTGCCCAGAAATTTCTGCTTTTTATGGCTACCTTGATCATTCTGGCCATTGTTTTTTTGCATGGCAGTGGGTGCCAAGATAACCGGCTCGGCATCGAGTCTTTCTGAAAACCGCTTGGAAAAATCAGCACTAAATGTAATAGCTAATTCTTCTGAACGGAGCACATCGCCAATCTGGTGATAAATTTCCCATGCATCCTTGCTGTCCGCTTCGTTTAAACTCGCAAGCAAAGAATCCAATTGAGCATCACTCATTTCACCATCTGCCATGGCTGAGATGCTCTCGTGTTGGTTTGTGCTTTTGTTCATAATTTTCACCTTTTTACTACTATTTTTTGAATTCGCTTGTGCTGCGTTTTTTTTGTAAGGTATCGCCTGTTACCAACGTTGTTCCAGTGTTGTACCCAACAAGGGGCGCAATTTTTCAGCTATTGCTTCACGCGCCCTGAATATTCTGCTTCTCACAGTCCCTATGGGACATAGCATGACTTCTGCAATTTCATCGTAGCTCAAACCTTCAATCTCTCGAAGAGTGATTGCATTCCGCAACTCCTCCGGCAAAGTCGACATGGCTGAATTTACAGTTTCTGCTATTTGCTTACTTGCCAGCAAAGACTCTGGTGTGTTGATATCTCTTAATCCATCCGCGTCTACAAATGACTCCGCTTCGTCCACATCTGCTTCTGTCGATGTCGGTGCCCGGCGTCCTTGAGTAACCAGGTGGTTTTTCGCTGTATTTACGCCGATACGATATAACCAGGTATAAAAAGCAGATTCGCCACGAAAATTCGGTAATGCCCTATAAGCTTTGATAAATGCTTCCTGCACTACGTCTTCCGCTTCTGCGTGGTCATAGACGAGCCGGGACACGAGCCGCATCAGTTTCCTTTGATATTTGGAAACCAGAAGCTCGAATGCTTTTTTGTCACCACGCTGGACGCGTTCAACCAATAGCTGATCAATTTCGCGTTCTGTCGTCACTCATTCATTCCTAAATTTGCATGAGAACAGAGATGTCCGTTCCAAATGCATGTTATTACCATCAACATACGCGATTTATAGAGCGTCAGAGTCCGCCAGTGTATTAAAAGTTCCTTCGCAGAAGTAACATTTCATGTCAGGCTAACCAGGACGTACTGACACATCCTTTAGTTTTAAAAATTTATCACACGCTTGAATGCTTGCTTATCCAGATCAAGTTCACCCGTAATGCCCGGAATGCGGCAGGACTCAATGAATCTGGCAGTATAAGCAACTTATGTTCCTTACCGGCTTCATCCACTAAAAAAATTGATAAAAAGTATGGCCAGATGCGACTTTTGTGACTTATATGCACTACCAAGCCCGTCCGCTGCAACTCTTTCTGCTGCCCTATGTGCAGAATCATTTCACCAGTTGCAGAAATACTTAATTGCCGACTTTGCTGAATGCGCCGCCAATAAATGAAGGCAAAGTAGGCACTACTGCACAACGAACAGAAAAGAATCGCACAAAGCATAGTGACAGGCAGGTCTCTGCCCGCCAATAAAAGCAAAAAACTGAGATGCACCAGTATCAGCATGCAAAAGCACGCCAACAACAATTGGCGGGAAGCGCGGGTAACAATATGCAATGCTATGGTCATGGTAAAAAAAATGGCACTTCATTTCGCTTGAAATGAAGTGCCAAGGCTACTTTTAAAAAAATCAGACTTTTGCAAATATCAACGTGCCGTTCGTTCCGCCAAAGCCGAAAGAATTTTTCATCGCATAATCTATGCGCATATCACGTGCAACGTTTGCACAGTAATCGAGATCACATTCTGGATCCTGATTAACGATATTCATGGTTGGAGGTGAGACCTGGTTGTGCAGTGCAAGAACGGTAAACAATGATTCAAGACCGCCAGCTCCACCTAGCAAATGTCCAGTCATCGATTTGGTCGAATTCACAGTCATTTTATATGCATGGTCAGCAAAAGTTGCCTTGATCGCATCTGTCTCGTTCTTGTCACCTATCGATGTAGAGGTACCGTGCGCATTCAGATAACTAATTTGCTCAAGATTGATCTCGGCATCCTTCATGGCGTTGATCATACTACGACGCGGGCCATCCATGGTAGGTGTGGTGATGTGATAAGCGTCACCACTCATGCCGAAACCGATGACTTCAGCATAAATTTTGGCTCCACGCGCTTTGGCATGTTCATATTCTTCCAGCACCATGACACCAGCGCCTTCACCTAACACAAAACCATCACGGTCTTTATCCCAAGGGCGAGAGGCCGTAGAGGGGTCATCGTTTCTGGTGGAGAGTGCTCTTGCCGAAGCAAAGCCACCCAAGCCCAGAGGAGAAATCGTTGACTCTGCACCACCAGCAATCATCACATCAGCATCGCCGTACTCAATCATTCGAGCAGCCGAACCTATGCAATGCAGGCCGGTAGTACAAGCAGTTACTATCGCAAGATTTGGCCCTTTCAAACCGTACTTGATCGACAGATTACCCGAGATCATATTGATGATAGAAGCAGGCACAAAGAAAGGACTGATGCGACGTGGGCCACGTGCCATCAGAGTCTCCTTGGTTTCCTCTATCAAAGGCAGACCACCAATGCCTGATCCGACGATGACGCCAATACGCTCGGCATTTTCTTCGGTGACAGTGATGCCGCAGTCTTGAAACGCCTGTATCCCTGCGGCTATGCCGAAGTGGATAAAGGTGTCCATATTGCGCGCTTCTTTTGCCGGAATATATTCCTCAACATTGAAGCCTTTCACCTCGCCTGCAAAATGCGTGGTAAATGGTGTTGCATCAAATTTGGTAATCGTTGCAATTCCGGATTTGCCTGAAGTAATGGCACCCCAGGCATCTGCAACTGTATTGCCCACTGGCGAAATACAACCGAGCCCGGTTACAACGACTCGACGTTTAAGCGAACGACTCAAGCGTTTCTCCTGAATTTGAAAAATTCGACTGATTAAGCCTTCAGATGGGCTTTAGCGTAGTCAATCGCTTGTTGAACAGTAGTGATTTTCTCTGCTTGTTCGTCAGGAATTTCCATTTCGAATTCGTCTTCGAGTGCCATCACCAATTCAACTGTGTCCAAAGAATCTGCACCCAAATCATCTACGAAAGAAGATTCGATTTTGATGTCAGCTTCAGCGACGCCCAGTTGTTCAGCGACGATTTTCTTAACGCGTTGTTCGATATCGGACATGTGTGTCTCCAGTGAAAAAATCAAAAAAATAAGGGCCTACAGAAAGTGCGCGCATTTTAGCAGGTTTGTGAGCAAAAAAAGCAAGCCTCTGATTTTCAGCAATAACTCCTGTCATTTTCCTCGAAATTACTGATAAAAACCAAAAAAACGAATTAGCCCAGATACATGCCGCCATTCACATGAAGGGTAGTACCAGTAATATATCCTGCATCAGGCGATGCTAAAAACACGGTTGCAGCTGCAATATCTTCCGGCCTGCCAAGTTTGGCAAGTGGAATTTGCTGCAAAATTGCTGCTTTTTGTTCATCACTCAAGGCTCTGGTCATATCCGTATCGATAAAACCGGGGGCAATGCAGTTGACCGTAATATTGCGACTGCCTATTTCCCTAGCCAATGCACGACTCATGCCAGCCACACCAGCTTTTGCAGCAGCATAGTTCATTTGTCCGGGATTGCCAGAAGAACCCACTACCGAGGTAATACTAATGATACGACCATGCTTGGCCTTCATCATGCCACGCAGCACCGCGCGCGATAAACGCGCGACTGAAGTCAGGTTGGTAGAGATAACACTATCCCATTCCTCTTCCTTCATACGCATGGCCAGTTGATCCTGGGTAATACCGGCGTTATTGACCAGAATCGACAGGCCGCCAAATTCTTTCTGAATTTCATCGACCAGGCTAGAAGTACGCTCTACGTCATTGACATTGAAAGCCACACCCTTGCCAGAACCTGGCGCCAGCTCTTCCAGGTACGCAGTAATTGCCGCTGCACCAGATTCTGTCGTGGCCGTGCCGATGACTTTAGCACCAGCCTTAGCCAGGCCAATGGCAATAGCCTTACCAATACCGCGTGAAGCGCCGGTAACCAGTGCTACTTGATTTTCTAATTGTTGAGTCATTTCAATAGTTCCAATACTTTTTCCAAACTTGCCTGATCAAATACAGTGTCACCCACCAATTCGGCCTGAATACGCTTGGTCAGACCAGTCAAGACCTTGCCTGGGCCGCATTCAATCACATGCGTAATTCCATCATCATGCATTTTATTGATAGTCTCAACCCAGCGCACCGGACTAGCCGCCTGTCGGACCAGTGCATCCTTGATGGACGCGACATCATTCGCAACAGCAACATCAACATTATTAATTAATGGAATCGTTGGTTCAGAAAATGGTATAGCAGCCAGATATTTACGCAACCTGTCTGAAGCAGGCTTGAGCAAGGATGAATGGAAAGGCGCAGAAACCGGCAAAGGCAAAGCGCGCTTGGCACCTTTAGCTTTGGCGATCTCGCAAGCGCGTTCTACTGCAGCTTTGCTGCCAGCAATGACGACTTGAGCCGGCGCATTAAAGTTAACCGCTTCCACAATTTCACCAGGCTCTGCAATCATTGCCTCAGCACATGCCGCCTGCACATCCTCATCAGACAAACCAAGAATGGCAGCCATACCACCCTGCCCGACAGGCACGGCTTCTTGCATAGCCTGCGCTCGAAAACGCACCATGGGTACCGCATCCCTGAAGGCAATAACGCCCGCTGCAACCAGGGCGGAATACTCACCCAGACTGTGTCCAGCCACCAACTTGGGTGCAGGGCCACCAGCAGCCATCCAGGCACGATAGCAAGCCACGGCTGCCGTCAACATGACAGGCTGGGTATTGGTGGTCAGATCCAATGCTTCTTTTGGACCTTCATTAATCATCTTGCCCAAATCCAACTGCAATGCGTCGGATGCTTCAGCAATGGTTTGCTGCACGGCAGGATTATCGGCAAAGCCATTCAACATGCCTATCGCCTGCGAACCCTGCCCAGGGAATACAAATGCAAATTGCGTCATTTCTTATCTCAAATGTTTATTATTGATTGTCTATTTCTTTTTGCCAAACCACTTACATCTTGACGATGGCGGCACCCCAGGTAAAGCCGCCGCCCACACCTTCCAGCATTACCGTGTGACCAGGCTTGACCCTACCGTCGCGTACAGCAAGGTCCAGTGCTAGCGGGATCGAGGCTGCAGAAGTATTGCCATGCTGATCAACAGTAACCACTACCCTTTCCATAGGCATGCGCATTTTTTTTGCTGTGCTTTGCATGATGCGTATGTTTGCCTGGTGCGGTATCAGCCAGTCGATCTGATCTGTAGTCAGGCCGGCGATTTCTAGCGCCTCGTTGGCAACCTTTTCCAGCAAATTGACAGCAAGTTTGAAGACAGCCTGGCCATCCATATACAAAAATGCACTGCCTTCAACCACACCACCCTGGACATTGCCGGGCACGCATAAAATATTGGCATAGCTGCCATCCGCATGCAATTTGGTCGCCAGAACACCGGGCTCTTCTGAACGGGACATGACGATCGCGCCAGCACCATCACCAAACAGTACGCAGGTAGTGCGGTCCTCAAAATTGAGAATACGGGAAAATACCTCTGCACCAATCACCAGCACATTTTTATGATTACCCGCCTTGATCATGCTATCGGCAATAGACATGGCATACATAAAACCACTGCACACTGCCTGCACATCAACTGCTGCCCCACCATTTGTGATGCACAGCTTGTTTTGCACTACGCATGCAGTACTGGGAAAGCCGCCGAGAAAATCAGGGGTTGAAGTTGCCAGTACGATTAAATCAATGTCGTTGGCCTGCATCTTTGCGGCGTCCAGCGCACGCTTTGCAGCCTCCACGGCCATGTCACTGGTTGCAACGTTAGGTTCGGCATAATGGCGGTAGGATATTCCACTGCGGGAAAATATCCATTCATCCGAAGTTTCGATTCCCTTCGCTGCCAGTTGATCCGTTAATTCCTGATTACTTACTTTTTTGGGAGGCAAGTAACTGCCTGTACCCATAATTTTGCTATAGAAAGTCATGCGGTTTTCTGTACCAAGAGTTCATTATTGTCTTTAGCAACCATCTCAACAGCTGCTTCAACATCTGCCATCGGCATCAATTTTGCCATTGAAGTTGCAATGCGTGACAATACATCATTTTTAGCGGCATCAAATGCACGCTGTATTGCCCACTCATAACTATATTTATCCGCGCTGCCATGGCTTTTAAACACAAGACCACGCAAGCCGAGCAAACTGCCGCCATTGTAGTTGGATGGGTTCATGGTACGTGAGATGGATTTCAGGGCGCCGCGGGCAAAAATGGCACCCAACATATTCAGCGGATTACTCTTGAAAGCTGCTGTCAGTGTGATTTTTACAAAACGGCCCATGCCCTCAGCTGCCTTCAGGGTGACATTACCGACAAAGCCATCACAAACGACGATATCAGTCGTACCTTCGAAAATATCATTGCCTTCAACATTGCCATAGAAATTCAGCAAACCACGCTCATGATCTGCTCGTAGCAATTGAGCGGTCTTCTTAACGACGTCATTACCCTTGATATCTTCTTCCCCCACGTTCAACAAGCCTATACTCGGCCTGTCTTTGCCTTCCAGTGCAGAAACCAGGGCCGAGCCCATGATGGCAAATTGATGCAAATGCAAAGGTTCGCAATCCACATTCGCTCCCAAGTCCAGCATGTATGTAGGGAGATTTTTTTGATTTGGCAAAATGCTGCAAATAGCTGGCCTATCAACGCCTTGCATGGTTTTTAGCACATAACGGGAGACTGCCATCAAAGCACCGGTATTGCCAGCAGAAACGCAGGCCTGGGCCGTACCTTCCTTAACCTGATTAATGGCAACGCGCATGGAGGAATCCTTCTTGCGACGCAAGGCGACTTCGATGGGGTCGTCCATCTCCACTACTTCTGTGGCATTGATAATTTTCAATCGTGTATGATTGTTGGCATGGTGCTTCTTCAACTCAGCCTGAAGAATGGATTCAGATCCCACCAGGAGAAATTCGACATCAGGTTCGCGATTGGCAAAAGCAACTGCTGCTGCCACTGTAACTGCCGGGCCATGATCCCCGCCCATGCAGTCTATGGAAATTTTAATTGTCATGTAGTGATACGAAACTTCAATCCGAAACAGCTAGTGTATCAAACCGGAACAGCATTCATTCCGAATTAATTTTTCAAAAGCAGGATTATCTCAAGAATTCAAAGACTCACCGATACAATTCAATCAAAAAACTGGTTAAGTGCTCTATCAAACTCTCGTGCTCAAATAAGTTAGCCAAATTTGAGTAGGTAAACGCAAAAAAACGGCGACAAGTCCGGGACTCGTTACGCCGTTTTTTTTACCATGAACAGGGATTACTCGTCGTTCTTGGTTTTCAATACTTTACGACCACGGTAAAAGCCGTTTGGGCTAATGTGGTGACGCAGATGTGTTTCACCAGTTGTTGGCTCGATACCCAGTTGTGGTGCAACCAGGAAATCGTGGGAACGGTGCATGCCACGCTTGGATGGGGATTTTTTATTTTGCTGAACTGCCATGATAACTCCTAATACTTCAAAAAATGTTTCTAAAATTTAACACGCCTGGTTGAAGAATGCGAACATCGCCAACCAAGAATCCCTAACAATACTTCGACCTGAGTGTTTTTTCAGAATAATGCCACTAGGTACGCCCATTAGTTTTCTTCAGCACGGCAAAAGGTGATTCTTTTTTACCGACTTCCGCGTCAATCGCTGCAGTAGTATCTGCTGAAGCCAACGGTAGATCCGGGCATACTGCATGTTTGGGCGATTGGGGTATTGCCAGTAGCACTTCATCCTCTATCAAATCCATGACATCGAATGTTTTGCTACCTACTACAACATCGACCTCGTCATCTTCGAGCAATGCGTCAATTTCATCTGCATTTTCTTCGTTTTTGGCGAGTATCAATTTGGATTCAGAGTCAATATCAAATGCAAACGGTGTCAAACACCGCTGACACATCAACTGCACCGTACCATTCACAGATAAATTCAACTGAGGATGGCCCAGCTCATCTTTTCCACCCTGCAAAGACCAGCTCAAAGCACCTTCGGTGCTTGCACTTTCTCCTGACAGGCGCGGCAAATCTGCGACTAAAATGCTTCCCGAACGCTGCTCTTCGAGCCGGGAGAACGTGAAAGCGTCAATCACAAATGCTTGCATAGGATTATTTGAACCCAGAAAACCTGCGATAATAACAGGATTACACCTAAGTAGTCAAAGAATTGACGTGATTTTTTCACGTAATGGCGATGAAAATCAAAGAAAATGTTTTCACAATGCAAATAAATAAGCAGCCGATCAGGTTGATACTGGCATCCAGCTCTGTTTACCGTCGTGAATTGCTCGCCAGACTGCAATTCGCGTTCGAAAGTATAGCACCCGAACTTGATGAAAGCCCCAGGTCAGGCGAAAGCCCGGAACAAACTGCCCTGCGCCTGGCACAAGAAAAGGCTGTGGTGATAGCGAAAAATCAGCCCGGATCGATTATCATCGGGTCAGACCAGGTCGCAACACTGGACGGGCTTCAAATTGGTAAACCCGGCAATCATGAAGCGGCTTTACGGCAATTACAGCTCATGCGCGGTCGTGAAGTGGCGTTCCATACGGCCCTGTGTGTCCTGGATCATCGCCAACATGCCCCTTTTCCTGTACAAGTTCAGGATGTCTGCACAATGGTTAAATTCAGGAGTTTAAGCGATGCAGAGCTGGATGCCTATTTGCGAATAGAACAGCCATATGACTGTGCAGGCAGCGCCAAGAATGAAGGATTGGGAATCACCATCATAGAAAGCATCAAAAGTGATGACCCCACTGCTTTAACTGGCCTGCCGCTTATTGCCCTGACCAGCATGTTGCGCAATGCAGGTCTGAGTTTCTTCAAGCTCTGAAATTAAACCTTTGTACATTCCATAAATAAAAAATCAAAAACCCATGACAGGCACGCTTTACTTAATCCCCAATACCCTGGGTCTGAACGAAGATCAGCAAGTTAATTTACTTGCCAGCATCATTCCCGATACCGTACAAAAAATGACGGCAGAGCTCAGTCATTTCGTCGCTGAAAACGCTAAAACTACGCGCGCTTATCTGAAATACCTGTCGCAGGCACACCCACTGCAAAAAGCCATACAGGAAATCCAGATCAGTGAATTGAATATCAATACGCCGACACAGGCATTGGAAGGCTTGTTGCAACCTTTGTTGCAAGGTCATGACGTAGGTCTGATATCTGAAGCTGGCGTGCCCGCCGTTGCCGATCCCGGGGCCAATCTGGTCAGGCTCGCTCATCAACGGAATATCAAGGTGCGCCCTCTGGTCGGCCCCTCTTCGCTGTTGCTGGCTTTGATGGGCAGCGGGCTGAACGGACAAAGCTTTGCCTTTCACGGTTACTTGCCGACGGATGCAGCACTCCGAGCCAAGCGGATCAAGGAACTCGAAGAAAGATCAAAAAAAGAGAAGCAGACGCAACTACTCATAGAAACCCCCTACCGCAATGCTGCCATGCTGGAAGCACTGAGCAATCACTGCAACCCAGGCACCCTGATATGCGTGGCAACAGATTTGAGCCTGGACACAGAATCACTGCAAACAAAAACTGCAGCAGAATGGAAAAGTAGTTTAAGCAAACAGCAAGGCCCTGATTTTCATAAAAAACCGACAGTTTTTCTGTTCTTAAGCAATTAAAAAGTGCACGACCGGTCGATTTTTTCTATTTGCGCTAAGATGTCTTCTTTCTGGAGGAATGCATATGCTGAATTTTGATTTTTATAACCCAACACAAATCCTGTTTGGTAAAGGGCGCATAGCCGACCTGAACAAAGCCATTCCAGCCGAAGCCCATGTGCTGATGCTGTATGGTGGTGGCAGCATCAAACAAAATGGTGTTTATGATGAAGTCATTGCGGCACTTAGCACACGCAAAGTCACCGAATTTACTGGTATAGAGCCAAACCCCAGCTATGAAACCCTGATGAAGGCCGTCGATCTCATCAAACAAAACAAGATCGATTTTTTACTTGCAGTTGGCGGCGGCTCTGTCATTGACGGCACTAAGTTCATCGCCGCAGCAGCCTTGTTTGAAGGTGATGATCCCTGGGTTATCATGGAAAAACGCGGCAGCAACGTGACTAAGGCCATGCCATTTGGCAGTGTACTGACCTTGCCAGCCACTGGTTCAGAAATGAATAATGGCGGCGTTGTTACCCGCAAATCCATCAAGGCAAAAATGGCTTTCTCCAGCCGCCACTGCTTCCCACAATTCTCAGTATTGGACCCGACCAAAACATATACTTTGCCAGTACGCCAGATAGGCAACGGCGCTGTTGATGCCTTTGTCCACGTCATGGAACAATACCTGACTTACCCGGTGAATTCACCAGTGCAAGACAGATTTGCCGAAGGCCTGCTGCTGACACTGATAGAAGAAGGCCCGAAAGCCCTGGCGAACCCAGAAGATTATGACGTACGCGCCAATCTCATGTGGTGCGCCACCATGGCCCTGAATGGCATGATCTCGACTGGTGTACCACAAGACTGGGCAACGCATATGATAGGCCATGAACTGACAGCCTTGCATAACATCGACCACGCCCAAACCCTGGCTATAGTGCTGCCCAGTATGCTGCGGGTACGCAAGGAAAGCAAGCGGGCAAAGTTACTGCAGTTTGCAGAACGCGTCTGGGGCTTGCATGATGGTGACGAAGACAGCCGTATAGAAACAGCCATCAGCCGCATGCAGGATTACTTTGAGCAGATGGGCGTCAAAACCCGTCTCAGCGACTATCAGCTTGGCAGCGATGATATTGCGCCTATTCTATCAGCACTGGAAACCCACCGTATGGTCGGCCTGGGTGAAAAACGTGATGTGACGCTGGATGTCAGTCGTCAGGTATTGGAATTAAGTTTGTAGTGTGCATACATGGGACTTGTCATCTTCTGAAATAAAAAGATGGCAAGTCCCTGCAGATCCCGCCGTTACTTATTAACAACATCACTATCCGCGATTTTTGAAGTTTTCATCCCCTTATACCCCGCCCAATACAATCCTTCGCGTAAGCCCCTGCCGAACTCCAATGGATTGACAATTCAGCCATTCCCCTTATTCCGCCTGACGCCGCCTCACACTGCATGCATTCCAAAGTTTGCATCAGCAGCCAGAAAAGATAGTTTTTTCTTATATCTACGCACAAAAAATGACATATTGATTACGAAAAACTAGAGGTCGCATTCTAGAAAAAACAGTAATGCCGCCGTTTCCGTCCATGTTAAAAAGCTAATTCGCTGAAATTATTTAACTTCCACTGTCTTTGCATACTTGCTGCGACTCCCTGCTCATGTCCCACGGTATGAGTTTGTCGCAGCGCCCATTTCAGCGGTCCAAGTTTCGCTCCTTTTATAACCAAACCTGAAGGACGTTCCATGAAATCCGTTTTCAAACTGGCGGCCGTAGCTGCCTTGCTTTGCAGCCTCACTCCAGTACATGCCTTCCAGCAAGAGACCCATCGTCGCATCGCCATAGACGCGGTGAACTTCATGAAAAACAACCCAGACAAAACCAACTATAAGGCGCTGGCAAGTGGCCTGGCTCGCGCTGGGTATACCGTAGAGCAGTTTGCCACTGCCATGGGTCAGGGGGCGTACGATGTCGATGATTTCGCCGACACCTACATCTGCGGCGCCACCACCGGCAATTGCCAGTTAGCACCTGTCTGGGGCGCTGCACAAAGCATCGTCAAATACACGTCTTACTGGCATTTCCAAAACCACACCTCAGGCCCTGATGTACATGGCAATCCTTTTGGCGGCTATAACTATGCCAAGCTTACTGTGGCCGGCGATGTAGACAATCTGGCGGCGTCCTGGCTGGTTGGTGATTATCTGGATGATGGCCCTGGCGGCATGAAGGGCTGGTTTGGCGACAGTAGCAAGTACAACAGCTATGGCATAACGGAAGCGCATTACCGCCATGGTGGTTATTCTACGCCCAGCCAATATGCCGATTTTGAAAAAATCCCTTTCCAGCCTATCGATAATCTGGCGCAATACTGGTTCCAGCAATTCCTCAGCAGCCCCAGTCTGCAAAGTCTGGGTTTTGTCATGCATTCGACCGACTTGCTGCAGCCACATCATACCTGGACCACCTCGGCCCGTAATCACTCTGGATGGGAGCAATGGGTCAACAGCTATTACTACAGCCAGAACTTGAATGACCCTGCCCTGGTCAACGCAGCTATGGCCGACTTCACGCCATTGGCACCCAATGCCACTGACATCCGCCAATTGTTGACACAGGGCGGCACTTATTCTTATCAAAATGGCGGCATCGTGCTTTCCTCAACTGATCAGAATGACCGTATCCGTGTTGGGCGCATGGTAGTACCACACGCGATTGCCATGATGGTTCACGTACTGAACCGTGCCGCCAACCGCCTGAATAGCTGAGGTTGACCATGTACAGACCAGGCATCAGCTTGCGATTAAAAATGAGCCTCACCTTTATCAAGAATTGCCTGTCTGTACTGTGCGTGGCAATGTCCGCCCCTGCCACTGCAGTGGACATTGCTCCTGAAGTGGCAGCGAACCAGATTGCACATCAGCCAGAACTGGTTGCACATCTGAATGGTACTCCTGTCCACAAACTGACACTGGAAGTACTTACCCAGATGGCACAACTGGAGAAGCCAAAAACCGTGCGCGCCGACATCCTCGATAACATCCTCAGTAATCGTTTGCTCGCAGAAGATGCGCGTGAGAAATTTGCCGAAGAAGAACTGCAAGCATCCAGGCGAGTTGCGTTTGAACCTGATGTGATGCTGGACAACCAGCTCAGTGGTTATTTGCGCACCGTTTATCGCAAAGACCTGGAAACTGCCATCAGCAAACTTCCTGGCCGAAGATTGGATGCGCTAATTCAGGAACACGGCAAGCTGGATGAAGACCAGTTGAGCGCCGTGTTTGGCGCCAGAAACAGGATTATGCTCGACTATAGTCTGAACCCAACTCAACAAACGGCAGCGACTCATGTACTTGTCTTGCGCAGCAACTTTGCAGCAGCCAGCAGCATCAGCTTGTATGCCGTATTCCGCCGCCAGAATGTGCAAGGGCGAGTGGAATTTTTCAACCGCAACCGTGATTTCATTCGCCAGCAAGCCCAGCTTTATCTCGCCAATTTGTATGTGCTTGACTGGGCGCGTCAGCGCTTTGGAGAGTCTGCGCTTAGTGATCTGAGAAGAGCATTGCAAGAGAAAAATACGGTCCAGGCCGTCATGAGCCTGCATGGCATAGGTGCGGATACCGATTCTGAAAGCAGGCTGTTGAATCAGCTCGCAGCAGAAGTGAAGCCCAAAGAGGTGCAGGCTTATTTTCATAGCCATAAGGAAGAGTTCAAGCGAATTGTCTCGGTCAAAGCACGTCATATACGCCTGGATAATGAGGCGCAAGCTCGCCAGGTCAGCGAAATGGCGCGCCAGGGAGCCAATTTCGCCAGCCTCGCAAAACAATACTCAACAGCGCCTGATGCACAGCAAGGCGGCAACATGGGGCTCATCGCACATCGGGGACAATTGTCCTGGCTGGAGCAATTGGCCTACATGCAAGAGCCTGGCAAAGTATCACCACCGATTCGCACTGCTGTCGCACCCAACGAGACGGCTCATTGGGAAATCGTTCTAGTAGAAAAACGCAATGACGGCTATCAGGACCCAGCTTCAGAGACTGTACGCTATCTGGCGAGCCGGGCTATAGCACAAGAGAAAGCCATTCGCCAGCTATCTTCTTTGCAGGCGCAACTACGAAAGAGCGCGAAAATTGAGATTAACCAGGCGGCATTGCTTAATTAATCAACCAGCGAGGTGGGGCAACGATGAAAAGCATACTCATCGCAATTGTAATTGCAGTAACGACAGGGCTGATGATCTGGCAATTGTGGCCGCAAGCTGACGATACTCAAACCCGGCAGCAAACGGCAGCACCATCCTCCAGCACCAGTAAGTTGGGTCCGCCGGAAAACATGCGCACGGCTACATGGCCGCCACCATTTCCGGAACGAACCGATGAAAGAAAATTCGTACCCTTGCTACACACAGGGCCAGAAATTTCTGCCGTTCAGAGCCTAGCTGCTACACGTGAGGGCGATCCTCGCACACCACCGATAGCCCGTAGCCTGGTCACCCAGGAAATGCCTACGGCTGCTGAACTGGCTGACCCAAAAGCCTACCAGCAATATGAAGCGAGACAAAACGCACGACTGTATGCGGCTTATGTACTTGCTGCAGATGAAGAAATACCACGTCTGCGCGAAGCTATTGCCCGTGCACGCGACATGGGTATCGCACCAGAAGAGCTTGCCAAAGGAGAAGAGAAATTACGCCGCATCACTGCCATGCAGGGGCAGTTGCTCAATGAACATCCAGAATTGCAAAATGGTACAACTGCCAGGAGCGGCCTGAAATAGTGCCTGCAAATTCAGTCACAGGATATCCACTTGATACGGTCTTCTGCAAGTGAGTCGACCATGTAAAAGTTCGCTGGATCAAATTGCGCCTGGAATTTGATCAAGCACGACAATTATTTTTTTGCTGGTTTTTGAATATGACAATTTGCATCCAGAAAGCGCATGGCGCCAGTGTAATTGGTATCCCAGTCATCCATTAAATAATTACCGGCCTCTTCCACGAAATTATTCCAGTCTTCCAGCAAGCCTTCCTGCTTTTCGTGAGGTGCTGCTGTTTTAATCCAGTCTGTTGCCAGTTCAGGATTAAATCCTTCATCACGAAATTTTTTCACCAGGCTTTTTGCCGTTTTTTCTGGCAATATCGTTTTAGGTGTAATGCCACCTACGATACAGACAAACAAAGTCAGCAAAGAATCGATATCGGTTTTCCCCTTGGTCAATTTCGTCCACTCCTTGGATACCAGGGCATCGTATTCAGAAGTGTCTTCGACTTCATGGTCGCGCAAATAATAGCGGTCCTTGAGTTCATACACCAGCTTGTCGAGAGAAGCTGATTTATCTTGCAGGCGCGGCAGATCATGGGATTTGATCTCGCCCAGTATGCGCTCAACAATGGAATGAAATTTCTCAGGGATATCAGCCAGATCAATGGCAGACAATGCTTTTTTCAACTTTGCCGCGGAATATGCGCGGATAGCGTCGATCAGGCTGGCAAACTCCACCTGGTTTTGCAATGTCGCCTCAGGCTTGCCAAACATTTGCAGCAATAAGGCGGTGCGCACTACTGACACCGCCTCTACATCTTCTTCTTTCAAGTAACTCGCAGACAAGCCCAGCTCTTCACCAAACCAGTAGCCCGCCTCGATTTCCAGCGCATTCATCTGCCGGTGCTCGAGCGTGTTCCTGTACTCAATTGGCTTTTCTTTGAGTGACCAGGCTTCCAGAAAATCCTCTACCTTACCTTTGGCTTCATGCCCCAGCAAGGCGTATTCTGGCATGGCAAACAATGCTTTCAGCAAACCTGAGCCACCGCGCGACAAAGTCAAAAAGGTATTGTCGCGTATCATCTTGGCAGCCAGTTCAAGGTCACCCTTGGTGGTCTCGATCAGATACAGGCTGGCAAGATTAACGATACGTTTGCGTGCCGCTTCAATTTCAGGGCGCAGATATTTACTACCGAAAGCATCCGCTATTTGCACCATGCCTTTTGGGGCTTCCGCCTCAATCGCAGCAATCTTGCTGGTGGAGATTATCGCCTTTTGTACGCCATAACGCAGCGCCGATTCAAAATAGGGGCGATTATCAAGCAGGGCAATTTCAAAAGTATTTTCAGGCATAAACACCAGAATAAAGACAGGCTATGGAATTGATAGGCAGGCAGAAAAACTCCTGCCTGCCACGTGCATCAAAATAACATCAACAATTACAAGGCAGACTCTTCGTCATCATCCTTATCGTCGCCATCATCATTATTTTTAGGACGCTCTTCCTGCTCTTCTTCAGCACTGCCCTCGCCGCCTTCCAATAATTCATCTTGTGCCAGACTTGCCTGGTAAGCCTTGTAACGTGCACGTAATTTCATCAACACTTCGCGGAAAATTTCTGGCAACTCATAACGCAGGAGGTAGGTCACCTGCATCCAGTCATGGTCTTCCAGATTTGCCATATCCAAAGGAGAGGCCAGGCTCTCGGTGTCGCGAGTCAGATTGAGTAAATCATCATCCCGCGCTTGCGTTTTATTGTCGTCACCGTACTCATACAAATCGAAAGTCGCATAACGGTAGAAATGCTCCACCATTTGCGCCCTGTCCAACAGATAATCGACAAGTGCATCATAGCCGCCCTCCACTTCCGCGATTTCATACAAGAATTCTGCCGGATCAGCGCCCTCGCGGAAGATGACGGAATTGACCATGCCACGCAATTGCTCATGGGTCTGGTCGCCATAGCGACGTTCAAGCACTACTGCCTGGGCAAATTGTTCAGGCGTGACCAGCAGATTCACCAAAGACTCTTTGGATGCATCGTATTCACGAATAATCGCCAGCAGATCCTTGGCAGGGAATTCATCCAGAGCTGCTACCAGTGCTTTGTCGCCTTCGGTTTCTGCAAGGTTGGCCAGTGCATGTTCAGCACCGGCAATATCACCCGCCTTGACCAGGCTTTGGGCTTCGATTAATGCAGGATAATTCATCTGTACTCCTATTCTTTGCGGTCAAAACCTTGCTCAGCCAACCAGTCCGCACCGGCTTCGCCCAGATCATAATCATCACCATCATCACCGTCATCGCGACCATGTCTGCCGTACTGGCCGTCAAGATCGCCATGCTCTTTCAGTTCTTCATTTTCCTCATTGGCTTCCTTATCTTCGTCCTCGTCAGCGCCAACTGCTGCGCTGGTTCCAGCCTTGCGCGTGGTGTTGCTACGGTTCAGATATTCCAGCGCTGCAGCCGTAACCAGAAACGCTTCGCCATCCGGGTCTTTCAGAACGATGCGGCTCAAGGGCTCAGCCCATGGTTCCAGCTTGACTGCTGCGGAAAGGGTTCTCCAGGAAGGGAATTTGCCTGCTTCTTTGGTAATCAATGACTCCATTGTCAGTGGATTCATGAAGATGAAACCCTCATGAAAAGCCACTGCCAACATTTCAGGATTGCTTGCCATCATCGGCAACAACATAGGCAATTGTTCTGCCTTTTCGCGCAATCTGGCTTTGAGCACGTTTTTGCCCTCGGAATCGGATTTCAAATCATCCAATTCAGCCTTATAGAGCGGAATAATATCTTCAAAAAAACGCGACAATTTCACTGCAATACTCCTGATAAATAATTTTTCCAGATTTCGGTTGCTGTCTCGATAGGAGAATCCAGCAAATTGCGCCTGCGATTTTCATCATAGGCCGTACGGGCAGCTTCGTCCGATAAAACATCGTAAGCTTCTTTGACCGCATGGAATTTTTCCGGCGCCAGTTCAGAATCATTCCTGTCTGGATGAAACTCTGCTGCCTTTTGACGAAACGCCTTCTTGACGTCTGCCAGACTCGCATTGGTGGCAATACCGAGAATAAAATAATAGTCTTTCATACACACCTTTGGCTTGCACTCGGACTTGAATTGATACTGCAGATCAGCAGCGAAGAACAAGGGAACCCATTTGCATGGATTCCCCTATGCAGGAGTAAGCCAGAATCAACTAGTCCTGTGGATGCATATTAATGGTGATGACCGTGTTCGCCATGCACATGACCGTGTACAACTTCTTCATCAGTAGCTTCACGAACTTCCAGCACTTCTGCATCAAAACGTATGGTCATGCCAGCCAGAGGATGGTTACCATCTACAGTGACCACGCCTGCATCGATTGCAGTAACGCGGAACTGCATGGTTTCACCAGTTTCTGGCTCACGTGTTTCAAACATCATGCCCACTTCAATATCAGGAGGGAAAGCGCTGATATCTTCTTCACGCACAAATTCTGGATCAAATTCGCCAAAACCATCTTCTGGTGCCAAAGTCACGGAAACTTTGTCGCCCACGGCTTTGCCATCCAGCGCGGCCTCAACTGCAGGCAAAATATTATCATATCCACCATGCAAATAAACGATGGGCTGCTGATTCTGGTCGATGACCTCGCCCTCAGCACTGAACATAGTGTAATTCAAAGTGACAGCGGTATTTTGTGTGATTTGCATGACAAATAAATAGAGTAATTGCGCATTACTGCGACAAGATTGAAATGAGTGACTCAGGTACCCCAGACATATATAGCCGACAAGCACCCGTTTCAATAGGCTAACCGTGTATTGTAGCAGAGCCGTTCTTTATTTTTTTGATGTTTGATATCTTTGTTCGTCTATCTCAAAGCTCAAAATCCTCTCTCTTCGATAGATGCAGGGAACTTAACTTGGTTTTATTGCGACTCAGTTTTCCATTAGGCAATAAAAAAACCGCCGGCGGCGGTTTTTAAAGCGAAGCAAGCTTAATAAGTTTTCGATCAAACACCAATTTTTTCAAGCATGGTACCCAACTCACGTAAGGCTGGCTCCAGTTTTGGATGTTGCGCTGCAAATTTTGCCGACAGGGCTTGCGATCTTTCACTCAGGGCGGCGAATACAGGGTCATCATGATCTTGTGTTGTTGCCAGAACATGCCGGATATCCTCGTTCAATTTCTCCAGCAAGGATTTTAGCTCGTCGTCAACTTCTTCAGTGTTCGCCAGTTCTTGATGCAGCAGACCCAGCAGATGTTTCAATTGCTCTTGTTTCATATTTTTTCTCCTTGATGGAACATTCTTAGTTTAGTTGGAGTTTAGTTGCTAATTCGCGGAAAAACCAGTACCACGGCTTCTGCAGCTATGCCTTCTTCCCTGCCCAGGTAACCCAGGCGTTCATTGGTTTTTGCCTTGATATTGACCTGGTTGATATTTACCTGCATGTCCTCTGCGATATTTGCCACCATGCCTGTAATATGCGGTGCCATCTTGGGTGCCTGGGCAATGATGGTGGCATCCAGATTACCCACCTCATACCCGGCAGCATGAATACGCTTGACGGTTTCACGCAATAAAACGCGCGAATCGGCACCGGCAAAGCGTGTATCGGTATCCGGGAAATGCTTGCCTATATCACCCAGGGCTACAGATCCAAACAGTGCATCGGTAATCGCGTGCAATAACACATCAGCATCAGAATGCCCCAGCAAACCAGTGCTGTGCGGGATGCTCACCCCACCAATAATCAATTTGCGACCAGGCACCAGTGCATGACAGTCATAACCTTGACCTATTCTGAACGGTAACATCTTATTTTGCATCAAGCTTCCTTTATTCTGGCTGGCTATTCAAATACTGGGCGATCAATGCCATATCGCTGGGCAGAGTCAGCTTCATGTTGCGCACATGGCCTTCCACCAGTATGGGGGCGTGACCAGCAGCTTCAATAGCACTGGCTTCATCGGTGACCTGATCTGCTGCATCCAGAGCGTCGCACAATAGCTGATAACGGAACATTTGCGGGGTTTGTGCCAGCCATAAGCCATCACGAGGAATTGTTTGGACTTTGCCGTTTTCTACCCGTTTGACGGTATCAACTACTGGCAAAGCCAGCAAGCCGCCGACAGCACTGTCTGCGATCTGATCAATTAAATGCTGCAGCAGGCCGGATGTCAAACCCGGCCTGGCGGCATCGTGGACGAGTACCCAATCCGAATTACCCAAAGTAGCGGCTAGTTCGCTCAAGCCATTTCTGACTGTATCCCTGCGGCTGGCACCGCCGCAACGCAAGACGGTCAGGTTTTCTGCTTTTGCCAGATATTCATCAACATATGCATCATCAGGGCTGACAAGAACATAGGTATGCTGTATTTTAGGAAACTTTAGGAAGGCATCGACAGTGTGTTGCAATACTGATTTGCTACCGATTGACATATATTGCTTCGGCGTCGTCGCCCCCATGCGAGAACCCACTCCGGCAGCAGGAATCAGCGCAACATAGCGAGGCGTATCTACCACCTTTTCAGCGTCAAAATGAAGTTCTTGCAATTGTTTTTCCATGATTATCACAAGCTCTTGAAGCTGCTCCAATATGAAAGAGCCCCTTCGTTTATAATTAGGCGCTCATTTTAACCGCGTATCTTGTTCCGTAAGCAGCTTTTACGGCATCCCACATGTATAGCCGCAATGTCATTTGATTTCAGCAAATCCTTAGCAAAACCTGGCCATAAACTGGCACTTCCCAATTTGCATGGTTCTTCCGATGCTTATGCCCTGGCGCAAGCTGCGACGGCGCTCAAGGCTGAAAAACGCATGCTGACCATTTTTGTAGCCAACCCTGGAGATGCCCAGCGCCTGCTGGATGAAATCCCCTGGTTTAATGCAGAATTGCGCTGCCATTTGCTGCCCGACTGGGAAACCCTGCCCTATGACGCCTTTTCACCGCATCAGGACCTGGTATCTGAGCGTCTGGCCAGCCTGCATGAAATCCAGAATGGCAATTGCGATGTCTTGCTGGCTCCGGCAACGACGGCATTGTTGCGCATGGCCCCGCCCTCTTTCCTGGCCGCCTACACCTTCTTTTTCAAAAAGGGTGACCGTCTTGATGAGGCGAAGCTAAAAACCCAGCTGACACTGGCAGGTTATAGCCATGTCAACCAGGTCATGTCACCGGGTGAGTATTCTGTGCGTGGCGGCCTGATAGACTTGTTCCCCATGGGTTCGGCCCTGCCTTACCGCCTGGATTTGTTTGGCGACACGATAGAGACAATACGCACCTTTGATGCTGATACCCAGCGTTCACTCTACCCTGTGCCGGAGGTGCGCCTGTTGCCTGGTCGCGAATTCCCCATGGATGAGCCGGCACGCGCAGCCTTTCGCAGCCGCTGGCGCGAAACCTTTGAGGGCGATCCTTCTCGCTCCAGTATCTATAAGGATATAGGCAATGGCATACCTTCAGCCGGTATAGAATATTATCTGCCGCTGTTCTTTGAGCAAACTGCCACCCTGTTTGATTACTTGCCGGAAGCGCCGCATTTTGCGCTGATCGGCGATATTGACGATGCCATCAGACGTTTCTGGAACGATACTCGCTCACGCTACCAGTTTTTAAAGTCTGACCGTGAACGCCCGGTGCTGGCACCAGAGACCGTGTTTCTGCGCGATGAAGACTTCTTTGCTGCGATGAAACCACTGGCGCGCTGGACCATCGCGGCCACAGATAAATCCGCTGCTGCCTCTGAAGTGTCCAGTTTTCTACCAGATATCGCTGTCAATCGCCGCGCAGATGATCCATTGACGAACTTGCGCTCATTCCTACTGCAAACTGACAAGCGCGTGATGATCTGCGCCGAAACTTTGGGTCGGCGTGAAACCTTGCAGCAGTATTTTACTGAATACGATATCCGTCTGAGCCTGTGCGAAGGCTATACCGATTTTGCCACAGCAAATACCAAGCTGATGCTGGGCGTTGCGCCTCTGCACGCGGGTTTTGTGCTGGCAGATGGACTGGCCTTTATTACCGAAGCCGAGCTGTATGCGGGCAGTGGCAAACGCATAGGCCGCAAAAAACAGGAAGCCGTCACCCAGGTCGAGCACATGGTGCGCGACCTGTCAGAACTGAAAATTGGTGATCCTGTTGTCCATAGCAACCATGGCATAGGCCGCTACATGGGCCTGATCAGCATGGATCTGGGCGAAGGTGAAACTGAATTCCTGCATCTGGAATATGCCAAAGACACCAAACTGTATGTACCTGTATCGCAATTACATGTCATTTCCCGCTATTCCGGTGCTTCGCCAGATGATGCGCCTTTGCACAGCCTGGGCTCAGGTCAGTGGGAAAAAGCCAAGAAAAAAGCCGCACAACAAATTCGCGATACTGCAGCCGAACTGCTAAACCTGTATGCCCGCCGCGCGGCCCGCCAGGGTCATGCCTTTGAATATTCTGCGCGCGACTATGAAGCCTTTGCTGACAGCTTTGGTTTTGATGAAACACCAGACCAGGCAGCCGCCATCACTGCCGTGATTGGCGACATGACTTCAGGCAAGCCCATGGACAGGCTGATCTGCGGTGACGTTGGCTTTGGCAAGACAGAAGTGGCATTGCGTGCTGCCTTCGTTGCCGTCATGGGTGGCAAGCAAGTCGCCATCCTGGCACCCACCACGCTGCTGGCAGAGCAACATGCCCAGACATTTGCCGACCGTTTTGCCGCGTGGCCAGTGAAAATTGCTGAATTATCGCGCTTCCGTTCCGGCAAGGAAATCAGTATCGCCATGAAGGGCATGGGAGATGGCACTGTGGATATCGTCATTGGCACGCATAAACTGCTGTCTGCTGATGTCAAATTCTCCCGCCTTGGCTTGGTGATTATTGATGAAGAACATCGCTTTGGTGTGCGTCAGAAAGAAGCCTTGAAGGCCTTGCGTGCAGAAGTCGATGTCTTGACGCTGACCGCGACACCAATACCACGCACCCTGGGCATGGCACTGGAAGGCTTGCGTGATTTCTCTGTCATCGCCACTGCCCCGCAAAAGCGCCTGGCGATCAAGACTTTTGTACGCGGCGAAGATGATTCTGTCATCCGCGAAGCCTGCTTACGTGAACTGAAGCGTGGCGGGCAAGTGTATTTCCTGCACAATGAAGTTGAGACCATAGAAAACCGCAAGGCCATGCTGGAAGCCCTGCTACCAGAAGCACGTGTGGTCGTGGCACATGGCCAGATGCATGAGCGTGACCTGGAAAAAGTCATGCGTGACTTTGTGGCACAACGCCATAATATTTTGCTGTGCACCACGATTATCGAAACAGGTATTGACGTCCCCACTGCCAATACCATCATCATGCACAGGGCCGACAAATTCGGTCTGGCGCAGTTGCATCAGTTACGCGGTCGCGTAGGCCGCTCGCATCACCAGGCTTATGCCTATTTATTGGTGCATGATGTACAAAGTCTGACCAAACAAGCCAATCGCCGTCTTGAGGCCATCCAGCAGATGGAAGAACTGGGTAGCGGCTTTTACCTGGCCATGCACGATCTGGAAATTCGTGGCGCTGGTGAAGTGCTGGGTGATAACCAGTCTGGTGAAATGCACGAGATAGGTTTCCAGATGTATTCTGACATGCTTAGTGAGGCGGTACGCTCCCTGAAGAATGGCAAGGAACCTGACCTGGCTGCACCGTTATCGACGACAACAGAAATCAATTTGCACATACCCGCCCTGCTGCCGAATGAATTCTGTGGTGATGTGCATGAACGTCTGTCCATCTACAAGCGATTGGCCAACTGCAGCAACGCCAACGGTATTGATGACATGCAGGAAGAAATGATAGACCGCTTTGGCAAACTGCCAGAACCCGTCAAATCACTACTGGAAACCCATAGACTGCGCGTTGCAGCCAAGCCGCTGGGCATCATCAAGATTGACGCCCACAGCGAAGCCGCGACCCTGCAGTTTGAACCCAAGCCACCGATAGACGGCATGCGCATCATAGAGCTGGTGCAAAAGAACAAGCACATCAAACTCAATGGTCAGGACAAGTTGCGCATCACAGCCGTCATGCCCGACCTCGCCAGCCGCGTAGCCCAGATCAAGGCTACCATCAAGGCACTGCACTAACTAACTGAATAAAATCAGCGAATAAAATAAGTGAATAAAAAGAGACGACCATGCATTTGACCATACAAGGCTTGAACAACACGCTCAGCAATAACACTGCACTCATCCAGAATATCGCCAGCCAGACCAAGGCAAAACTGGTGCAACTGAATGCCCAGGCAGTGCGCCTCGATGATGCCGAATGTGATGAGCAGGCTTTGAGCTCAATACGCGAACGCTGCTTCGCTGCCCAACTTGATGTCACGGCTCTGGACAAGCAACTGACTCTGGCAGATTTCAAGCTGGTCGCCATGGACATGGATTCAACCCTGATCACCATAGAATGCATCGATGAAATCGCTGACATGCAGGGTTTGAAACCGCAAGTGGCAGAAATTACCGAGGCCGCCATGCGTGGTGAGCTGGAGTTCCAGGAAAGCCTGACCCGTCGCGTCGCCTTGCTCAAAGGTCTCGATGCCAGTGCCCTGCAACGTGTATATGACGAACGACTGCAATTGTCTTTGGGCGCAGACCAGATGCTAAATATCATACAGCAAGCCGGTCTCAAGACTTTGCTGGTATCCGGCGGTTTTACTTTCTTCACCGACCGCATGAAATCACGCCTGAATCTGGATTACACCCACTCCAATGTACTTGAAATCCAGGATGGCAAACTGACCGGTAAAGTCATCGGCACCATCGTTGACGCCGATGAAAAACAGAGAACCGTGGAACGCGTCTGTAATGAGATGGGTATTTCCACCAACCAAGCCATCGTCATGGGTGACGGTGCGAATGACTTAAAGATGATGAAAATTTCTGGTTTGTCAGTCGCATTCAGGGCCAAGCCCGTAGTGCGCACACAGGCAGACGTGGCCTTGAATTTTGTGGGGTTGGATGGAGTGTTGAATCTGCTGTAAGCAGCCTCCCAATCAAAAACACGCAACACATCACTAGCAGGTTCCCCCACAACTCAAATAATAGTACGAACGTTCTATTATTTGAGTTAGAATAGTTTTAGCTCATCCAGCACATCCACCCGTGCCAGGAGTAAGATCATACTAAAACTGAAACAATTGGGAGACACCGATGTTTGAAGAATTCATGGGTACCATGCCAGTGGCCGAGCGTCAAAAATTTGATGTGGCGGCACTGGCAGACTATATGCGTCAGCATGTTGAGGGTTTTGACGCTGCGCTGGCAGACAAGCTGGTGGTCGAGCAATTCAAGGGGGGGCAGTCCAACCCCACTTTCAAACTCAGTGCGGGCGAGCAGCGCTATGTCTTGCGTGCCAAACCTGGCCCAGTCGCCAAGCTGCTGCCTTCTGCCCATGCCATAGAACGTGAATTCAAGGTCATGAATGCCTTGAACAAGGCGGGCTTCCCTGCCGCTCGACAATATGCCTTGTGTGCCGATGAAGATGTCATAGGCCGCGCCTTTTACGTCATGGAATTTGTTGATGGCCGCGTGCTTTGGGATCAATCGCTGCCTGGTATGACGCCAGCTCAGCGCGGCGAAATCTATGACGAAATGAATCGCGTCATCGCGCAATTGCACACCGTCGACTACACCGCCATCGGTCTGGCCGACTACGGCAAGCCTGGCAACTACTTTGCCCGTCAGATAGACCGCTGGACCAAGCAATATCGCGCTTCCGAGACTGAAAAGATAGAAGCGATGGACAATCTTATTGAGTGGCTGCCACACAATATCCCGCCTGGTGATGACACCAGCATCGTGCACGGCGATTACCGTCTCGACAATATGATGTTCCACCCGACTGAGCCACGCATCATGGCGATACTGGATTGGGAACTGTCAACACTGGGCCACCCCCTGGCTGATTTTTCTTATCATTGCATGAGCTGGCATGTCACGCCTGGTCAGTTCCGTGGCATTGCCGGTCTTGATCACAAGGCATTGGGCATCCCGAATGAGCAGGAATACATTGCCAAGTATTGCGAACGCACAGGTAAAACCATACGCCAGGAAGATTTCAATTTTTATCTGGCCTACAACCTGTTCCGCATGGCCGGGATTTTGCAAGGCATCATGAAACGCTATGTTGATGGCACGGCATCCAGCGCCCAGGCAAAGAAATCAGGCGAAGCAGCACGCCCCATGGCTGAACTGGGCTGGAGCTACGCTAAAAAGTAATCATCTATTCAGACGGCACATTTTCTCAGTTCCAAAACAACGCAAAACGACAATACCATTGGAGACAATATGGAATTCGAATACTCAGATCGCTGTAAAGATTTGCAAGGCAGGCTATTGCGTTTCATGGATGAACATATTTATCCTAATGAAAAGGCCTATAAGGAAGAAATTGACCGCAATGGTCTGGAAAAAGGCAATCGCTGGATCGCCACCCAGATTATCGAAGATTTAAAGCCAAAAGCACGTGCGCAAGGTTTGTGGAATTTATTCCTGCCAAAATCAGTGCGTGCGCCAGAAGGTTTGTCGAATCTGGATTACGCGCCACTATGCGAAATCATGGGACGTGTAAGCTGGGCACCAGAAGTATTCAACTGTTCTGCACCTGACACCGGCAATATGGAAACCATAGAGCGCTATGGTAGTGAGGAACACAAAAAGCAATGGCTGGAGCCACTCTTGCGCGGCGAAATCCGCTCTGCCTTTGCCATGACCGAACCTGGGGTTGCCTCATCTGACGCCACCAATATAGAAACCCGCATAGACCGCGATGGCGATGACTATGTCATCAATGGCCATAAGTGGTGGATTTCCGGCGCTGGTGACCCGCGCTGTGCCGTGTATATATTGATGGGCAAGACTGATTTCAATGCTGCGCGCCACTCACAACAATCGATGATACTGGTGGATGCCAAAACTCCCGGCATTACCGTAGTCCGCCCTCTTCCCGTTTTTGGTTACGACGATGCACCACATGGTCATTGCGAAATCCTGTTTGAAAACGTGCGTGTACCTGCATCGAATATTCTTTTAGGTGAAGGCCGGGGTTTTGAGATTGCCCAGGGGCGCCTTGGCCCTGGGCGCATCCATCACTGCATGCGTGCCATCGGTGTCGCAGAAAGAGCGCTGGAATTAATGTGCAAACGTCTGAACAGCCGCACCGCCTTTGGCAAGAAAATCTCAGAACAAAGTATCTGGCGTGAGCGCATTGCCGAATCGCGCATACAAATCGACACGGCACGTCTGCTGACACTAAAGGCGGCTTACATGATGGATACTGTAGGCAACAAGCATGCACAGGCAGAGATTGCCATGATCAAGGTATTGGCACCCAATGTCACACAGCAAGTGCTGGACTGGGCCATACAGGCGCATGGTGCTGGCGGTGTTTCTGGCGACTTCCCGCTGGCAGCGCAATGGGCTGGCAATCGTACTTTACGTCTGGCAGATGGCCCGGACGAAGTGCACAGGAATGCGATAGCCAAGCTGGAACTGGCCAAGCACATCAGCCTGACGGAAGACCTGGGTTTGCCAATTACCCGTTCCTAAGCAAATAAGTCTGAATTGAGTCTGTGCGCAATTCGATAACAACATGAGTTGCGCACTACTATACTCTTGATATTATTTGGTACGAAGAATCACATTAACGGATTTTTGTACACCAATGCCCCTGGCAAAGACAAAACGCTCATGGCAGGTTTTTCACCTACATTAACTCCTGATCCGTTGTTAATAATTGCCAAAAAGATACATAGGGCGGGAAAGACTGAGGCAGAGCTAAGCTGCCAACAAAATTAGTGCGCCTGATGCTGATAACTGGCATAAACGGTGGCTGCCATGATGATGGAAGCACCAGCCAATTCAAACATTCCCGGTGTTTCTCGCAAAAACAGGTATGCCAGCAACATGCCATACACCGGCTCTAGCGAAGTCATGATGCTGGCAAAACTGGTGGATAAATGACGCAAACTGAACATGAACAAGCCATGGGATAAAGCTGTAAACACCGCACCCAGCAAGATCAATCCCGACCAGGTTTGTGCGCTGTTGCCTGCCAGATCGCCTGTCAGTAACACCAAAGGCAGAAGTAAAACCGCGGCCACTCCATTTTGCAGAAATGCCAGTTTAAATGCAGGAATATGACTGCCCTGCCAGCGATTCACCATCGCCAGTAAAGCGAAACTGAACCCGGATAATATCCCCAGTCCCAAAGCATGGAGCGCACCATCCTCCCATGAAGTGGCGCTGACCATCACCACCATACCAACAACTACAAATATAGCAGCCCAGGCATCGCGTGCCCGCCTCTGATCTTTAAAAAACCAGGGTTCAAGCAATGCCACAAATATAGGAAAGCTGGCAAAACCCATCAAACCAAAAGCAACTGGAGCAAAATTGAGTGAGGCAAAAAAAGTCAGCCAGTGTATAGCCAGCAAAAAACCACAAAGGACAACGCCCTTTGAAATATCGCGAAAATGCAATTGTCGCTGATAAGTTAGCACAGGTATAAGGCACAAGGCTGCAAACAATGTCCGCCCAAATACCAGCATTAAGGAGCTGACAGCCAGCGACTTGCCCAGCACGCCAGCAGCGCCGAATAAAAATACCGCAATATGCAGGGCGAATAAAGCAGGCAGCGCGGTCTTTTTCATATGAGTTTTATGCTTGCCGAGTATTGAGTATAAAGCCGAAGTATAAAGCGTTGATGCAACATGTCAGATGAGTGTGTGATGGTTTTATTGCGGATTAAAGCGCAAACGCATGAATCTATGCATAATGGATACTTGCTGTTTTCATCAACCCACTAAAGAGGGAAGCAATGATAGACGTTTATTCCTGGCCGACACCAAACGGACACAAAGTACACATCATGCTGGAAGAATGCGGCTTGCCTTACCGCGTCATTCCAGTTGATATTGGCGCTGGCGACCAATTCAAAGCTGATTTTCTGGCGATATCACCAAATAACAAGATACCTGCCATCGTCGATGCCGACGGCCCCGATGGCAAACCTATCGCCCTGTTTGAATCTGGTGCGATCCTGATTTATCTTGCAGGCAAAACTGGCTTATTTCTTGGAAAAACCGACAGGGAAAAATATGAAGCACTGCAATGGCTGATGTTCCAGATGGGCAGTGTTGGCCCTATGCTGGGTCAGGCCCATCATTTCCGCATGTATGCTCCCGAAAAGATTGAATATGCCGTTGACCGCTATACCAACGAAACGAAACGCATCTACGGTGTTATTGATAAACAGTTGGAAAAAACCACTTATCTGGCAGGTGAGGAATATGGTATCGCTGACATCGCCACTTTCCCGTGGACACGCTCATTTACAAATCAAGGTGTAGACTGGGTAGAATTCCCTAACGCCAAGCGCTGGTTTGATGCCATCAGCCAACGTCCTGCTGTACAACGTGGCGTGCAAGTATTGGCAGACTTGCGCAAACCTCTCGACAATGACAAGGCAAGAGAAGTTTTGTTTGGAAAAACACAGTACGCAAAGAAATAAACTCATTCACCGGGGGTAAAGCCAATTACCGTTACAATGGGCTTCACCCCCTCAACACTATTTCAGTATGCGTCGCCCTATAAAAAGAAATCGCCTCAAACTCGCCGCTGAAAGCCAGCGCGTCGCTAATCTTGCGCTTGCTGTTGCACAATCGGCCAGCCGTGTGGAAGACCTGGACTGGCAAGCCAAACTGGACGCACTGGTAACGAAGAGCCTAAGACAACACCATCAGGATATGCTGGAGTCAGCAACTGAGCATCTGTTCCAGACGCATCCAAATGGCTATGAAGTACTGACCGAAACACTGGAGTCAGTCAGTACCTGCACCCAGTTTGAACATGATGGACAGTCTTATACCAGCTTGCTGATTGCTGCCCCCATACTGGCTTGGACGCGTTTTGAAATTGCCTCGGGCAGTGTACCTGCCGAAGCACTGAGTACATTGCACACGCAATTGAATGCCCATTTGCTGGCGGATGAAGCAAGGCTGCGCTTACTGCCGGGTTTGTACTCGATAGATCAATTACCGCGCAGCCATGTAGAAACCTATGCCTTGCTTGAACGTCATAGTCTGGCTTTGTTAAAAAATGCGCCCGCACCAACAGAAGCCGAGCGCGCACCTACTATTCCTTTTTTGGCTGATATACGTTATGTACTCGGAGTTCTGGTAGTCAAAAAAGATGCCCCACTCTTCCAGTGGCAAACCATAGATGCGCCCTACGATTGCGCACAAGCCAAAAGTGATGCCTTGTTGCAATGGCAGTTACAGACAGACGCGACCATTAAACGTTTGTTACCTGGATGTGGCATAGAAATTTTATTACCAGAAGCCTATTACACGGCCTGCCGTGAAGCAGATATCAAGATACGCCCTGCAACCATACGCTCTGCCATGTTCTATCTGGCCCAGACATTGGGCAAAGAAGCCGACCAGTTCACTGTCATCATTGCGTCTTTTGGCGAGCAGGAAAATCCAGGGCAAATCGACGAATACCGCATCAGCTTTTGCCTGCGCGACGCGCCTGAAGTTATCTATGGTGTAGTCTGGCCGCTGTACCAGGCAGAGGACCAGATCATAGCGGTCAATCTGGATGAAAACGAGCAGCTTGCAGGCGAAATCCCAGGCATTTTGCAAGAATGCGGTGTCACGGACATTATTCAACTGGAAGAAATTTTTGCCATGGAATTCTGCGATGACTGCGGCACACCACTATTTGCAGACAGGGATAGCGACCTGGTTCATACCGAAATGCCAGATGATGCGCCGACACCGGGTGCAACTCACTTTCACTAAGCGTCGAAATTTGTTTGGTTTGGTGGTGATAGATGACGACAACAGGCAGCCGAGCACATAACAGCGAACAAACCATCTCTGAAACAGACTCTGATTTTCACTTCAGAGATGGTTTGACTACTGACGCACTAGCCATTAGCCAATTGATCTCCCAGTTTGCTCCGGATTTTTGGGTCAATCCAGATGGGAGCGGTGCAGATTTATTTCTGCAATCAGTATCAGAATCTGCAGAATTTTCTTATCTCACTGATTCACGCTATCATTTCATTCTTGCATGGCACGGTGAAACGCTGGCTGGGTTCATCGCTATGCGCGACCTTCGTCATCTGTTTCACCTGTTCGTCAATCCATCATTTCAGAGGCAAAAACTGGCAAGCACCCTATGGCAGCACGCCCGTCAATATGCTGCCGCACAAGGGCATGCAGGCAGTTTCACTGTCAATTCTTCCTTGAATGCTATCCCTGTATATGAGCGCTTTGGTTTTCAGGCTAAAGACGAAGTAGTAGAAATGCATGGCATTGCCTTCTTGTCCATGCAAACGCCCATAGCCCATCATCTGTAACAAGTTTTTACTACTCAAACGCCACCTGCCAATTTTGCTTGGCACAATTGCGAAAATCCGTTGTACAATTGGTTTTGAACGGTCGTGCTTTTTTCTTTATTTGCCTGCTGCGACCATTATAAACAGGAGACAACATGGATTTGAACTATACGGCAGAAGACCTTGCCTTCCGGGACGAGGTACGCACCTACCTGGAAGCCAATCTTCCACAAGACCTGCAGCAAAAAGTATTGAATCATAAACGCCTGTCCAGAGAAGACTTTGTTCGCTGGCACAAGATATTGGCCAAACAGGGTTGGGTAGCCACAGGCTGGCCAGCAGAATATGGTGGCACAGGCTGGACAGCAACCCAGCGCCATATCTTTGAAGAAGAATGTGCCCGGGCTGGCACACCCGCAATCCTGCCCTTTGGCGTGAATATGGTGGCCCCCGTCATCATGGCCTTTGGCAACCAGACACAAAAAGACTATTACCTGCCGCGCATATTGAGCTGCGAAGACTGGTGGTGCCAGGGTTACTCAGAACCAGGTTCAGGCTCTGACCTTGCATCCCTGAAGACCCGCGCCGAGCGCGAAGGCGACCACTACATCGTCAACGGTCAGAAAACCTGGACCACCCTCGCCCAGCATGCAGACATGATTTTCTGTCTGGTGCGTACCGACACTGGTGTGCGCAAGCAAGAAGGCATTTCCTTCCTGCTGATAGACATGAAAACGCCGGGCATTACCGTACGCCCCATCATCATGCTGGATGAAGATCATGAAGTGAATGAAGTATTCTTCGACAATGTCAAAGTCCCAGTAGAGAATTTGATAGGTGAAGAAAACAAGGGCTGGACTTATGCCAAATACTTGCTTGGCCATGAGCGTACGAATATCGCTGCCGTTGGACGTGCCAAACGCGAATTGCAATTCCTTAAACGCATAGCTGCCAAACATCAAAAGAATGGCCTGCCACTGATTGACGATGCCGTTTATGCCAGCAAGGTTGCCAGTCTGGAAGTGGAATTGATGGCACTGGAAATCACTGTACTGCGCGTCATTTCGCAAGACAGTGGCCGTCCTGGCCCAGAAGCATCCCTGCTCAAGATCAAGGGGACAGAAATCCAGCAAAGGCTTACGGAGTTGATGGTGGAAGCAGTCGGCCCCTATGGACTGCCGTTTGATCCTGCCTTCCTCGAAGGTGAGACTGAACATAGCATAGTCGGCGACGATGATGCTGCACCGCTGGCACCGTATTACTTCAATTTCCGCAAGACTTCCATTTATGGTGGCTCTAACGAAATTCAGAAAAATATCATCACCCAGATGATCCTGGGTCTGTGAGGAGAGCAAAATGGATTTTAACTTAACACAAGAACAAACACAGTTTGCTGATGCCTTGCGTCGCTGGGTAGAAAAAGACTACGGCTTTGAACAGCGTAAGCAGATCATAGAATCGGCCGAAGGTGTATCTGCAAAAGCGTGGGCTGGCCTGACAGATCTGGGGGCACTAGCCCTACCCATTCCTGAAGAACAGGGTGGCTTTAATGGTTCGGCCATCGACATGCTGGTCATCATGCAGGAACTGGGCCGCGGTATTGTTATCGAACCCTACTTTGCCACTGTCATGGGTGCAGAGTTTTTGAAAAAATCCGGCAAACACGTGGATGTACTTGAGCAAATCGCTGGTGGCGAAGCCAAGCTGGCAAATGCACTGGGCGAAAGACAATCACGCTATGACCTGTTTGACATTGCCACCACTTCCAGTAAAACTGCCGACGGTTTTGCCATCAATGGCAGCAAGACTGTGGTGCTGCACGGTGCCCAGGCAGATAAACTGATCGTCTCAACACGTAGCAGTGGAGCGCAGCGCGATACAAATGGCATCAGCCTGTTTATCGTCGATGCCAATGCAGAAGGTATCAGCCGTCACGATTACCGTACCATCGATGGTTATCGTGCTGCTGATATTACGTTCAGCAATGTGCAAGTCAGCCAGGATGCACTGCTAAGTACAGTGGATGGCGGCTGGGAATTGCTGGATGCGGTGGCCGACTATGGCGTTACCCTGCTGTGCGCAGAATCCATAGGCATAATGGAAGCAATTACGGCAGCCACCCTTGATTATCTGAAAACCCGTCAGCAATTTGGCGTGCCTATCGGCAAGTTCCAGGTCTTGCAACATCGCATGGCAGAAATGTTCATGGAAATGGAACAAGCCCGTTCGATGGCGACACTGGCTGCAGTCAAGATAGCCTCTGATGATGTAGAAGAACGCCGCCGTACAGTATCTGCCGCCAAGGCCAGGGTAGGCCAGGCCGCCAAATACATAGGCCAGCAAGCCGTGCAATTGCATGGTGGCATGGGTGTCACCAATGAACTGCCGGTGGCGCACATGTTCAAGCGACTGACCACGATAGAGCTGACACTGGGTGACACCGATCATCACCTGGCCAGATTTGTGGCACAACCCGGCTTTAAAAGCGCAGCCTGATTGCTGTAGAAAAATCCCGACTGTGTTCGGGATTTTTTTTGCCTTTTAAAACAATAAGTAAACAACGAGGAAACACTATGAGCATCAAAACAGATCGCTGGTATTTCGAAGACTTTGTTCCCGGCACAGTCATAGAACTGGGACAGCGTATAGTAACGGAAGAAGAAATCATCAGCTTTGCAAAGCAATTCGACCCGCAATCTTTTCATGTCGATAAAGAAGTAGCAAGTCACTCCATCTTTGGCGGCGTGATCGCCAGCGGCTGGCATACCTGCGGCATGATCATGCGCATGGTGGTAGATGGATTCCTGGCCAATTCAAGCAGCATGGGCTCACCTGGCGTTGATGAGATTCGCTGGATACTGCCAGTGCGCCCTGGTGATATTCTGAGTGTTACAGCCGAGACCACGGGTAGCAAACCCTCGGCCTCAAAACCAGACCGGGGTGTCATCAATACCCTGTGGAAAGCTTATAACCAGGAAGGCAAGCTGGTTTGCACGATTGCTGGCATGGGAATGTTTGGCCGCCGTCCAGGTTAAAAAACGAGGAGACAAAATGAGAGAATTCAATAGCCTTGCAGAATTAAAAGACTTGATAGGTAAGGAAGTTGCCCACTCTGAATGGGTAGAAATCAGTCAAGAAAGGGTGAACACTTTTGCTGATGCCACAGGTGATCACCAGTGGATACATATTGATGTAGAAAGAGCCAAACTTGAATCCCCATTTGGCGGGCCGATTGCGCATGGTTTTTTGACTTTATCCTTGTTACCCATGCTGGTTGCTAATGCCATCAAACTCACTTACGTCAAAATGGGCGTGAACTATGGTCTCAACAAGGTTCGCTTCCCCTCCCCTGTTCCTGTTGGTAGCAAGCTGCGCGCAGGTTTGAAATTACTGGAAATCGAAGATATCAAGGATGGCGCCCAATTCACCTGGGAGGTCACGATAGAACGTGAGGGCCAAGATAAGCCAGTCTGTGTGGCAGAATCCATTTCACGTTGCTACTAAGCCTGGTCAAGCAAAGACTTGGGCAGGCAGTTACCACGAAATACATAAGTTGAAAGAATGCAGTCAAACTGCATTCTTCGAATTTAGACATGGAAGACATGAATCCATCAATACGGCAAGATCCATGCTTGGCTCACTACAGCAAGCGACTATGTCTGGGTAATTTTGCAGACAGATACTCTAACTGGTCAGCAATCACATTCCTGCCACTTAAAATGAAGTGCTCGAAACGGCAAGGTGCATAAGGTACATAGATCAAAGGCTTGAAGTCATGCACGAATTTGTCGCCTTTTGCATGATTACAATCTTTGCAGGCAGTCACACAATTTTCCCAGACATCTTTTCCACCGCGTGAGGTTGGCAAAATATGATCACGTGAGAGCTCCTGATAAGGGAAGGTCTCACCGCAATATGCACAGATATGCCTGTCCCTGGCATACAGCAGCCTGTTACCATCGCCCAAAGGGATGTGGTGACGGCTGTTTTTTGACATGCGTTCACTATTACGTATAGAGATAATAGGTTTGATGAAAATCCTGGATTGTTCACCATCCTTGTTATAGCCACCGCGCAGCATGAAGACCTGATCACCAATATCCCATGCCACTTTTTTAGCAGCGTAATGAGTCGCAGCGTCGTTCTGACTTATCCAGTCATACGGCACTCCAGCTATATCCAAAACCAATATTTGTTGCATACATCACCTGTTTGTATGGGATGTTTTTCCAATTTGGGAAGACGGACTGATAAAACTCGCTGCACATGACATCGACATGCGACTAAAAACTACGGCAATCTACTCTTCATTGTAGACAGGAATTGCTGATGCTGTAAGGCATGATTGTTTTAATTTTCACGACTAAACGTCTATCGCCGTTTAACGACGTTTTTTCCATGAATATTCAGGCCCAGCATCAGCAACACCTGCATGGCCGACTGAATCCGGGTTTTCACAAGACATGGTGATATGGCGAATAGCTGCACCCTGACGCTGCTCTGCACGCAAAGATTCGGTGAACTGCAATGCATCCACCATGCGGTCATTGGCAAACTCTCTGGCGCATGCCTGCTCTTGTCCATCATTTGAGATGGACCAATAAATCATAAACATAATTTTCTATTTTTCTTGTTTTTATAGGATGACAAATTACATACTTCGACCTGCCATGGATATTTTTCTCGATTAATGAGTTATCCATGTTCGAAAGTATAGGCCTCATCGCAAAATGAAGCGCACCAGCATGTTAAAAATGACCTGATCTCAAGTCATTTTTAACATGTTGCAAATATCACAAAATATTCACAGTATATCCCTTGCCGCGACATGCTACGAACATGCCTTGGCAAGGCCTATCAATACATCTTCCCGAACTGTTAAAGAATCCCGTGTTATCCGGCGTTTTCCGGCACGACCGCCAATCGGCGGGTTTTACTACTGGGTTTTTAAAAAGCACCTGTCAAAGCAGGAATTTTAAAAACCATAAAAGGCAAAAAGCCCGGAGCTTTAATGGCATCCGGGCTTTTCAGCTCTCGATTCAGTAAGCAGCTTCTTGTCTGCTTTTCTGATTTCAAGGGTTAGCACCCCGAATGTCCATCATGATCGTCATGTGAAATGCCAGCTCCCAGCCGCCATTCTGGTCGCAAAAGTCTGGAGCGACCTTACTGTTCATCAAGGGCGCAGAAATAGTCTCGGCAAAAAAACTATCCGCGGCGGCATCAGTCAGATCATCTACTTCATTTGTCTCCATCCCCTTGCCCAGCAAACGCCCTGCCTGCGCCGCGAGGCTAAAGCTTGTTTGATTCAGCGAATGATAAGTGTTCCGAGTATTCATATATTTGTTACTTTGAAATTTTTTTATTTTTCACCATGCTATGGTGGCATAGCTTTCTGCAAATAACAAGTCTTTATAAGAATAATTTCTTCATTTAAAGAGGAAATTATATTGTGCGTAGCGTTCATACTAGATTTTTTGACTAACAGCAAGTTAATAAATGATTCGCCAATTTCCTGATCTCTTCCTGCAATTGCGCAGGCTTTCGAATTTCGAAATCAAAAGGCAAGGAAGCCAGCTGTCTTGCAAACCAGCTTAAATCTTCTGACTGGTTGTATAGCAATACTCCTTCAACAGCATGCTCCAGCACTGCAATGGCATCAGACAGATGCTTGCGCGCGCTATTCATATCTGTTTTCAACAAAACTTCCACACTATAGGTTCGTGGAATCGTCGCGACAGCACTACGCAAATAACTGAGCACGCTGAAATTGGCAGGAGTACCAAAATGGCGGCTCAGCAATTCGATATGCAGTAGTCTGTCCAGCCTGAAGCTACGTATATCTCGTCGTAAATGGCAAAAGCCGACGAAATACCAGAATGCGGCATGAAAGGCCAGACCGTAAACATCGACCGATCTTTCGCTTTCCACTTCATTTGCACCGCGATATCGAACATGGATGGATTGCTTATGTACGACAGCATGACTCAGCCTCGCTAATACCTCCCTGTTCGCTGGGGTTGTTGCTGACTGAAGATTGAGCTCTACCGCTGCATCTGAAGTCGCCAGTCTTTGCCTGATTTGCTCAGGCAAGATTCTTTGCAGTTTTGCCCTTGCACTCTCTATTGATGAAGCGACATCCAACAGCTTCATCTGGCGAGCGGCCGATAGTGCAATGGAGATAGCAAATCCCTCTTCTTCATTAAACATCATGGGAGGTAATTTAAAACCCGGCATGATGGAATAACCGCCGTGACGCCCCCTCAGAGTCATGATGGGTATGCCCATTTCTTCTAGTGTGACGATGTAGCGACGCAGACTGCGCCGGTCGATAT
Source organism: Undibacterium sp. (assembly GCF_030683615.1). Classification (NCBI taxonomy): domain Bacteria; kingdom Pseudomonadati; phylum Pseudomonadota; class Betaproteobacteria; order Burkholderiales; family Oxalobacteraceae; genus Undibacterium; species Undibacterium sp. The sequence continues at coordinate 296,989 of NZ_JAUXQE010000021.1, forward strand.
CCAGCATCTGCGCTAGGTCGCCGCCACTAACTTGCCCATGGTTTTGCAAGAGCTCCAGCAAAGCCAGTACACGTGTGGTTGGATGATAGCTTTGAGGCATAGGCCAAGTTTACTCATTTAATAGGATATATTATGCCCTATATATTCATTATCCTTAGAGTCATTGGCTCAACCGGAGCATATCTACCAAGGAGAAAACATGAATTCAACAAACAAGTCCACCCAGGTTTCTGGCATCGGCGATTTTGATTTTTTTATCGGTAACTGGCAGGTGAAGCATCGTCGCTTAAAGGAGCGACTCGCCAATTGCCATGAATGGCTGGAGTTTAGAGGCAATACCTCGGTCGTCAAAATCCTGGGCGGCGCGGGCAATATGGATGACAACCTCCTTGACATGCCAGATGGAGCCTACCGTGCTGCCACTGTGCGTGCATTTGACGCTGATAAAGGTATATGGTCTATATGGTGGCTAGATGGCCGCTATCCTACGCATCTGGATGTGCCTATGCAGGGTCGGTTTACGAATTGTATTGGTGAGTTTTATGCTGACGATACATTTGCTGGTCACACAATACGAGTGCGTTTTTTATGGAGTATTCCAAGCGCAGATCAACCGCGCTGGGAGCAGGCTTTCTCAGTTGATGGTGGCGTCACATGGGAAACCAATTGGGTCATGGATTTTACAAGGGAATCATAGGCAGGCAAACACAACATCACCGCCTTATTCAATACGAATGCTCGGCGATAGCGGTAGTGGAAGTGGGCGGGAGATTCCTTACTCTATGCCCCCATTACCTGCAAGTCAGTTCTTCAGTCAAAGCAAGCATGCGTCCTCATACAAACGTCGTGCAACGTCCTCTCCTGCAAACATCCACAATTGAATTCTACTGAATTGCTGCTCATCTCAAAGGGTAATTGGCTCGTTAAGCAAGCGCCTCCCTATACTAGCACCATGCAATTTGTCGTCAAAAATGTAATAGAAGAATAAATTTTCACCTAAAGTAATTCAATTTAAATATGAGCAAGCGCAAGGCAGACCGTCCCAGCAGCTTATTGCGATTGAAACATAATCGGTATTGATATATATTCTCATTATCATTTAGAGTTACATGTTTTTCTTGCCACGGGAATTTAACAATGAGCAGTTTGCCATTACAGCAAGCAACTTCTACCACATTGAATCTGATGAAAGTCGGTGACTCTGGTGTCATTGAAGATGTGCAAGAACAAGGTGATACGAAGGACGACAGCCTATTCAATATTACCCGTCGTTTGAAAGAACTAGGCTTTGTCAAAGGCGAATCGGTGAAGATATTGCATAAAGGTTATTTTGGTGGTGAACCACTGGCAGTCCGGATTGGACAGTCGACCTTTGCATTGCGAAATTTTGAGGCAGCCCTGATAGGGGTTGCTGTCGGCGTTGCACCCTTTAGTATTACTCACTCAGAAAAAATAGGAACATAGTGAAAGAATTGTTTTCTCCGCTCATTGCTCTTGTCGGTAACCCTAACTGCGGAAAAACTGCACTCTTCAATCGATTGACAGGTGCGCGGCAAAAAGTAGCAAATTATGCAGGTGTCACGATTGAACGAAAAGAAGGCAAGTTTCGTTCAGATACAGGGCGCCAATGGCAAGTGCTGGATTTGCCAGGAACCTACAGCCTGCATGCCATCACTCCCGATGAGAAAATTACCCAAGAAGTCGTCACTGGTCAGCGCACAAATGAAAGCATGCCTGATGCCGTGGTTTGCGTGGTCGATGCCACCAATTTAAAACGCGGTCTGCGGGTAGTATTTGAATTATTGGCGCTGGGCCAGCCGTTGATTCTGGCAGTGAACATGATGGATATTGCTAAAAAGCGCAATATCCATATCGACATTGCTGCACTGAGCGGTGCCCTGAGTATCCCAGTCGTCGAGACAATAGCTGTTGATCCCAAAGGGGTCGATGCGCTCTTGACTGAACTGGAAGTATTGGCACAGAGGCTGCAACCAAATGGCAATCTCACAGTTCACGCGCTTTCCCAACAGAGTCCCGAGAGTTTACAACAACAAGCCAACGCCGTACTCGAAGCCTGTGTTACCCAGCATCCTGATGCAGCAAGCAACCACGCTGCCAGTTTGAGCTATCGCTTGGATAGCTGGATTTTACATCCAGCTATCGGCCCGATTATCTTCACTTCCCTGATGTTCCTGGTGTTCCAGGCGGTGTTTGCCTGGGCACAAGCCCCGATGGACTTGATCAAGTCTACGATTGAAGCTACCGGTGCCTTGGTGGAATCATCAATGTCGCCAGGAATTTTACAAGGACTGCTGGTGAGCGGCGTGATTGGTGGCGCGGGTAGTGTGCTGGTGTTTTTGCCGCAAATCGTGATCTTGTTCTTCTTCATCCTTGTCATGGAGGATTCGGGTTATTTGCCTCGCGCCGCTTTTTTGCTGGACAGAGTCATGGGTAAAGTCGGGCTTTCTGGCCGCGCATTTATCCCATTGCTGTCGAGTTTTGCCTGCGCCATTCCAGGAATCATGGCAACCAGAACCATACAAAACCCGCGCGACCGCCTGGTGACGATCATGATTGCACCCTTGATGACCTGCTCCGCGCGCTTGCCAGTGTACGCGCTCATCATTGCTGCGTTTATACCCGATCAAACCGTATTTGGCATACTGAATTTGCAGGGACTGGTCTTGTTCCTGCTGTATCTGGGCGGCATAGTATCAGCCATGCTGGTAGCTTATTTCTTCAAAAAGAAATGGGGAAGCGAAGTACATCAACAGGCTTTAATGCTGGAGCTGCCCGACTACCGCTGGCCAAATATACGTAACCTGCTTTTGGGCTTGTGGGAAAGAATCAAGATTTTCATCAGTCGAGTGGGCACCATTATTCTGGCTCTGATGATACTACTGTGGTTCCTGAGCAGTTTTCCTGGTGCGCCTGAAAATGCAACTCAACCGCCGATTTATTACAGCCTCGCTGGTTACATGGGCCGCATGCTGGAAGTGGTATTTGCCCCCATAGGTTTTAACTGGCAGATCTGCATTGCCCTGGTACCTGGGTTAGCCGCACGCGAAGTTGCAGTCGCAGCTCTTGGAACAGTATACGCGCTATCACAAACAGGTGATGAACTGAATACCGCATTGGAGCCGCTGATTGCTCATTCCTGGAGCATACCAACCGCCCTGTCATTATTGGCATGGTATGTTTTTGCACCACAATGTGTAGCGACCTTAAGCGTCGTCAAACGCGAGACCAATACATGGCGCTACCCAGTCATTATGGCTGTCTATTTATTTGCTCTGGCCTATTGCGCTTCTTTCCTGACATACCATATTTCCAGCTATTTTCTGGGGAGATAAGACATGCAAAACCTGATCGCAGTTCTGCTGCTGACCTTGGCATCAGCTTATCTATTATTGAAATGGATGCCTGCTGCAACCAAGGAAAAAATCAGGAAATTCAGCGCCGGCCGCGTCCCTGCACTTGCCCCCTTGCTTACCAAAGCAAGCGGGCAGACGGCAGGATGTGGCGGTGGCTGCAGCAACTGCTCATCGTCGTCAAATGACACCTGCTCTACATCTTCCGAATTAAAGCCTGTAAAACTCATCCGCAACGCGTCCAGGCAAGGATAAAAACAGGCTTGCGCCCGCATTTCGTTGGCAGTCAGGCTGAATTGATGTATCCTCAAAAGAATGCAGAAACAATTTCTGACATATTGAGACAAGCAAAGGCCGTAGCTGGATATGAATGCAAGCGTCTACGACAAAACCGAAAAAGGTCGAGAAGAAATTACTACCAGAAAGTATCAACTGGCATCCAGATTGCGTACTTTACTGGTCATGATAGACGGCAAACAAGCTGCCGCTGAGATCATGAAAAAAGTGACAGCCCTGGGTTTGACAGAGCAAAATCTGCAAGAACTTCTGGAGCAGGAATTCATCATTGAAATCAGGATCCAAACTGACGCAACCCCCGACACACCAGGGGCGCAAACGCCTGTGAGCATTGCTGAAAACACCGCAATTGCTGCAGTAACACCAGAACCTGCAACACCGACAATGACGGATGCAGAACGCTTTCAGGCGCTGTACAACTTCTACAATGAAACTATCAAGAGTGCCATAGGCTTGCGTGGTTATGGACTACAACTCAAAGTGGAACGTGCAGGAAATATTGATGATTTTCGCGCTCTTCGGCAAGCCTACGTTGAAGCCGTGCAAAAAGCCAAGGGGCCAGAAATGGCACGCAGCCTGAGTGACAGACTTGATTTATTACTTGGCAAAACTTAGTCGAGTAAAGCCTGACTGGGCAACTGTATACACCTAGCAAACAACCAACAAATTTATTTGCAGGTTCTTTGCACATGCAAAGAAAAAGCCAGGTCACCCTGGCTTTTTCTTTAACCGACAGTATTTTATTCAATACCCTGGCTACTCAGGTATTCTTCATAGGTACCCTGGAAATCAATGATTTTATTTTCCTTGATTTCCAATACACGTGTCGCCAAGGACGAAACAAATTCACGGTCATGTGAAACAAAAATCAGGGTGCCTGCATATTTTTCCAGTGCGATATTCAGCGACTCAATGGATTCCATATCCATATGATTGGTTGGCTCATCCATCAACAAGACATTATGGCGACCCAGCATCAGCTTGCCATACATCATGCGGCCTTTTTCACCGCCAGACAAAACCTTGACTGATTTTTTGACGTCATCACCACCAAACAGCAAGCGACCGAGAATGGAGCGCACAGCCTGGTCATCATCACCCTCTTGCGTCCACTGACCTATCCAGTCAGTCAAGTTTTTATCAGATGCAAATTCTTCAGTAGGATCTTGCGGCATGTAGCCTACATTGGCATTTTCTGCCCATTTGACCGTGCCATAATCTGCATGCATCCCTGCGATATCATCGCCACCTATGCAGCGCAACAAAGTGGTTTTACCGATACCATTCGCGCCAATAATCGCGATTCTTTCGCCGGCTTCGACCATCAGATCGACATTCTTGAACAATGGCTTGTCGTAAGCTTTGCTCAGAGATTGGACTTCTACAGCCAAACGATGCAATTTCTTTTCGCCATCGAAACGCACGAAAGGATTTTGACGGCTGGATGGTTTGAAATCTTCGATCTTGATTTTATCAATCTGCTTGGCACGTGAAGTTGCCTGACGCGCCTTGGATTTATTGGCAGAGAAGCGGCGAACAAAGTCTTGCAACTCAGCGACTTTCTCCTTGGCTTTGGCATTGTTCGCCATTTGCTGCGCACGTGCCTGTGACGATGCAAGCATGTAGTCATCGTAATTACCTGGATACACTTTCAGCGTGCCATAATCCATATCGGCCATGTGAGTACATACCTGATTCAAGAAATGCCGATCATGGGAAATGATGATCATGGTGGAATTGCGCTCGTTGAGAATATCTTCCAGCCAGCGGATGGTATTGATGTCCAGGTTATTCGTCGGCTCATCGAGCAACAAAATATCTGGGTTGGAGAACAAGGCCTGCGCCAGCAAGACGCGCAGTTTCCAGCCTGGCGCAACCGCGCTCATGACACCTTGGTGTTGATCCGTTGGTATGCCAACACCCAGCAATAATTCACCGGCACGTGCCTCGGCAGTGTAGCCATCATATTCAGCAAACTTGGCTTCCAGGTCTGCAGCTTTCATGTAGTCGTCATCAGTCGCTTCAGGATTAGCATAAATCGCATCCCGTTCTGACATGGCTGCCCACATTTCCAGGTGGCCCATCATGACCACGTCCAGCACGCGCATGTCTTCAAAAGCAAACTGATCCTGGCGCAATTTACCCAAGCGTTCATTCTGATCCAGCATGACCGTGCCTGAAGATTGCTCAAGGTCGCCGCCAAGAATCTTCATGAAGGTGGATTTGCCGCAGCCATTGGCACCAATCAGGCCATAGCGGTTACCTTCGCCAAATTTGACAGAGATATTTTCAAACAGCGGCTTGGGGCCGAACTGCATGGTGATATTTGCGGTAGAAAGCACAGAAAACCTTTTGCAATAAAGATGGGAATTAACCGCGTATTATAGCATTGTGCGTATGGAGACTTGCGGACAAGCCCATGATTTATAGAGAAATTATGGGATTTGTGAGGCGTATGCTTACGACTTGGCAGTTTTTTCTGGCGAGATTACTTCTTTACCAGTAGCGAATGACTTGCCTGAAAATTAACACCTCAGACAAGCCACCTATCAATTTCAATTAAGCATATTTAATTGAAAGTTTTTCCTTCTGCGGCCAGTTTTGCCAACAAAGGTGCTGGCTTCCAGGCATCGCCATGACGGCCTTTGGCATATTTCTCCATGGCCATGACCACATTTGGCAATCCCACGGTATCTGCATAGAACATAGGGCCACCAGTGTGCAATGGGAAGCCATAACCTGTCAGATATACCATATCGATATCAGACGCACGTGTTGCTATACCCTCTTCAAGAATATAGGCTGCCTCATTGACCAATGAAAAAATCAGGCGCTCGACGATTTCCTGATCAGAAATCTTGCGACGCTCCACACCGAGGTCAGCTGAGTGTTTGATGATCATGTCATTCACCATAGATGAAGGATAAGCTTTGCGGTCGCCAGGCTTATAGTCGTACCAACCCGCACCGGTTTTTTGCCCAAAACGCCCCAACTCACACAGCAAATCTGCTGTTTTGGAATAGGTAATTTGTGGCTTTTCGACGTAACGGCGCTTGCGGATATACCAGCCGATATCATTGCCAGCCAGGTCGCCCATACGGAAAGGTCCCATGGCAAAACCCATCTTCTCTACCGCTTTATCAACCTGTTCAGGTGTACAGCCCTCTTCCAGCAAGAAACCTGCCTGACGGCTGTATTGTTCTATCATGCGATTACCAATGAAACCATCGCAGACGCCAGATACCACACCAGTTTTTTTGATCTTTTTGGATAAGCCCAAAACAGTGGCCAGCACGTCTTTGGCAGTTTTTTTACCTCGAACTATTTCCAGCAATTTCATGACATTTGCCGGGCTGAAAAAATGGGTGCCAATAACGTCTTCAGGGCGTTTGGTGAAGTCAGCAATTTTGTCGACATCCAGTGTGGATGTATTCGATGCCAAAATGGCTCCCTTCTTCATGACCTCATCAAGTTTTTTGAAGACTTGCTCCTTGACGCCCATGTCTTCAAACACGGCTTCAATGACGATATCTGCCTGGGCAATCTCTTCATATGACAAAGTGCCTGTAATCAGACCTACCCGCTGATCAAATTTCTCTTGCGTCAGTTTGCCTTTTTTAAGCGTGTTTTCATAATTCTTGCGTATCGTCGCCAAGCCTTTGTCCAGTGCCTCCTGTTTCATTTCCAGAATTTGTACAGGGATGCCAGCATTGGCAAAATTCATCGCAATACCGCCGCCCATGGTACCCGCTCCGATAACGGCAACCGACTTGATAGGACGAGTTGGCGTATCTTCAGGCACATCCGGCAATTTGCTGGCCGCACGCTCACCAAAGAAGGCGTGACGCAAGGCTTTGGATTCTGTGGTTTGTACCAGGTCAACAAACAATTCACGTTCGAACTTGATGCCATCATCAAATTTTTTGGTGACTGCAGCCGCCACTGCTTCCACGCATTTCAATGGTGCAGGGAAAGGGCCAGCCATGGCACGCACAGTATTACGGGAGAATTGCAGATATGCTTCATAGTTCGGGTAATCGATCTTGATATCGCGCACTCTAGGCAAAGGACGGACATCAGCAACTTTAGCTGCAAATGCGAGTGCAGCTTCCAATACATCACCTTCTACCACTTCATTGAAGATCGCTGTCTTGGCCAGTTTTTCTGACGGCACCGCTGTACCGGAAACAACCATGTTCAAAGCCATTTCCAAACCCAACACGCGCGGCAAACGTTGCGTACCGCCAGCACCTGGTAAGATGCCTAATTTAACTTCTGGCAGGGCAATTTGTGCTCCTTTGGATGCGACGCGATAATTACAGCCCAGAGCCAGTTCCAAGCCACCGCCCATACATACCGTATGAATTGCGGCAATGACAGGTTTATCAGAACTCTCAACCACATTAATGACAGTATGCAGACTAGGTTCTGCAGATGCCTTGGGAGAGTTGAATTCCTTAATGTCAGCACCGCCGGAGAATGCTTTACCGGCACCAGTGATGACGATAGCTTTCACTGCATCATCATTCAATGCCTGTTTCATGCCATTTACCACCGCAGTACGGGTAGCATGACCCAGACCATTAACAGGCGGATTGTTCAGGGTAATAACGGCGACATTGCCGTTAACTTGGTATTCTGCGCTCATGTCTCTTCCTATAATAGAAATGCTGTATGAATTCCCAGTTTAGTATTTGTAAAGCAGGGTGTAAAAGCGAAGCTCCACTTACTATACCTCAAAATAGAACGGTCGTATTATTTTAATTTAAAATTTTTTCTTTTCTTTATTCAATTCAAAATACCAGTCGATGGCACCAGAGATGCGTAGTCATAAAAATGGCCAGCCCCAAAAACTTCTGGAGCTGTCTCAATGCTTCAATTACATGCTTTTACACTTCCAGCCATTCCTTGCGGATGTTTTCATTTACCCGCAATTCTGCGGGCGTACCTTCAAACACGATGCTGCCATGACCCATAACATACACTCTTTGCGAAATTTCAAGCGCAATTGCCAATTTTTGCTCTACCAGCAAAACCGATATGCCGCGATTTTTTAGCTCTTTGAGATACTCGGCCACCAGCTCGACGATCTTTGGCGCCAGGCCTTCCGTCGGCTCGTCAATCATGATCAGGTCAGGATCGCCCATCAAGGTACGGCACAGTGTCAGCATTTGCTGCTCACCACCTGACATCACCCCCGCCTGGGTATTTCTGCGTTCACGCAGGCGCGGGAACATCTGGTACATATCCTCCATGCTCCAGCGTGGCTTATCGCCCGTCGTGCGACCAGACTTCTGACCAAGCATCAAGTTCTGTTCAACAGTCAAAGTTGGAAAAATATCGCGGTTTTCAGGTACATAACCCAAACCTTTATGCGCAATCTGAAAGGCCTTAAGTCCAATGATTTCCTCGCCTTTGAAGAGGATAGAACCTGTTGCATCCACTTGCCCCATAGTCGCCTTGACCGTCGTAGAACGACCAACACCATTGCGTCCCAGCAGGCTGACAATTTCGCCAGCATTGACCTGCATGTCCACTCCATGCAATACATGGCTCTTGCCATAGTAGGCATTGAGATTCTTAATCGTAAGCAAACTCATTCAACCTCCACCGGTGCATGACCGCCAAGATAAGCGTCTTTGACTTTTTGATTGTTGCGGATATTGGCTGGAGTATCACAAGCAATCACTTCGCCATACACGACAACTGCAATTTTATCGGCCAAACCGAAGACCACACTCATATCATGCTCAACCATCAACAATGATTTACCGACTGTGACTTTACGTATCAATTCTACTGCTGCATCAGACTCAGAGCGACTCATGCCAGCAGTCGGTTCATCCAACAGGATCACATCGGCACCACCCGCGATAGTGATACCAATTTCCAATGCCCTTTGCTCGGCATAGGTCAACAAGCCAGCCGTAATGTTGCGCCTGCGCTTGAGTCCAATTTGCTCCAGAACAGCTTCTGCCCTCTCATGCGCGTCTTTCAAGCCATTCAACCTGTCCCAAAATGAATATTTGTATCCTAGCGACCAAAGCACTGCACAGCGCAAGTTTTCATACACAGACAGGCGATGAAAAATATTCGTAATCTGAAAGCTGCGCGACAAGCCGCGCCGATTGATTTCATAGGGCTTCAGCGTAGTGATGCTCTCACCATTCAGCAAGATATCTCCGGATGTAATCGGGAAACGGCCAGAAATCAAATTGAATAAAGTAGATTTCCCGGCTCCATTGGGGCCAATGATGGCGAAGCGCTCGCCTTTTGGCACCTGCAAACTTGCTCCCCGGATGATTTCTGCACTACCAAATGATTTACGTACATCTTTTAATTCAAGCGAAAAGCCTGTCATGCTTGCGCCCTCCGCATTTGTTCTTCGATTTCAGTATTGACGTCACCCCAGTGTTGCGCAAAACCTCCTTTGAGTTTGGCGCAGGCAAAAATACCCAGGGCAATAACGATGATCGTCATTAGCCACCAGCTACTACTGGCCGTATCTATGGAAACACCAAACATCTCTATGACTGCGCTTTGAGTCGCTTCCAAAGTGCGTTGATACAGCATCTCCACTGCCAATATGACGCCAACGGTCGTCACTGTTGCTGCGAGTACAAGCTTCCACATACTGGGCCAGACACGTTTAAACATGCCAAACTTGGCAACGCGCAAATTCATCATGATGATGCTGGCTATGCCACCAGGTGCATACATGACGATGAGGATGAAGAAAACGCCTAAATATAATTGCCAGGCCTTGGTCAGGTCAGACAACATCACGGTCAAAAACACGCCCAGGATTGCCCCTATCATGGGGCCAAAGAAAAAGCCTACACCACCAATAAAGGTGAATAGCAAGACTGCACCTGAACGTATAGCACTGACATTTTCTGCGGTCACAATTTCAAAATTTATGGCCGATAAACCACCGGCAATACCTGCAAAAAAAGCAGACAAGATCAACGTCAGGTAACGCACCCATTGCGTATCGTAGCCGATGAACTCAACCCGCTCAGGATTATCACGTACAGCATTGACGATGCGCCCCAATGGAGTTTGCGTAAATGCATACATACCGATGGTGCTGATGAATAGCCAGAAAGCGATCAGGTAGTACACCTGGATTTGTGGTCCATATGTGATGCCGAGAAAGGATGACCCTATCACGCGATTGGTAGAAATACCGCCTTCCCCGCCGAAAAAACTCGGGAACATCAGCGAACAGGCAAACACCAGCTCCACCATACCAAGGGTGATCATGGAGAAAGTCGTACCTGATTTTTTAGTCGTGACATACCCAAACAAGACGCCAAAAAACATACCGGCAATACCGCCGATCAAAGGGATCATGCTGACTGGGAAAATCATGCTGCCAGCAGTCATCAGATTCATCGCATGAATCGAGAAAAAAGCTCCCAGGCCGGAATAAACCGCATGTCCAAAGGACAGCATCCCTCCTTGCCCCAATAACATATTGTAGGAAAGTCCGAAGATCATCAGCGTCCCCATTTGGGAGAGCAGGGACAATGATCCACCAGTGTTAAATATCATCGGTGCCAGGATCAGCAGGATGGCAAAACTGCTCCAGATGATCCAGCGCGCCAAGTTGATGGGTTTGAATACTAAAGGTTTGCTCATCTATTTATCCTTCGCGTGTACCGAGTAAACCTCTGGGCCTGAAAATCAGGATGAGGACTAATAAAAGATAGGGCAAGATAGGTGCAACCTGAGCAATTGTCAGACTTAACAAAGAATAGCCCGGCGCATTCGCGGTAATGGCCATGCCCAATTTGGCAAACATTGTGACGAAGGAATAATCCAGTGCCACGGCAAATGTTTGCAAAACGCCAATCAACAGCGATGCCACAAATGCCCCCGCCAAGGAGCCCATGCCACCCACTACCACCACCACGAAAATAATACTACCCAAGGTGGAAGCCATACCAGGCTCAGTCACAAAGGCATTACCACCGACGACACCAGCAAGCCCAGCTAGTGCGCAGCCGCCGCCAAACACCAGCATGAAAACTCTGGGAACATTGTGCCCTAATGCCTCTACAGTATCGGGGTGTGTGAGGGCCGCTTGTATCACCAGGCCTATGCGGGTACGAGTCAGCAATAGATAAATCGATACCAACATCACTAATGCAACCAGCATCATGAAGCCGCGATAGATAGGAAAGGTTGTTGTGTACAAGGTAAACAAAGGGCCATCCAGAGATGCGGGGATGGGATAAGGCACTGTAGAGCGTCCCCAGATCAATTGCACCAATTCCACAATCACGTAGGAAAGTCCAAAGGTGAACAATAATTCAGGTATATGTCCATATTTATGCACCGAACGCAGACCATAACGCTCGACCATAGCACCCAGCAAACCAACCAACAGAGGTGCAAAAACCAAAGCTGGCCAAAAGCCTATTTTGATACTGATGGCATAAGCAAAATAAGCCCCCAACATATAGAAACTGGCGTGAGCGAAATTGAGTACGCCCATCATGCTGAAAATCAATGTCAGTCCGGATGAAAGCATGAACAACAGCAATCCGTAACTGACGCCATTCAGCAAAGTGATCAGTGTGAATTCCACAGCAAAGATCCTTTTCAGAAAATTCTTGAACGATCGTACTATTTATAGGAAAAAAAAGAGAGTACGCATGGAGCGACTCTCTTTTTTAGAGATTAACCTGGTCGTTTCATCTGACAAGAAGATGGTTGAGATGCAACAAATGCATCGATTTTTTGATTGGTTTTCCAGCCCATACCAGTATTTTCCTGATCAAATTTAACATCCTTGCCGTTGGTTTTTACCCAGGTAGCGATATACAGGGGTTGCTGAATTTGATGGTCAACTTTACGCATACTGGCTTCACCATTCAGACTTTTGAAATTCAATCCTTCAAGTGCTATAGCCACTTTGGCAGGTTCAATAGACTTGGCCTGTTTGACAGCTTGTCCCATAGCTGCCAAAACAGAGTACGTCGCCATGGAATAATAGTCATCCTTGTATTTGGCCTTAAATCCTTCAATGATGTCTTTACCGGCAAAAGTTTCGTTGTTCGCATTCCAGTAGCCCACATACTTGACACGATCTATACCTGAGGCGCCCATTGCCGTTGGCACACCAGTTGTAGAGCCATAGTAAGTATAGAAATTGGCTTTCAAATCCGCATCTTTAGCAGATTTAATCAGCAAAGCCAAGTCAGCCCCCCAGTTACCGGTTATCACAGTATCCGCGCCAGAAGCCTTGATTTTCGCAACATAAGGCGAGAAATCTTTAACTTGACCAATTGGATGGAGATCGTCACCGACAATTTGTATATCCGGACGTTTGCGTGCCAGATACTCTTTGGCGGCACGAGTTACCTGATGACCGAATGAGTAATTCTGGCCTATGATGTAAACCTTCTGGATATTTTTATCAGCCGCCATGAAGGTCGTCAGCGCTTCCATTTTCATGTCAGAATTTGAATCAAAACGGAAATGCCAGAAGCTGCATTTGCTGTTGGTCATATCAGGATCAACAGCAGCGTGGTTCAGGTAAACAATTTCCTTGCCAGGATTGCGCTCATTGTGCTTGTTGACAGCATCCAGCAAAGCCAGGCCTACGCCAGAGCCATTGCCTTGTGTTATGTAGCGAAAGCCTTTGTCGATGACGGTCTTCAGGACATTCAAGGACTCTTGTGGACTACCTTTATTATCAAAACCGACAACTTCGAATTTATGTTCACCACCCCATTTCTCAGCGTTGGCTTTATCAGCAATGTACTGATAGGAATTCAGAATGTTTTGCCCCACTGGTGCAAAAGGACCCGACAGTGGATCAATATAGGCGATCTTGATGGTATCTGCCATCACTGTGGGTACGGCGAAAGTTAAAGCGACTGCAGCAAGGCTGGCACGTAAAGTAAATTTCATTTGTCTCTCTCCGGTATTCTCATTGTCAGGAATCTAGATTTTTTCGTTTTATCGCTACTTCCAGAACCTGGACTACCAGCACTGCTTAGCCCAAGTCCTGCATTACTTATGCAGTTGGTAGTTTATGTTCCTTGAATTGCTCCCTCAGTTTATTCTTCAAAATTTTCCCTGTCGCCCCTAAAGGCAGACTTTCTACGAAAACAACGTCGTCAGGCAACCACCATTTTGCAACCTTGCCATCAAAAAATTGCAACAACTCCTCCCTGGTGACTTCTGCACCCGGCTTTTTCACCGCCAACAACAATGGGCGCTCATCCCACTTTGGATGGAATACACCAATGCAGGCGGCTTGCAAAATTGCGGGATGAGAGACAGCTACATTTTCCAGATCTATCGTGCCTATCCACTCTCCACCGGACTTGACCACATCTTTACTTCGGTCAGTGATCTGCATATAGCCATCAGTATCTATGGTGGCTACGTCACCGGTAGGAAACCAGCCGTCTTCAAGAACATCGCCACCTTCATTCTTGTAATAACTATGGATAATCCAGGGCCCCTTGACCAGTAGATTGCCATAGGTCTTACCATCCCAGGGTAACTCCTGGCCTGCGTCGTCAACGATTTTCATCTCGACGCCATACAAAACATGCCCTTGTTTCTGGAGTATGGCTTGCTTCTCATCTTCAGTCAGATCAGCGTGCTTGGCCATCAAAGTACCTGCCGTACCCAAAGGCGACATCTCCGTCATACCCCAGGCATGTACTACTTCAACACCATAGGTGTGACGTAGGGTTTTCATCATGGCAGGTGGGCAGGCAGAACCACCAATCACCGTACGTTTGAAAGTCGAGAATTTCAAATTATTCTGCGCTACATAGGTCAGCAGCCCAAGCCAGACAGTTGGCACACCAGCCGAGAAAGTAACTTTCTCTTGCTCAAATAATTCATAAAGTGATTTCCCATCCAGGTGCGGACCAGGAAAAACCAGTTTGGCACCATTCAATGGAGCAGAGTAAGGCAGGCCCCAGGCATTTACATGGAACATGGGCACTACGGGCAATACTGAATCACGTGCTGACACATTCAAGCCGTCTGGCAAAGACGAAGCATATGAATGCAAGATGGTGGAGCGGTGGGAATACAAGGCACCTTTAGGATTGCCTGTCGTGCCGGAAGTGTAGCAAAGGCTGGAGGCTGAGTTTTCATCAAAGACCGGCCAGACAAAATCATCGCGATTGGCTTCAATTAAATCTTCATAAGCCATCAAATTGGGGATTTTGCCATCGATTGGCAATTTATCCCTGTCACACATCATGATATAACCTTTGATTCCTGGGCAATGTGCAGCTATTGCCTGCACTATGGGCAGAAAAGTCATATCAAACAGCAGGTACTGGTCTTCAGCATGATTGGCGATGTAGGCAATCTGTTCTGGATGCAGTCTGGGATTAATGGTGTGCAGGACAGCGCCAGAACCTGATACCGCATAATATGCTTCCAGATGTCGATAACCATTCCAGGCCAGCGTGGCGATACGGTCACCAATTTTTACGCCCAGTTTTGCGAAAGCATTCGCGAGTTTTTTGGAGCGTCTATGGCATTCGCTATAGTTATAGCGATGAATATCCCCTTCAACCCTGCGAGAAACAATTTCATTTTTCCCAAAATAACGGTCGGCATGTTCAATGAGGCTGGAAATAAGCATAGGCTTATTCATCATTTGCCCCATCAAAGGACTCATAGCGTAAGACGACATTTGTTCTCCTGAAATGTGCTGCATTATCGATTGCTTCGGAATACAGCTATTTTGCTGAATATTATTCTTCGTCGATTTTTGTACGACCGTACTAATCCGTCAATCAGTATTTTTTTTGCAATGCACAAAGGATATCTTGATCACGCTTATTATTTTTGGTTTTTCACAAACAAAAATGCGGAAGAGAAGCTCTTCCGCATTGCAACATTCAACAATCTTACTTTGTGTCGAAAAAAGAGCGTTGCTACTTCTGACGACCAACTTCTTAACGTTTAGCGCTAGCTCCCGCTTCACCCGACTCAAGTACAAAACCGGCAGCTGAATCTTTACCCAATACTTTGACCAGGTAAGGCATCACTTCTTTTAAGGTGTCCAGCAAAGTCCAGGGCGGATTAAGGATGAACATGCCACTGCTATGCAAGCCAAAACCATCGGGTGAAGGGCCACTAATGGATAGGGTGACATTCAGCCAGCTATTTGCCTGCAATCGCTTGAGTTTTTCTGGCAGGGAACGGGATTCCTGACGTTGCAATACCGGATACCAGACAGCAAAGGTGCCGGTAGGGAAACGCTTCAGTCCGTCCTCCAAACATACCTTGACGCGCCTGTAATCATCCTTGACTTCATACGGTGGGTCTATCAGTACCATGCCACGACGGGATGGTGGCGGTAATAAAGCCTTCAGGCTTTCAAAACCATCGCCAGCAGAGATGATGACGCGCTTTCCCCTGACGGTCTGGCGCTTGCCCTGCTCAGCCGCATGGTTATCAAGCTTGCGGAAGTTTTCACTCAGTATCTTGATTTCGCTAGGGTGCAATTCAAACAGGCGCAGGCGGTCTTGCTCACGCATGACGATATTGGCGCAGTACGGAGAGCCTGGGTAGTAACGCATTTTGCCACTGGGATTGAGGCCCTTGATCAAATCCATGTAGGCTGCGAAAGCTGGAGGTATATCTTTCCTGTCCCACAAAGGGGCTATACCGGTCTCAAATTCGGCATTTTTGCTTGCGTAACCACTGTCAAGTGCATACAAACCCGCACCTGCATGTGTATCGATATAGGTATAAGCAGTGTCTTTTTGGCCCAGATATTCCAATAGTTGAATCAAGACAAAATGTTTCAAAACGTCGGCGTGATTACCGGCATGAAAGCCGTGGCGGTAGCTCAGCATAATAAAATCTTTCAAAAATGAATAGGCGACCTGCCATCGGCAAGTCGCCCGGAAATGGTAGCAAACGGGAATTGGAGCTAGCTTACCTAGCCTACCCTTTTGCCAAGTATGATCAAATCGCGCTCTATGCCGTCCAGCGTTGCCACCCGTGGCATGTTTGCCCAGGTCGCAAAGTCAAATGCAGCAAATAACTTCAAACTTGGTACATTATGACCAAAAATGAAGCCCAGCAAAGTGTGAACCCTGATTTCAGGGGCATGTGCAATGGCCTGCGTCAGGAAATAACGCCCCAACCCTTGGCCACGTGCTACTTCATGCAAGTAAATGGATAATTCAGCTGTCCCAGCATAAGCTGGCCTGCCGTAAAAATTCGAAAATGATAACCAGCCTATGATTTGCCCATTCTGCTCACAGACCCAAAGTGGACGCGATTCAGGCCGATGCTCATCAAACCATGCATGGCGTGATTCTACCGTAATTGGTTCAGTATCTGCAGTCACTACGCGTGAGGCAACAGTGGAGTTATAAATTGCGACAATTTGCGGCAAATCCTCAAACTGCGCCAGTCTATGCGTAAATTCTGCAGCCATCATCATTAAATTGTATGGGTAGCCCTGGAAGAACGTACGGCTGCACCAAGCAATTCCTCTACGCGCAAGCGGATGCGAGTACCACTTTCATCTTCCGGAAAATGCACGCCTATACCTTGCGACTTGTTATTCCCTGCACCAGCAGGTGTAATCCAGGCAACCTTGCCAGCGATAGGATACTTATTCGGGTCATCCAGCAAAGTCAGGATCAGATAAATCTCTTCACCCAGACGGTAAGTCTTATTGGTAGGCACGAAAATACCGCCATTTTTTAAAAATGGCATATAAGCTGCAAACAAGGCAGCTTTCTCTTTAATTGCCAGCGATAGTACCGAAGGACGATTCGGTGAAGGCATATTAAGCGGAGCACTAAGGTCTGCTGGTAAATCTGACATGTTCTGGCTTTCGCAATTCTTTAATCAAATAGTGCGGAATATTCAAGCAGCATATCTTCCAAAAATAATTTGGCCGATAAAGGGTGACTGGCAATCGCCTGTCTTTCATTGCAATTCTTGATGAATTGCTGCAAAGCTGACTCATCAACCTGCATGGACAATGCCTTCAACTCCCTCCCATAGCGAGGATGATACCGGATTCTGCCACTTTGTTTGTAGGAAAATATATCGTAGAGCCAACGTTGTAGCCAGCCGACGACGACCGGCATTTCCATTTTCTGCATTTTATCGGCAGTTTTGAGGCTGAGTTCGGTGCCTGGTTTACTTAATAACCGTATAAATTCATCCAAATCCGCACGCAAGTCCGAATGCGCCATTTCGAATGCAGCCAAAGGCGCGCCACCCTGTTGAGCCAGCCAGACATCCGCATCCTTGATGCCATGCGCGTGCAACCATTCCAGCGCGACGCCTGCATCAGGCAGGCCCAAGCCAAATTTATGGCAACGCGACAAGATAGTTGGCAACAATCTGTCTATGCTATTCGACACCAGAATGAATACCGTATTCGCATTTGGTTCTTCCAGAGATTTCAACAAGGCATTTGCTGCTGGCACATTTAGCGCCTCCGCGGGGTACAAGACAATGATGCGTCTGCCACTACGATGGGTAGAAATATTCATGAAATCCGACAGTGCTCGGATTTGGTTGATGACGATTTCCTTGGAAGGTGCTTTACTGGCCTTGCTGGTTTTGCTGCTGGTTTCGGCTTCATCACCAACGGGCGCATCTTCTTCGTCCAGCAATTCAGGCCGGACGCGACGATAATCAGGGTGACTATACTGTGAAAACCAGCCACAGGAACCACATTGCCGACAGGCATGCCCACCCTGCCCCGGGCTTTCACAAAGCAGGGATTGCGCCAGATGTTCGGCAAACACAGTTTTACCTATGCCTTGCGGCCCATGCAATAAAAAGGCATGAGGTAAACGCTGCCCTAAAGCCTGTATCTGTTGCCAGGCATCTTCTTGCCAGCTATATAATGGATGCTGCGTCATCTTGCTTGCTGAGCAGAGCTCAATAAATCATCAATCAATACATCGAGCTGCAAACGAATTGCGTCTATGCTTAGTGTCGAATCAATAATCCTGAAACGTTGAGGGAATTCCCCGGCACGGCGCAGGTATTCATTGCGCGTGGCAGCAAAAAAATCTGCCTTTTCCTGTTCAAACTTATCCAGGTCACGCGTAGCATCCAGGCGTGCGCGAGCCACTTCCAGCGGTACATCGAACAACAGAGTCAGGTCTGGCTGCAAATTTGGATGCACCCATTGTTCCAGTGCATTGAGTTTATCCAGTGATAAATGCCGGCCACCACCCTGATAAGCAAAGCTGGCATCAGTAAACCGGTCAGAGATGACCCAGTCGCCGCGTGCCAATGCTGGCTCTATAACCTGAGCAATGTGCTCGCGCCTGACGGCAAACATCAGCAAGGCTTCTGTCTCCAAATGCATTTTTTGCTTTAATAGCACTTCACGCAAGGTTTCACCCAGGGGCGTGCCACCAGGCTCACGGCTACAAATGACCTTTACATTCTGGGCCTGCAGCGTGTTTTGCAAACGCTCTGCGACGTAGGCGATATGCGTGGACTTACCGGCACCGTCTATGCCTTCAAAGCTGATAAATTTTCCTGTGTGCTTCATTATTCAATTCTATATTCTATTAATGCACCGTGACGCTATCAACGCTGGTACTTGTTCACAGCGCGATTATGGTCATTCAAACTATCAGAAAACTGACTGGTCCCATTTCCACGCGCGACGAAGTATAAAGCATCACTATGCGCCGGATCCAAGGCAGCGGAAATCGATTCCATGCCAGGCAAGGCAATCGGTGTCGGAGGCAAGCCTGCCCGCGTATAGGTGTTATAAGGCGTATCTGTCAACAAGTCACGCTTGTAGATCTTGCCCTGGTAGCGGTCACCCATACCATAAATGACGGTAGGATCAGTTTGCAGCAACATGCCCAAGCGCAGGCGGTTGACAAAAACGGATGCGATCATCGGACGCTCTGATTTTTGCCCGGTCTCTTTTTCTATGATGGAAGCCATGGTCAGGGCTTCATAGCGATTCTTGTATGGTAGGCCATCTACCCGTTTTTTCCAGGCTTCGTCGAGTTTTTTCAACAATTGGTTATGGGCTTGTTCATAAAGCTGTAGATCAGAACTGCCTTTGGCGAAGCGATAGGTATCAGGAAAGAACAAACCTTCCGCTTGCGGAAAGTCTGGCGTAATCTTGCGCATCAACTCTGCTTCGCTCATGCCCTGAGTTTCATGCTTGACGGCAGGATGTGAATCTACCACTTTGCGCATTTGCTGAAAGGTCCAACCCTCGATCACCACAAGACTGGCCATGGAAAAATCACCATTGACGATCTTGTTCAGCAATTCGACTGGTGTCTTACCAGCCTCTATCTCGAAAGAGCCGGCTTTCAAGCGATTTTCTTTCCCCATCAAACGTGCCAGTGCTTCAAACATCAGCGGTTGAACTGGTACTCCTGCTTCAAAAACCTGACGGGCAGATGCGCGCACGCCGCTACCTGGTTTAATAGTGAATTCTTTGACTGCACCTTCCACAAAAATGGCTTGTTGCATCCAATAATAGAAACCGCCACCTGTGGCCAGCGCAAGTAAAATTAGTAATACAAATAATTTTTTTATGAAACCCATGTAGGCAGCTTAATCAAAATTGAGGGAGTTCTGACGAGATTTTGCATACGCTACTATAATTCGCCTGAACAGGTGCAGGCGGTATTGTAAAGCCAGCGCGCACATTAAGCGAATCAGTAAAGAAGAGTGAGTATAACAAGATGACGTGGGAAGACTTTTTATCCAGCCAGGGCGCAACGGTGGAAAACCTGAATACCAACGGTTTTACTCCTCATTGGCAGTCAGATGCCCTGCAAACAGGGTTTGTTGCCCCTTTGACTGATCTGGGCCTAATAAGAGTTGCAGGCGAAGATGCCCCGTCTTTTTTGCATAATCAATTGAGCAATGATGTGGAGCATTTGGGTGCAACAGAGCTGCGCCGTGCGGCTTATTGCACCCCTAAAGGACGCATGTTGGCCAGCTTTGTGTATTGGAAAGATGGCCAGGATATTATCTTGCAGCTATCAAAAACAATACAAGCCTCTGTGCAAAAACGTTTGCAAATGTTTGTTTTAAGGGCGAAAGCCAAATTACACGATATCAATGCAGAATACGTTGTTCTGGGGTTAGGTGGCAGTGCTGCACCTGCAGCACTGCAAGAATGGTTTCCAGAGCTGCCAGCTAAAGTCGACCAACAACTGAGCAACGAATATGGCAGCCTGCTGCGCGTCGCAGACGCCAACAGTTTTCCACGCTATCAATGGATAGCACCTTTGGAAATTGCACAGCTAGCCTGGCCAAAATTAAACGCCCAACTGCGCGCAGTAAACACCAGCGCCTGGCGTGTGACTGAAATTCAGGCTGGCATTGCCACCGTCATCGCCAGCACTCAAGAGAAGTTTGTCCCGCAAATGATCAATTTCGAACTTATCGGTGGTGTGAACTTTAAAAAGGGCTGCTACCCAGGACAGGAAATAGTCGCGCGCAGTCAATACTTGGGCAAACTCAAGCGCCGCATGGCAATAGCACTGGTCCATGCGAAAGATGTAGCTGCAGGAACGGAAGTATTTCATAGTGATGATGTCAGCCAGCCTTGCGGCATGATCGTTAACGCTGAACAACATCAGGAAGACAGCTCTCTGGTGTTGATAGAAATGAAGCTGACTGATCAGGAAAGCGGTCAACTCACACTGGGTTCAGCCAGTGGCGCAGCGATAGAACTGCAACCGCTACCGTATGCAATAACAGATATTACGCAATAAAGAATCAAAAGCAGGCATATGAATTGCTATATCTATTTCAAAGCCAGCGCTAATAAAGAAGCTGAAGTGCTGCAGCAAGAGCGGTTGTTGCAAAAACTTATGCTTCAGGCTGATCAGCAAAGTCCAGGTCTGCAGAGACGTCCGGCAGAACAGGATGGCATGCATACCTGGATGGAGATTTATTATCAGGTTTCGTCAGATTTTGAACAGAGGCTAGAGCTGGCTTACGCGCAAACTGGATTAAAACAATTACAGTCTGGTGAGCGACATATGGAATATTTTGTGGATGTAGACTTATGTGCCTGATCGTCTTTGCCTGGAAACTTATACCCTGCACACCTATCGTGTTTGCAGGTAACCGTGATGAGTTTTATGACCGGCCTGCGGCTGCCGCTGATTGGTGGCAAGACAACCCCAACATATACGCCGGACGCGACCTGCAATCGGGCGGTACCTGGCTGGGCATGACTACGCTGAACGGTGCAGATAGTCTGACAAGCAAATTTGCCGCCATTACGAATATCCGCGCGCCTTCCGAGAAGCGTGAAGACGCGCCTACGCGTGGAGAACTGGTTGCCAATTACCTCAATAGCAACTTGAGCGCACAAGAGTACATCGCCAGCATTCGAGATACTGTTGCCGACTATAACGGTTTCAATTTGCTGATAGGTGATCAGGAAGACCTGATCTGGTTTTCCAATCGCAACCAGGATGATGTACGCAACGGCCAGCCACTACCTCCAGGTATCTATGGCATTTCCAACGCATCACTGGATACGCCCTGGCCCAAAGTCGTCAGAACCAAAGCTGAATTTGCCAGCATGATATGTCAGCGCGCCCCAGTGGATGCCTATTTTGAAGTGCTGGCCAATACCACCCCTGCTCCAGATTGCCGCTTACCCGATACCGGCATTTCATTTGAGATGGAGAGGCTACTTTCGTCGCCTTGCATCGTTTCACCGAGTTATGGCACCCGGGTTTCTACGGTAGTTAAAATCCATAAAGACTATCCGGCGGAATTTCATGAAAAGCTGTTGCGCTAAATAAATTTGGCTATTCGGCCAGCACTTTATACTGCTATACTTTTTCCAATCTGGATTTCCAAAGCAATGCGGCAGCCAGCAACTTTAATATGCAAGGTAAAGCTGCGTAAGCCAGTGTTAACGCTTGCAGACCATTATCGCTCGTCGCACCTGGCACATAACCCAGGTATTCCAGGGCTGGCAAGGCCAATCCGGCAGCGACGGCCAGATTCATCTTGCTGGCCCAGTTCCAGACGCCAAAATAACTGGCTTCGTTTTTTTCGCTATGCCCTGCTGCATGAATAACTCCTGCCAGCAAAGCTGGCGGTAAAGCGAGGTCGGCTCCAAGGCTCATGCCAGAAAAAATGCAAATCAGCGAAAAAGCCCAGGCATCGCCAACACCCAATGCAAGTACGCCGACAAAACTAAACACGGACAAGAGCATGGCAAACAGCCATGCATTGACCTCACCTTTTCTCTGCGCAAGACGCGTCCATAAAGGCATGGATAAAGCAGCCGCGAGAAAATATAGCAACAACAAAACGCCGGACAAATGCGCAAGATGTAAACGGTCTTTGGTAAAAAAAAGGAACAAGGTCGCCGGTATTGCAGCGGCGATACCATTGACAACAAATACCAGGAACAAAGCTCTGAAACTGCGGTTAGCGAATAAATCACGCAAGGACAGCGGCACGTGAGCGCCCATAGTCGCGCCTGATCTGCGTGGCGTATGGCGTATCAAAAACCAAGCTGTAATAAGTAGACTGAGACTCAGCATGCCAGATAAGATCGTGACATTGCCAAACTGAATGATGATGGCGGTGGCGATCACACCAACGAGACCACATGCCTCACGCACACTGGTCAATCTTACCCTTTGCCCTGGCTCCTGTGTCAATGCAGCACCCCAACTCTGAAAAGAGATACTGGCCAGGCTGAATCCGGCATATACAACTACTAGTGCAGACAAGAACCAGAGAAAGGCCAGATTACCGGATAAGTGTGGCGGATGAAACAGGCCCGTGAAACCGGCAATCAATAATGGCAACGCAAGAACTATATAAGGTGCATAACTACGGCTTTGTGGTCTACGATCTATCAATGCCCCTATAAAGGGATCAAGGAAGGCATCCATGATACGAGTCAGCAATAATGCCGTACCTATGGCCGATAAAGACATACCCAGGCGATCAGCATAGAACTGTGGCACATAGACATAAATCGGTAAGGCTACCATCGCCAAAGGAAAACCAAACATAGCATAGGCAAGTAACTGCTTTAGAGAGAGGCGCGGCATATCTTCGTATTTATCCTGTCTTCAGAAAATAAAAAAGCGTGGTCATTATTCCATGACCACGCTTTTTCGTTTGAAGCCCGATGAATTAGCTCAATTCTTCCAGGCGCAACTTCGTCACCGCACCAAATACTGAATCGAGTTTCTCGATTTTCTCTATCGCAGCAACGATATTTTTTTCTTTGGTCTGATGCGTCAGAATGATGATGTCCGTTTGTGTTTCACCTTCCGCAGGTTCTTTTTGCAGCATGGCATCAATGGAGATCGTCAAATCTGCCAGGATGCGTGTGACATCAGCCAGGACACCAGGCTTGTCTGCCACGTGCATGCGCAGATAGTAACTGGTGACGATTTCTGACATAGGCAACACTGGTAAATCACTCAGTGAATTAGACTGGAAGGCCAGGTAAGGCACACGATGCTCAGGGTCAGCAGTCGCTAAACGAGTGATATCGACCAGATCCGCAATCACTGCAGAAGCCGTAGGCTCTGAACCAGCACCCTTGCCATAGTACAGGGTCGCGCCGACTGCATCGCCATGTACCAGCACGGCATTCATGGCGCCTTCTACATTGGCAATCAGGCGCTTTTCCGGGATCAGGGTCGGATGCACGCGCAATTCTATGCCGGCTTCAGTACGCTTACTGATACCCAGCAGTTTGATACGGTAACCCAGTTCTTCTGCATAACGAATATCGCTGGCTTGCAGCTTGGTGATACCTTCCACATGGGCTTTATCAAACTGCATGGGGATACCATAAGCGATTGCGGCCATGATGGTGGCTTTATGCGCAGCATCCACACCCTCAATATCGAAGGTAGGATCAGCTTCTGCATAGCCCAGCTCTTGCGCCTGCTTCAGCACGGTGGCAAAGTCCAGGCCCTTATCACGCATTTCAGACAAGATAAAATTGGTCGTGCCATTGATGATGCCTGCGATCCACTGTATACGATTGGCAGTCAGGCCTTCACGCAAGGCTTTGATGATGGGGATGCCACCAGCAACTGCTGCCTCAAATGCGACCATCACACCTTTTTCTTCTGCTGCCTTGAAGATTTCATTACCGTGCGTTGCCAACAAAGCCTTATTGGCAGTGACAACATGCTTGCCATTGGCGATGGCTTTCATGACCAGGTCTTTGGCGATGCCATAGCCACCGATCAATTCGATGACGATATCGATATCAGGATTGCTGACCACCAGATTTGCATCATTGACGACTTCACATTCCCCGTTGGTCAACTCTCGTGCCCGCTCAACATTAAGGTCTGCCACCATGGCAATCTCAATCGAGCGACCTGCGCGACGCGTAATCTCTAACTGATTGCGCTTCAAAACGTTGAAAGTGCCGGAGCCGACGGTGCCTATGCCTAACAGGCCTACTTTGATGGGTTTCATAAGTTTTCTAAACAGTAAATTAAATTAATTAATTGGTGCCGTGACGCTTTCGGTATGACTCTAAAAAACTGGCAATACGTCCGAAAGCATCTGTCAAATCATCCGTATTGGGCAAGAACACCACACGGAAATGGTCGGGATTGATCCAGTTAAATCCCGTTCCCTGTACCAGCAACACGCGCTGCTCGGTCAGCAGTTCGTGGATAAACTCCTGGTCATCCTTGATGGGATACATCACGGGGTCCAATTTGGGAAACATATACAGCGCAGCCTTTGGTTTGACGCAAGTCACACCAGGAATTGCCGTCAACAGCTTGTGCGCCAGATCGCGTTGCTTGAGCAAACGTCCACCCGGCCCTACCAGATCATTGATACTCTGGTAGCCGCCAAGCGCAGTCTGAATAGCAAACTGACCTGGTGCATTTGCGCACAAACGCATGGAGGCTAACATATTCAAGCCTTCAATATAATCCTTGGCATGACGTTTTTCACCGGATACGACCATCCAGCCAGCACGATAGCCACAAGAACGATAGTTTTTCGAAAGACCATTCAGCGTCAGGAACAGTACATCATCGGCCAGAGATGCAATGGAGGTATGCACTTCGCCATCATACAAAGTCTTGTCGTAAATTTCATCCGCAAAAACGATGAGTTGATGTTGGCGTGCTACTTCGACTATTTGCTGCAAGACCTCAACCGGGTATAAGGCACCAGTCGGGTTATTCGGATTGATGACGACAATGGCCTTGGTATTAGGCGTAATCTTGCTCTTGATATCGTCGATATCCGGCATCCAGTCTGCACTTTCGTCACAGACATAATGCACAGGTTTGCCGCCAGACAGGCTGACAGCTGCCGTCCACAAAGGATAGTCAGGCGCAGGCACCAATACTTCATCACCGCTATTGAGCAGAGCATTCATGCCCATGACGATCAATTCTGAAGCGCCATTGCCTATATAAATATCTTCTATGGTCACACCACGGATATGTTTTTCCTGGGTGTAATGCATAATCGCTTTACGAGGTGCAAACATGCCTTTAGAGTCGGTATAGCCGGCTGCATTTTGCATATTGCGTATCATATCCTGCACGATTTCGTCCGGCGGATCAAAATTGAAGACCGCCAGATTGCCGATGTTCAGCTTGATGATTTTGTGCCCTTCATCCTCCATCTGCTTGGCTTTTTCCATGACGGGGCCACGGATGTCATAACAAACGTCTGCTAGTTTTAATGATTTTTGTATGGGTCGCACCGCTGCAATCCTTGATAATATTCATGAGTTGGCTAAATCCACATATTCGAACCAGGCAGAAATGAGATGAAAGCGCATGTTAAGCTGCAATGCAAAAATGCTGCACTGCCGAACTTTCCATTCTGCACAAAGCGCCGAATTTTATCAATCAGAACTTGGCAAAAGCTGGACTCGCGAGCAAATTTGCGCGAATAGAGTCGCAACAGGTATCGTAAACGAAGGTTTTGCAACCTAATATCTTAGAGAGGTGCAATCAATGAGAAAATTATTTCTGTTCCTGGCGCTCTCTCTGGCCAGCCTGTGCACTGCTTATTCACAGAATGTGCTGGAATCCATTGCCATAGACAGCGGAGGCAGACTAAGTGCCAGCCTGCTAGTCCTGGAAACCGGACAAAGCCTATGGATATTGCCTGATGCTCCATGTCCCATGCAAGGGGTTTACAGGCTGCCCATAGTGATGGCTGCACTGGCGAAAGTCGATCAAAACAAACTCAAGCTGGAACAAAAAATTGCCATCAGCAAAGAGGATTTCATCAGTGACGTGCAATCCAGCCCTTTAAGAGATGAACATCCAGATGACAATTTCAAAATCAGCGTCAAAGAATTGATGCATCACGCCATTGCCAATGACGATGGCACTGCAAGTGACGTCCTGTTACGCTTGCTCGGCGGCCCGCCTTTCGTCATGCAATATCTGGCGCAATTAGGGATACAGGATATCAAGGTGCTCGATACTGAAAAGGAAATGGGTAAGTCACGGGATAGGCAGTACCGCAATACGGCTACGCCAAAGGCCATGATCAAGCTACTACAAGCCCTTCAGGAAACCAGAGCGCTCAGTCCCCAAAGTCGTGATTTGCTGCTGAAATGGATGAGTGACGCTGAAACCACCCCAAACTCTGCTTCCAGCCCCAATCCTGCCCGTATCAAAGCTTTGCTACCAGCCAGCGCACCCGTCGCTCACAAAATCGGCAGTTCAACCAACCGAAATAGCATGACTGCAGCACACAATGATGTGGGTATTATTACTTTACCCAATGGCCACCATATGGCTGTTGCTGTCTTTTTGACTGACAGTAAGGCACCGCATACCTCCCGCGATTTGACAATAGCCAAAATTACCAAGGTCGGTTGGGATGCATGGGCAAAAAAGTAAGCTTGAGACAAGCGGGAACCTATGAATACTGATAAAAAACGTTACAATGCGCCTCTCTCCAGTCCTAACCCTTGAGTTACATCGATGAAGTTGCACTCTACCCCTACGCAGCAATACCAGACCATCACTGCTTATGAAAAAGACAGTGTAGAAATTAATGCAATTACTTATGCTTACAGCTTGATTGTATTGCCAGAAACCAAGCCGCAGCAATGGTCGGCCACCAGTTTTGAACAATTAAGTGATGCCGATTTTGCACAAATCGAGGCCACAGCGCCCGATGTCGTTATTTTGGGTACGGGCAATAAGCAGCGCTTCGTTCACCCCAGGCTAACCGCCACACTGGCAAGCAAACGCATAGGCGTGGAATGCATGGACAACCAGGCCGCCTGTCGCACCTATAATATTCTTATGGCTGAAGGCCGTAAGGTTGCACTTGCACTGATAATGGAAACTGCATGAACAAGACATCTCCTTACGATTCACCACGTACATTATGGGCGTTGACTATCGCCTTTTTGCTGATCTGGTTTTATATGCTGGGCGCAAGAACTCTGGTGCCGACTGATGAAGGCCGTTATGCACAAATGGGGCGCGAAATGCTGGCCTCAGGTGACTGGATTACCTTGCGTTTGAATGGCATCAAGTATTTTGAAAAGCCCCCCCTACAAAACTGGATGAATGCCCTGACCTTTGCCGTCTTCGGCCTGGGTGATTGGCAAGCACGTTTATGGACGGGCTTGAATGGATTACTTGGCGTTGCTGCTGTTGCCTATACAGGCAACAAGATATTTAACCGTCGGACCGGGATCATCGCTGCACTAGTGTTGGGTTCAAGTTTCTGGTGGGCGGGCATGGGTCATGTCAATTCTTTGGACATGGGTTTGTCTGGCATGATGACTCTGGCCTTGTGCGGCTTGCTGGTCGCCCAAATGGCAGGTGTCAACAGCAAGACTGAACGCAATGCCATGCTGGTGTGTTGGGCAGGCATGGCATTAGCAACGATGTCAAAAGGCTTAATAGGTTTTGTACTGCCTGGTGCTGTATTGGTCATTTATACCATAGTGACACGCGACTGGGGTTTGTGGAAACGTCTGCATATGGGCAAGGGTTTGATCCTGTTTTTTGCCATTACTGCTCCATGGTTTATCTTGATAGCAATAAAAAACCCTGAGCATCCGCATTTTTTCTTTATTCATGAGCATTTCGATCGTTTCACCAGTACCGTACACAAACGCGGCGGCCCCTGGCATTATTTCATCCCCTTGCTCATCGTCGGCATCGTTCCCTGGATAGGTGTCTTGCTGCAAGGGCTCTGGTCTGGTGTCAAAGATAACACCCCAGGCTTTCAACCCAGGAAGATGCTGTTCATCTGGGCTGCTTTCCTGTTTTTCTTTTTCAGTATTTCAGGTTCGAAATTGCCGGGCTATATCCTGCCTATATTCCCTGCACTGGCACTCTTGATTGCCTGCCATCTGGAACAAAATGATAGCCGTCCGGTAAAAGTGGCCGGCATTCTGTTCATCTTAGTCGGCGCAGCCGGTGCAATTGGCCTGGCCGTATATCTGAGCAAACTGGATAGCGCCGACACATTTGACCGCACACTGGCTATAGGTTACACACCATGGATAGTTGGCATTATTGCCTTGGCGATGGTTGGCGGCTTACTCACCTGGTTGCTGGCACGCAAAGGCACAATTGGTAAAGATTGGGCCATCATTTGTCTGGCTGCCAGTGGCTACCTGGTTGGGCAAGTTGCCTTTCTGGGACATAATCCCTGGGGCAAATATATTGCAGGTAGCGAATATCTACCAGCAATCAAGGCTGAACTAACTTCACCAACTACGCCTTTTTACGCTGTAGGCCGCTATGAACAAGCGTTGCCGTTCTATCTGGAAAGGACTGTAACCCTGGTTGAGTTTCCTGATGAAATGCAGTTTGGCCTGCATCAGCAGCCAGAATTATGGATACCCAAGCGCGAGGATTTCATTGCAAAATGGCAGGCACATCAGGACAAGGGCGAAACTGCAGTCGCCATCTTGCGTAATGATATTTATGAAGACCTGAAAAAAACCGACTTCCCTATGCGACTCATTGCCAAGGACCCTCGCCGTGTCATCGTTGCCAACCTGGTCAATAAGAACAAATAGAACCGTATGAACATCAATACCTTTGGCTTCATCTTCACCGGCATCATGCTTAATGCTGTCGCCCAGCTTTTGCTCAAAACTGGAACCAATGCAGTGGGGGCAATTCATCTGACCGCAGAGAATTGGTTTTCAGTCGGGCTCAAGCTGGCAACCCAACTCCCTATCATCGGTGGCCTGACCTGCTACGTCATTTCTGTCGTCGTCTGGATCATAGGTTTGTCGCGTGTCGATGTCAGCATTGCTTATCCGTTACTTTCCTTAGGCTATATCGTCAACGCCATAGGTGCCTGGTATTTTCTGGGTGAAGTCATGTCCCTGCAAAGAATGCTGGCAATCGGTGTGATCATCATTGGTGTTGCCTTGCTGGTAAAAAGCTGAATTGCTCCTTTTTGCACACATCTCATACTCCACAAGAGTAGCTCTGTTTTATTGAAAGGTTCACCATGAGTGACGCATCCAAATTTTTGCCATTTACCAAGCCGACTATTGATGAAGAAACTATTGCCTCCGTCACGGAAGTCTTGCGTTCTGGCTGGCTGACCAGCGGTCCTAAAGTGCAGGCACTGGAAGCACAACTGTCTGAATATTTTGGTGGCCGGCCTGTACGCACTTTCAATTCAGGCACCTGCACAATGGAAATTGCCTTGCGTATTGCTGGCATAGGCACAGGGGATGAAGTCATCACCACGCCAAATTCATGGGTAGCAACCGCCAATGTCATCATAGAGACAGGCGCAACCCCTGTGTTTGCCGACATTGATCCCAAAACACATAATATTGATCTGGACAAAGTCGAAGCAGCGATCACGCCACGTACCAAGGCAATTATTCCCGTGCACATGTGCGGCCTGCCTTGCGATATGGACAAGCTGTATGCGATAGCTGACAAGTACAAGTTGCGTGTCATTGAAGATGCCGCGCAAGCCATAGGTTCTAGCTGGAAAGGCAAGCGTATAGGCTCTTTCGGTGATTTCGCTTCATTCAGTTTCCAGGTCAACAAAAACATCATGACAGGCGAAGGTGGTTGTCTGGTGTTGAACAATGCAGAAGAAGTACGCCTGGCTGAAAAATACAGGTTGCAAGGCGTGACGCGTAGCGGCCTCGATGGCATAGACGTTGATGTGCTGGGTGGCAAATACAATATGACGGACATTGCCGCAGCCATAGGTCTGGGGCAAATGAAGCACCTGACTGAATTCAATACCAAGCGTGCGACTTTGGCAAAGCATTACTTCGACAGCTTTGGCACTGACTTTGAACAAAAGACAGGGGCAGAATTGCCTGTCGCCGACTTTGAAAACAGTAACTGGCACATGTTCCACCTGGTCTTGCCAGAAAGCGCCAACCGCGCCGCATTCATGCAGCAAATGCTGGATCAGCAAATTGGCCTGGGTTATCACTACCGCGCCATCCATCTGTTCAGTATGTACCGTGATCGCGGCTTTACCGACGGCATGTTCCCGATTGCAGAACGCATAGGCAAGCAGATTGTTACTTTGCCATTATTTCCAGCAATGAATACAGAAGATGTCGAAAGAGTCGTGTCTGCGGTAAAATCCTGCCTTCTCTGAAATCGGCAGAACAATATTAATGAAACCCGAACTCTCTGTTGTCATACCTGTATATAACGAAGAAGCTGGCCTGGCCAAGCTGTTTGAGCGTCTGTACCCAGCGCTTGATACGCTGGCCGCACGCGGAGTCAGCTACGAAGTTGTTTTTGTTAACGATGGTAGCCGCGATAACACGCCTGCCTTGCTGGCAGACCAGTATCGCTTGCGTCCAGACGTCACGCGAGTTGTTCTGTTCAACGGCAATTACGGCCAGCATATGGCTATTCTGGCTGGCTTTGAAGCCACGCGAGGAGAGATCATCGTCACTTTGGATGCGGATTTGCAAAATCCGCCTGAAGAAATCGGTGCCCTCGTCGACAAAATGCGCGAAGGCTATGATTATGTAGGCTCCATACGCCGCAAACGTCAGGATTCTGCCTGGCGCACTTATGCGTCCAAGGCCATGAACCGCTTCCGCGAGAAAATTACTCGCATCAAGATCACGGATCAGGGCAATATGTTGCGTGCTTATGGTCGCAATGTGATTAATCTTATTAATCAATGCAGTGAAGTAAATACCTTCGTCCCTGCACTGGCTTATACCTTTGCGCGCAAGCCAACAGAAATCACCGTCGAGCATGAAGAGCGTTCTGCTGGTGAATCAAAATATTCGCTTTATAGCTTGATACGCCTGAATTTTGACTTGATGACGGGCTTCTCCATCATGCCTTTGCAATGGTTTTCCATGCTGGGTATGGTGCTCTCTGTCTTGTCTGGTGGCCTGGTGTTGCTCTTGCTAATACGTCGCTTTGCGCTGGGGGCAGAGGCTGAAGGTTTATTCACCCTGTTTGCCATCGCATTCTTCCTCATGGGTGTCATCTTGTTCGGCATAGGTTTGCTGGGTGAGTATGTGGGTCGCATTTATCAGCAAGTGCGTGGCCGTCCGCGTTATGTGGTGCAAACCATACTGGAACAATCCAATCCGGATTTGCCTGAAGTTAATTGAGAAAGCAGAGATGACTACATCAGCATCCCCTGCAACAGCAGTGGTTTTTGCCTATCACAGCGTAGGTGTACGTTGCATCAAGACTTTGCTGGCACGCGGCGTGGACATCAAACTGGTCGTCAGCCATACTGACAACCCGGCAGAAACCATCTGGTTTGAATCCGTTGCCGAACTTTGCCGTGAGCAGGGCATACCCTGTATAACGCCGGATGATCCAAAATCAGCCGAACTGAAAGAGCAGGTGGCGACAATTGCACCAGATTTCATTTTCAGCTTTTATTACCGTCATATGCTGCCGCTGGATGTATTGGCACTGGCAAAGCGCGGAGCTTACAACCTGCATGGTTCTTTACTGCCCAAATACCGCGGTCGTGTACCGGTCAACTGGGCAGTTTTGCACGGCGAAACCGAAACTGGTGCCACCTTGCATGAAATGGCTTTGAAGCCTGATGCAGGTGACATCCTTGCTCAAGTATCAGCGCCCATTTTGCCGGATGACACGGCTTATGAAGTGTTTGGCAAATTAACCGTTGCGGCAGAACAATGCCTGTGGAATGCATTGCCAGATTTGATTGCAGGTATAGCCAAGCGTTTGCCGAATGATTTATCTGCCGGCAGCTACTACGGGGGCCGCAAACCAGAAGATGGCCGCATCAACTGGCAACAGACTGCGCAACAGGTATATAACCTGCACAGAGCTGTGGCACCACCCTACCCAGGTGCATTTACCGACCAGGCTGGCCAGCGTTTTGTTATTGGAAAAGCACGTCTATTCAAAGCTGATGCTGCAAATTTGCCGACAGGCTTACATGTAGTGGATAATATCGTCCTTGGCGTGTGCGGTGATGGCCGTGCACTGCATATTATTGAATTGTTAATGAATGACAAAATCGTTGGCCCGCAAGAGTTGGC
Source organism: Undibacterium sp. (assembly GCF_030683615.1). Lineage (NCBI taxonomy): Bacteria > Pseudomonadati > Pseudomonadota > Betaproteobacteria > Burkholderiales > Oxalobacteraceae > Undibacterium > Undibacterium sp. Next base: position 330,148 of record NZ_JAUXQE010000021.1, read on the forward strand.
GGCCATATTGAAGCAGGCGGCATAATCGCTTGTTTATTTGTGCATTCTGAACTGGCAATCAACATTTATTTTAAAAAGAATTCATTATGAAAAAAGTCCTTATACTCGGCGTGAACGGTTTTATCGGTCACCATTTGTCCAAGCGCATTCTGGAAACCACAGACTGGGAAGTGTATGGCATGGACATGCAAACCGAGCGTCTGGGCGACATGATCAATCACCCGCGCATGCATTTCTTTGAAGGTGACATCACCATCAATAAAGAATGGGTTGAATACCATGTCAAGAAGTGTGATGTCATCCTGCCTCTGGTTGCGATCGCCACACCATCGACTTACGTAAAACAACCTTTGCGTGTGTTTGAGCTGGACTTCGAAGCCAACCTGCCTATCGTCCGCTCTGCAGCAAAGTACGGCAAGCACTTGGTATTTCCTTCCACGTCTGAAGTTTATGGCATGTGTCATGACGAAGAATTCGATCCGGAAGAATCTGAACTGATTTGTGGCCCTATCAATAAACCACGCTGGATTTATTCTTGCGCCAAGCAATTGATGGACCGCGTTATCTGGGGTTATGGTATGGAAGGCTTGAACTTCACCCTGTTCCGCCCATTCAACTGGATCGGTGCTGGCCTCGACAATATCCATACGCCCAAAGAAGGTAGCTCACGTGTAGTGACCCAATTCTTTGGTCATATTGTCCGTGGCGAAAACATTTCTCTTGTTGATGGTGGCGCGCAAAAACGTGCTTTCACTTATATCGACGACGGTATTGATGCACTGATGCGCATTATCGATAACAAAAACGGCGTAGCCAGCGGCAAGATCTACAACATCGGCAACCCAACCAATAATTTCTCCATCCGCGAACTGGCACACATGATGCTGGATCTGGCGGCTGAATATCCTGAGTACGCAGAAACAGCGAAAAAAGTAGAGCTGACAGAAACCACTTCTGCCGCCTACTATGGCAAAGGTTACCAGGACGTACAAAATCGCGTGCCAAAAATCACCAACACCTGTGAAGAACTGGGCTGGAAGCCAGTAACGACCATGCCAGACACCATGCGCAATATTTTCGATGCATACCGCAGCCAGGTAGCCGAAGCACGCTCCTTGATGGACTAATACTGGACTACATGCCTACCATCGTTCTCAAGATCGACGTCGATACCTATCGCGGCACTAAAGAAGGCGTACCAAACCTGGTGCGCATTCTTCAAAAGCACAATGCGGGCGCAACTTTCCTGTTTTCTTTGGGTAAGGACCACACAGGCTGGGCCTTACGCAGGGCTTTCCGCCCTGGCTTTTTCCAAAAAGTGTCTCGCACATCGGTCCTGGAACATTACGGATTCAAGACCCTGATGTATGGTGTGCTACTTCCCGCGCCAGATATAGGCAGTTGCACGACCGAAATGCAGGCTGTGCGTGATGCCGGTTTTGAGTGCGGCATACATACCTGGGACCACGTGGTCTGGCAAGACAATGTGCGGGTGCGTGACTTGGACTGGACCCGCAAGCAAATGCAGCAAGCTCACCAGCGCTTCCAGCAGATTTTTGGCGTAACACCAAAAACCCATGGCGCAGCTGGCTGGCAAATGAATGAGCATGCTTTCTCCCAGCTTGATCAGTTTGGCATGCAATACGCTTCAGATGGCCGCGCCATGCTGAATGAAGATGGCAGCCTGGCAAATGCTGATGCAGGCCCCTATCGCCTTCAAGTGGGCAATACGGCCATGTCATGCATACAAATGCCAACTACCCTGCCGACCCTGGATGAGTTGCTGGGGCGCGACATAGGCGGGAATGTCATTAGCGAGTCAAATATAGCTGCCAATATACTGAAACTGACAGCAAGCCCAAAAGATCATGTATTTACCTTACATGCAGAGCTTGAAGGACAAAAACTCGCCCCCATATTCGAGGAATTGCTGACAGGCTGGCACAAGCAAGGTTATCGTTGTATTTCCATGGCGGACTACTATGCGTCCATCAAGAATAGTGACTTACCGACGCGTCCATTATCATGGGCAAGCTTGCCAGGCCGTTCCGGAGAACTGGTCGCCCTGATCTAGTCAGTCAGCAACATTTCTCCACCCCTAACCAAGGAGATGAAAGTGGCTGAAACCCCTTCTGCATTACAATGCCAGGTACCTGAATTTTCTGCCGCCATGACTGGTGACAAAGCGTTTCAATTAAGTGATTACACTGGTAAAAATATCATCATTTATTTTTACCCAAAAGACAACACCCCCGGCTGCACTACGGAAAGTATTGCATTCCGTGACCTGCACCCACAATTCCAGCAAGCCAATGCTGTCGTGTTTGGCATCAGCCGTGACAGCTTGCGCTCTCACGAAGGCTTTAAAAGTAAATTGGACCTCCCTTTCGAGCTGATTTCTGACCCTGATGAAACTTTGTGCCTGTTGTTCAATGTCATGAAAATGAAGAACATGTATGGCAAACAAGTGCGCGGCATAGAGCGCAGCACATTTGTGATTGACGGCAATGGTAAATTAGTGAAAGAATGGCGTGGAGTTAAAGTAGCAGGACACGTAGATGAAGTACTCGAATTTGTGAGCGCCCAAACTTAATTGAACTCTCCAGAATTACTCTTGATAAAAGCCGCGAAAGACAGTGCCAGCAGTGATGCAGGTATGTCCTTAGCGGCTTTTAACTTTTCAGCTCTCACTTTTTGATTGAGGTTTTCATGCCATTGCCAAAAATGCCGACCAAGCCAGCAGCGCTGCTTTCGCCCAAGGATTATCCGAAGGCAGAAAAAGGCAAACCAGCCAAAACAATAAAATCAGCAACGCCAGAGAAAATCAAAGCCATTGATGTCGCCCCGGCACCACAAAGAAAGAAACTCGCAACTGTTCCGGCAGTTGTCAGCAAACCTGTTGCAGAAAAAGCGACACCAGCGGTTATCGCCAAAACTTTGCCTGTCGTTGCCGCAAGCAAGGCCAAAACCCATGACAGCCGCGTCAAATCCGGCACCAGTCGTGCCGCTGACAAATCTGGCACCACCAAGCTGTTTGTACTTGATACAAATGTCTTGATGCATGATCCTTCATCACTGTTCCGTTTTGAGGAGCATGATGTCTACCTGCCGATGATCACCCTGGAAGAACTGGATGATCACAAGAAAGGCATGTCCGAAGTTGCCCGTAACGCACGCCAGGTATCGCGCTCACTCGATGCGCTGGTAGGTGATATCGATCATCACGATATAGAAAAAGGTATCTTGCTGTCCAAACTGGGCAACAAGGATGCCAAGGGCCACCTGTACTTCCAGACCAAGCTGCAAAGCGCCGACTTGCCAGTTGGCCTGCCTAAAGGCAAGGCAGATAACCAGATACTTGGCGTCGTTCGTGCGCTGGAAACTGAAATGCCTGGCCGTCCTGTGGTACTGGTGTCGAAAGACATCAATATGCGCATCAAGGCGCGTGCCATGGGCTTGCCAGCAGAAGACTATTTCAATGATCACGTGCTGGAAGATTCTGATCTGCTGTATTCAGGCATCGTGCAATTGCCCGATGATTTCTGGAACAAACATGGCAAGGGCATAGAAACCTGGCAAGAAAACCGCAATGGTTTGAGCACGACTTTTTATCGCATTACCGGACCTGTCATCCCTTCCCTGCTGGTGAATCAGTTCGTGTATCTAGAACCCAAGAATGGTGAGGCCTCTTTCTATGGCCAGGTAAGGCAGATCAACGGCAAGACTGCAGTACTGCAAACCTTGCGTGACTATGGTCATATCAAGCATAGCGTCTGGGGTATCACTTCCCGCAACCGCGAACAGAACTTTGCATTAAACCTGCTAATGGATCCGGAATGCGATTTCGTTACACTGCTAGGTCAAGCCGGTACTGGCAAGACCTTGCTTGCTTTAGCGGCAGGTCTGGCGCAAGTGCTGGAAACCAAAACCTACAATGAAATCATCGTCACGCGCGTTACTGTGCCTGTCGGTGAAGACATCGGCTTCCTGCCAGGTACAGAAGAGGAGAAAATGTCGCCATGGATGGGTGCATTTGACGACAATCTGGAAGTGCTCAACAAATCAGACAATGATGCCGGTGACTGGGGACGCGCCGCCACTCAGGATTTGATACGCTCCAAGATCAAGATCAAATCGCTGAACTTCATGCGTGGCCGTACTTTCGTCAATAAATTCCTCATCATTGACGAAGCCCAGAATCTGACACCGAAACAAGTCAAAACTCTGGTGACACGTGCGGGTCCAGGTACCAAAATTATCTGCCTGGGTAATATCGCCCAGATCGATACGCCTTACCTGACTGAGGGTTCCAGCGGTCTGACTTATGTTGTAGACAGGTTCAAAGGTTGGGCGCACAGCGGACATGTCACACTGGCACGCGGTGAACGTTCACGCCTGGCAGATCATGCGAGCGAGATTTTATAATCCAGCTTGCAGTAAAAAATAGTAGCAAGTAAAAATGGCGCATTCAATATTGAATGCGCCATTTTCTTATCTAAAGAAAGCTTGAATCCACCTTAAAGTTAAGCTGAGAGTTGGATTTTATTTCCACTCGCCACGCAACTCACTGACTTTTTCCTGTAGAACCTGAGGTGACACATCTTGCGGCTGCATGACATCCCCCACCACCATTTCGAGTTTGGAAAATGGTCCGCGACGGAAAGCGCGTTCAAATGGATTGCTCTTGTCACGCGACAGTACGCTCCCCCACAATCCACGCAAAGCCAGTGGGTAAACAGGAACAGGACTGCGCTCCAGTATCTTCATGATACCGCCTTTGAATTCATTCAACTCGCCTGTCGTCGTCAATCTGCCTTCTGGAAAAATACAAACCAGCTCACCTTCATGCAAAGCCTGGGCAACATCGATAAAAGACTTTTCCATCAACCATGGATCTTCTTTGGCCGGTGCGATAGGAATAGCTTTTGCCGTGCGGAATACCCAAGACAAAAACGGTATTTTAAAGATCCTGTGATCCATGACAAAACGCACCGGCCTCGGGCTCGATGCCATGATGACGATGGCATCCATGTAGCTGACATGATTACAGACCAGTATGCCCGCGCCTTCATCTGGTATGCGGTCAGTGTTGATGGTTTTGACCTTATAGATGGTGTGTACCAGCAGCCAGGCAATAAACCGCATCAGGAATTCTGGCACCAGGCTGAATATGTAGATAGCCACGATGGCATTGAGTATGGCTGTCGCCATGAATATCTGCGGTATCGTGAAGCCTTGTTTCAGCATTGCTACAGCCGAGAGTGAGGCAACGACCATGAACAAAGCGTTCAGGATGTTCATGCCCGCTATCGTGCGTGACAAATGTTTCGGGTCACAACGTGTTTGTATCAAGGCAAACAAAGGCACAATATACAGTCCGCCAAAAACCCCGATCATTGTGATATCGAACAGAATATGCAAACTGCTTGCCTGTTTAACAAACTCCATTGCACCAACAGTCGCCACATTGGTATAGCTGAGGCTGGATAAATATAGATCAAACCCAAATACTGACAAGCCTATCGCACCAAATGGTACCAGTCCGATCTCTACTTTATGGCCAGACAGTTTTTCACAAAGCAAAGAACCAGCACCGATACCAAACGAGAAAATCGTCAGCAAGAGGACAAAGACACTGTGATCGCCATGCAGGTAATCCTTGGCATACAAAGGGAATTGCGCAAGAACGATGGCACCATAGAACCAGAACCAAGAGTTACCCAGCAGAGATAAAAATACCGGACGGTTTTGTTTGCTGAAGCTGATATTCCTGATGGTTTCTGTAGCCGGGTTCCAGTTGATTTTCAATTCTGGCACGGGAGCTGGTGAATCAGGGATACGCAGAGCAGTCACGTAGCCAATGACTGCGACAATTATTGCGCCACCAGCCACAAGTTCCGTTCCCCAAGGCTTGTGCACCACCAACATGGCGCCCAGTATTTCCCCGAGCAAAATACCGACAAATGTCCCCATTTCTATCAAGCCATTGCCACCAACCAGCTCATCTGTCTTGAGGTGCTGAGGCAAATACGCATACTTGACAGGGCCAAACAAAGTGGAATGTATGCCCATGCCAAAAACGGCGGCAATCAAAAGCCAGAGATTATGCGTTTGCCAGCCTACGGCAGCAATCAGCATGATGCCAATTTCGAGCAACTTGACCTTTCGGGCCATTCTGCCTTTTTCATATTTGTCAGCCAACTGCCCAGAAGTCGCAGAAAACAAGACGAAGGGCAAAATGAATAAGCCTGGTATCAGGTTATTGAGCAAACCGACATCCATATTTGTCCATGACAAAGCGTCATACGTCAGTATGGTCAACAAGGCTGTCTTGAACACATTATCATTGAATGCCCCGAGGAATTGCGTCCAGAAAAAGGGGGCAAATCGGCGCTGTGTCAGCAGGGTAAACTGGCTATGTTGGCTCATGGGTGTTGTCTGCTACCTGAAAATTAAGATTAAAACCGCAAGAATTGTAACTTACCCAAGTCTGAATTGAGTAAAAACCGTGTACACGATCAGGAAAGAAAAAAATCAATTGCTTTGTGAACTGGCAATATCTGACAACTTTCCTGTGTAGCCGTCCGCAAGGCGCTTTCCAGCAAAGCTGGTGTTGCACCCCATGGGCCAGGAGTTTCACTGACTTCGTGAGTATACAAAATCAACCAGCCGCCTACTGTGGCGGTATGCTTGATCAAGGCAGCAATCTCATCCACATTGTTGTTGGCCGAATATAGGGCTTGCGCGCGCAATGCAGACAGGTCGGCACGTCCAGTCTGTGTGCCTCCTCCTGTAATACGGTTATATGAAAATCGTTTGGCAGCCGCCAGCTTGCTACCCAGGTTGTAGGCACCAAAGGGAAAGGCAAAGCCGTGGTTAATGATGCCATGCTGCTTGAAAAAAGCCTGATTACGCTCCCAGTCCTCCGACAAAAAACTGGAAGTGACATTGGCGCAGTTGGTATGCGAATAGGTATGGCAGCCAATCTCATGCTCGTTTTCTAGCAGTCGCTGCAAATCCTCGACACTATGGCAAGGCTGGTTTTGCTCGACACCATCAGTCAAGCTACCACAAATATAGAAAGTGCCGCGTGCCTGGTATAACTCCAGTAGCAGGGCACCCTGGTGACAGGCACTGGCTGGTACATCATCAAAACTGAAACTGACCACTCCCCTGCCCTTGTTCAATGGCAGCCACCGATTTGCCATGTGCCTGGCAGCGAAACGGCTTAATCTTTGTGTTAGCCTCATGATCAGCGCAAACTATCCGAGGCACTTAAGGAATGTTGATAGCGCTTCATACCCATACGTGAGTTACTCCCAGGTAAATTTTCATAGGTATATTCCAAACCCAGTTTAATCACTGCCTGTTTCAAATTCACGCCATCAGACTCACGTTGCACTTTTTCATAAAAGCTATCCAGCACCAGACGAAAGCCGCGTTCAAATTCATATCCTCCACCCAAGCCTATACGCAGCAGTTTTTCCTTACGCGACGTGCCGTCAGCCAAGCTTGCCAGGCGAGGTACGAGTACATTATCGCTATTTTGCAAAAGCGTGGAGAAATTCATTTGCGATTTATCTGAATACTTCCATTGCGCGTCAAAGCGCATGGCCTTGCTGAGTACGTAGACCACAGTGCGGTCAACAATCGTAAAAGGCCTATCCCACAATTGCAAATCAAGGCGCAGCTTAGGGGAATAATGATAAGTGCCGCGCCACAGGATATTCGATAGATTGGTATTTCGCTCAGTTAGCACGTCGTACTGACGCTTGATGACACCAAGATGCGCGCTGGTCACTGATTTGCTGCTGTAGCGCCATTCAGCATCGATAAAAACCTCTGACTCTTTATAGGCTTTATCCAGATCCGCAATATCCTGCTCGTTCCGGTCCGGGAAACTGGTTTCCGACATGCGCGTACCGATTTCCACACTGGAACCAGTCGGTGAGTAATAGCGCCCACTCAGCTGCCTGCCACGTTCATCAAAGTTGTATAGCTGGTTCAGTGGCAGATCATAATTCAAACCCGCCCGGTCGACTCTGGCATTCAAAGACCATTCATCTGTGAGTTTAAAATTGACATTGGCGGCAGCACGCTTTTGGTGCGAGATATCTTTCTCTGTCAGACTGCCATTAATGTATTGAAACAATCTGTCTTCTTTGCCAGCAGTCACCTGTCCATTGACAATTTTGCCCGCGGCCCAGTCGAGAGTCGCATCGGCAGCTATCAGCTTGTGGTCAAGATCCTTATAATTTTTATAGTGCCGTTTGCCTAGTGAGCCCGTCAGTATCAAACGCGTACGATCAGACAAGATGGGGATAATGGCACCCGCCCTTATGTCAGTGCCAGTAATGCTGTCTCGATTGCGGAATTGCTTGTCTGGCGCAGGCTCAGGCCGATCCGGCTGGGCAGTTTGTTCGTAAAATCGAAAAGGATTACTATCACTGGTCAGCGAAGTTTCCAGTTGCAAAACCAGTTCCACTGTATCAGCCGCATGCACAGATGGAGTAATGACTGTCAACAAGCCAAGCACTAGCCAGCTACCTGATCTGGTAGAAAAACGAGATATGCCGGATGCTTTATTACGCATCCCGCAATTCATTTTGCTGGTTTTGTGCATGCCATTTCTATTGTAATTGCAGGCCACTATCAGTTAAACGGAAAACACGGTCGCAGCGCCCCGCCAATTCTGCGTCATGAGTAACAATAACAAAAGCAGTACCCAGCGTACGCGACAATTCCAGCATCAGGGCAAACACTTGCTGGGCCGTGCTGCCGTCCAGATTACCCGTAGGCTCATCTGCCAGCACACAGGCCGGCTGGGTTACCAGAGCGCGAGCCAAAGCCACGCGCTGCCTTTCGCCACCGGACAACTCGCCAGGTACATGCTTGAGTCTATGCCCGAGCCCGACTTTTTCCAAAATGGCTTGCGCAATCTTTTGCGCCTCGGTCCGTGCCATACGACGGATGATGAGTGGCATGGCGACATTATCCAGTGCTGAAAACTCAGGTAGCAAGTGGTGAAACTGGTAAACAAAACCCAACGCACGATTACGCAAAGTACCACGGGCAGTCTCACTCAAACTGGCAAAATCCTTGCCTTGCAAGGTCACGGTACCTTTGCTAGGCGTATCCAGGCCACCCAGCAAATGTAGTAGAGTAGACTTGCCGCAACCAGACGCACCAATGATGGCGACCCGCTCTCCCCAGAATATACTCAGGTTGATTTCCTTCAGAACATTGACAGATTCCAGCCCTTGCAAAAATGTCTTGCCAAGGTCACTGCAAGATAAAACTGCTGCTTCTTTATTATCGTTTTTACTCAAAACTTGATCACTCATAACGCAATGCCTCCGCAGGTTTAACGCGTGAAGCACGCCAGCTAGGATAAATGGTGGCCAGCATGGCCAGGATTAAGGCAACACTGCCGATAGTCAGTACATCGGATAATTGCACATCCGATGGCAACTTGCTGATGACATAGACTTCTTTGGAAAGCAACTGTATGCCCAGCAAGCTTTCTACGAAAGGCACGATGACATCAATATTAAGGGAAATTAACAAGCCCAGGCCCACACCTGACAATGTTCCCAGGCAACCAACTATCGTCCCCTGTATCACGAATATCTTCATGATGGATGAAGGTGCTGCACCCAGGGTACGCAAGATGGCAATGTCAGCCTGTTTGTCAGTCACCGTCATGACCAGAGTGGAAACCAGATTAAATGCGGCCACGGCGATGATCAACGTGAGGATGATAAACATCATGGTTTTTTCTGCTTTTACTGCAGCAAAATAAACTTTGTTTTGCTGTGACCAGTCCCGTATCAACAAATCACCAGACAGGTTGCGCGACAGCTCAAACGCCACCTGAGGAGCTTTAAACATTTCCTTGATACGCAAACGCAAGCCAGAAGGAGAGTTCAGGCGAAAGAATTTTTGCGCATCTTCTATATGCATGAAAGCCATGCCCGAATCATACTCATAATGACCGGCTTCAAATATCCCAACCACATTGAATGCTTTCAGACGGGGCACTACTCCCGCTGGCGTCATTTGCCCTTCAGGCGAAGCCAGGGTGATTTTCTCACCTATGCGCACCCGCAAGCTGCTTGCCAGTGCAGAACCCAGCACGATATTGAATTCACCCGGCTTGAGGTCAGCCCATTTACCATATTTGATCTTGCTGGCTACATCCGAGACCTTGGGTTCTTCTTCCGGCAAAATGCCCCGCAAGATGACGCCGCGCATAACATCTTCACGGATGATCATGGCCTGGCCATCAACATAGGGAGCAGTACCCGTGACTGCCGGATTTTTTTGCACTTCCAGCGCAGTCGAGCGCCAATCAGGCAGAGCACCACTGGCATCAAATACTTCAACGTGGGCCAGCACGGACAACATACGGTCCCGTACTTCTTTCTGGAAACCATTCATGACTGAAATAACAACAATCATGGCTGCCACACCCAGCCCTATGCCCGCCATGGAGATCAGCGAGATAAAAGAAATAAACCCATTACGACCACTACGCCGCCCGGCACGCGTATAACGCAAGCCGACCAGCCATTCAAAAGAGAGATTTTTCACTGCATTTACACTTGTTATGAAGGCAGCCAGCAGTTTGCCATACGTTTGCCCTACAATACAGCACTATGAGCCAATTAGAATTGATAATCCCCTTCGGGATTCCGCCAGCAAACATCGCCAAAGACCTGTTAAAAGAAATGCGCACACCTGGATTAGCCAGGTTAATCGCTTGCGCAGGCAGTACCCAGGCACGGGCAACAGACGATTTCTCACGCGCACTTGGTTATGAATACTGGCTTGCCGACCAGTTTCCTCCAAAGGAAAAAGCCAACAGCCCGGCCATAGCATGGAACCGGATGAAAGCTTGCGATCTGACACCTGAAGCTGGTCATTGGTTCATTCTGCAACCCGTTCATATTCATATTGCCCGTGATCACCTGGTACTGACAGATCAGCGACGCCTGAATATTAGCGAAGCCGAATCCCGCCCTTTGTTTGAACAAGCCAAGGCAAGCTGTGAAGAAATGGGCTTGCAACTCTTGTTTGGTGACGCGCAGACCTGGTTCTTGCGCGCTGACGACTGGGTAGACCTGCAAACAGCTACGGTAGATGCCGCTTGCGGCCACAATATTGATATCTGGATGCCGAAAGGCGAATTTGAGCGCCCCTGGCGCAAACTGCAAAATGAAATACAGATGCAGTGGTTCACCCATGAGATCAATGCTCAGCGTGAAATGCGCGGTGCCAAAGTCATTAATTCCGTCTGGATATCAGGTGGCGCACAGAGTCTGAATCCGGCGCTAAAGCAAGTTTGTATTACGACAGACTACACCCAATATCCGCATCAACCTGCCGTCGAGAACGGACGAGCACCTGTCTTGCTGGACAATCTGTGCGAAGCGGCGATCAATAGCGATTGGGCGCAATGGCTAGACAACATGCAGGAACTGGAAAAAAACTGGTTTTTTCCTCTGCTAGCAGGTCTACAGAATAAGCAAATCCACAGTCTGAAGCTGGTTTTCAGCGACGCCCACAAAATAGCCAGCTTTGACTTGACGCCCTGGTCCTTACGCAAATTCTGGGTCAAACCCTCATTACATCACTTATTTTCGATTTCATGACACGCATTACAGTACGCCCCTGCCCTTTCCGTGAATCAGAAATGCTGCGCCAGAGTGGCCTGCATCCTGTATTGGCACGCCTGTATGCTTCACGCGGCGCAACAGGAGAAAAAGAACTCAGCATCGAGTTGAATGCCATGTTGCCACCTGCCGGGCTTTTGCACATAGACCAGGCTGCAAAGTTTTTGGCGGATGCCATCGCGCAAAACAAAAAACTGGTCATCGTGGCCGACTATGACTGCGATGGTGCCACTGCCTGCGCAGTTGGTTTGCGCGGCTTGCGCATGCTGGGTGCCAATGTCGATTACATCGTCCCGAATCGCTTTGAATATGGCTACGGCCTGACGCCTGAAATCGTCGCATTGACGCAAAAAGAAAAGTCGCCCGACGTCATAGTCACCGTCGACAATGGCATTGCCAGCGTGGATGGGGTGGCAGCAGCCAATGCCCAAGGTATTGCTGTAGTCGTCACGGACCACCATTTGCCGGGCGATCATTTGCCGGACGCAGCCGTCATCGTCAACCCTAACCAGCCTGAATGCGGCTTCCCCAGCAAGAACCTGGCTGGAGTCGGTGTCATGTTCTACGTATTACTGGCTTTGCGGGCAGAATTGCGTCAACGTGGCGTGTTTGATCAGCAAAATCAACCCAAGCTGGATACTTTACTGGACCTGGTTGCACTAGGCACGGTGGCTGACGTAGTCAAACTGGATGCCAATAACCGCATTTTGGTAGCGCAAGGCTTGAAGCGCATGCGCGCTGGCCGCATGTGCGCCGGGATAGCTGCGTTATTCCGTGTGGCTGGCCGTGAACCAGGCAACGCCAGCCCTTTTGATCTTGGTTTTGCCCTTGGCCCCAGACTGAATGCTGCTGGCCGCCTGGCCGATATGGCATTGGGCATAGAATGCCTGACCACAGATGATGAAGGTCGCGCCTGGCAAATCGCGCAGGAACTGAACGGCATCAATGCAGACCGCAAAGACATAGAACGCGAAATGCAGGATGTCGCCCTGCTGCATCTTGATGATTTCCAACCACAAGATAGCAATACCATTACCGTGTTTGATGAAAGCTGGCATCAGGGCGTCATCGGCATCGTCGCATCTCGCCTGAAAGACAAGTTTTACCGTCCGACCATTACCTTCGCACCTGGCGGCGAAGGATTGATAAAGGGTTCGGGCCGCTCGATTCCAGGCTTTCATTTGCGCGACGCGCTTGATCTGGTCTCCAAACATGCACCCAGCCTGATACAAAAATTTGGTGGCCATGCGATGGCAGCTGGCCTGACTATACGCGCAGAAGACTTCCCTGCATTCCAGCAAGCTTTTGAATCTGTAGGAAAAAGCTGGCTACAGGTACACCAGCTTGAGCGCATCGTGGAGACAGATGGTCCGCTGGAAGATGCCTATTACACGACAGATTTTATCCGCCTGCTGGATACCCAGGTATGGGGGCAAGGTTTCCCGCCCCCTATATTTTGCGATGACTTTAAACTGATTTCACAAAGGGTCTTAAAAGAGCGTCATTTAAAACTGGTGCTGAAAAAAAACAAGCTCAGATATGATGCCATCTGGTTTGGTCATACCGACACCCTGCCTGAGAATGTACATGTCGCCTTCAGGCTGGATGCCAATGAATACAATGGTGTCACCAGGGTCCAATTAATGGTTGAGCATATAGATTAGCTGCACTTTGAATCTTCCTGCTCAAGCAAAAATTTCTCAATATGCTTGGTCAGCAATTGCATATTACGATCAAACTTGCTGGCCGCTGTCACCGCATCGGCACCAGGCATTTCCAGACTGTGATTACCGTCCAGTGCGACAATTTTGAATTTCTTCAGTGTGCTTGCCGCAAATTGATGCAGAATGGCCAGCTCACAATAGGGGTCTGCATTTCCGGCAAGCATGAGGATGGCCCTTTTCTCTTGCCCAGCATCTGGATAATTTTGTTCCACCATACTCGGCTCATCCCCTCCGGACTTATCGGCCACACATAGCGGTGTCAGCAAGACGCAGTTTTTCAACAATGCCTCCTCCCGAAAAACACGCCAGGCTACGATGGAACCAAAATACTTGCCGGCAACAGAGATTTGCTGTTGCTGTATGAGCTTATCATTTTTTGTCAGGCTTAACACCAAGCTAAAGTCTTGTAACTCTGCAGCCAAATCCTCACTCGGCTGACCATGCGCAGCATCAGCAATATAAAAAGCCCAGTTAAACCGGAATACAGCGAAGCACTGCGACAGTAAATGACTGGCAACTTGCGCAATGACTGGCCTATGCACGTCATAGCGCAAACCTGGTGCCAGTATCAGTAACGGGAAAGGTCCAGTTCCGGCAGGAAATTCTGCAAGAACCTCTAATGCTTTGCCATCAGGTCTGATAATTTTTTCGATATGTGAGTGCATGAAATGATGAAAATGATGATTTTTGTTACTGCTTATGTGTTGAACTCATATAGCAATATGACGGCATAACATATCTTTTGGTTCCATGGCCATGAGCGTATAGCTACTTCGCGGCAATGCATCATATTTGCAACAATGGGCAAATCTTGTTTGCAAGAGAATCCACTGAATAGAGCCATTCAGGTTTGTCAGTTTTATTTTCAAAATTTTCTTCGGGCGTGTAACAAAATAATACAAATCTTATCGAATTGCTGCACAATACAAAAATCTGTGCGGGTCGGCTATGGCACAATCGATTTGTCGTTTTTACTGGTACTTATTCACTGTGGAGAGTCTGGATGAAAAAAGGTAATTGGCTGTTGAAGACTGGCGCATTGCTTGTGATTGGCGCATTTGCAGGTTTGCACGCTGGCGCGGCGATGGCTGCAAAGACTTTGGTATATTGCTCTGAAGGTAGCCCAGAAGGTTTTAACCCACAATTCTTTACTACCGGCACAACGGCAGATGCGGGCTCTGTGCCCATGTATAACCGCCTGGTGGAAATGGAAACGGGTACGACCAATATCACCCCTGCCCTGGCCGAGTCCTGGGAAATTTCTGCGGATGGCCTGACTTATACCTTCAAACTGCGCAAGGGTGTCAAGTTCCATGGCAATGCCAAGTTCAAACCCAGCCGCAACCTGAACGCTGACGATATACTTTTCAGCTTCTATCGCATGGCGGATGAAAATCACCCCTTCCACAAAAATACGCCAGGGCAAACATATGCCTACTTCCAGGATCTGGGCATAGCCAAGATAGTCGACAAGCTTGAAAAAGTCGATGACCTGACCGTGCGTTTTAAACTCAAACGTCCGGAAGCGCCTTTCCTCGCCACGCTGACGATGGACTTCATGTCGGTTCATTCTGCTGAGTATGCGCAAAAAATGAAGGCTGCAGGAACACCTGAGCTGATCGATAAAGAAATCATAGGTACAGGTGCCTTCCAGTTCGTGTCCTACCAAAAAGATGCCATCATCCGTTACAAGGCACATGACGGCTATTGGGATGGTCGCCCTAAAATCGACAATCTGATTTATGCAGTGACACCAGATGCTTCTGTACGCTACGCAAAACTCAAGGCGGGTGAGTGTCATGTCATGGCCTTGCCAAAACCCGCAGATGTGGAGTTGATGAAGAGTGACCCAAATATCAAACTGCTGTCACAACAGGGTTTGAATATTGGCTACGTCGGCTTCAATGTAGAGAAAAAACCTTTCGATAACAAACTGGTTCGTCAGGCTTTGAATCTGGCTGTTGACCGTGCATCGATCTTGAAGTCCGTTTACGCCGGCACTGGGCAAGTCGCCAAGAATGTTATTCCGCCTACCATGTGGTCGTATAACGACAAGATCAAGGAATATCCTTACGATGTCGCCCAGGCCAAAGAATTGCTGGCCAAGGCCGGGTATGCCAATGGTCTGGAAATTGAACTGTGGTATCTGCCTGTTTCGCGTCCATACAATCCTGATGGCAAGCGCATGGCAGAATTGATACAGGCAGACTGGGCCAAGATCGGTGTCAAAACCAAGCTGACGACCTATGAATGGACTGAGTATAAAAAACGCAGCAAAACTGGTGAGCAACATTCCATGATGTTTGGCTGGTCAGGTGACAATGGTGACCCGGATAATTTCTTTGAACCGATTTTGGGCTGCGAAGCTGTCAAAGGTGGCGGCAATATCCCAAGGTGGTGCAATAAGGATTATGAAGACTTGATCCAAAAAGCCAAATTGACACCAAAGCAAGCTGAAAGAGCCAAGCTTTACGAAAAAGCACAGGAAATAGTACGTGAAGAAGCGCCTTTGCTCTTGTTGGCACACTCTTTGCGTTACACACCAGTGCGCAAGAACGTGATTGGTTTCAAAATGGACTCAACCGCGCATCATTATTTTAAGAAAGTAGATTTGGATAAATAAGTAACACCGAAATGTGGCACCAATTTTGCAAGACTTTTGCAAATTGGTGCCACCGTTGTATCTGGAGCGTTGTTTTCAGATCTGCTGAAATTGTTTGTTATCCTGTTTGAATTTTGTTCGCAAAAGGTTTTTCGATGCTGGGTTTTATTTTTCGACGCCTGGGTGTAGTCATCCCCACTTTCCTTGGCATCACGCTACTGGTTTTTTCATTGATACACCTGATACCCGGCAATGTAGTTGAAGCCATGACGGGTGAACGCGGCATGGATCCGGAGCGGTACGCCAGCCTCATGCATCTGTATGGACTGGATCAACCCTTATACCAACAATATTTTTCTTATCTGGGAAAAGTCATACAAGGTGACCTGGGGCGCTCCATCATCACTCAGGAACTAGTCAGCAAAGAGTTCTTTACCCTGTTCCCGGCAACGCTGGAATTGTCGTTATGTGCGATTATTTTTGCGGTTGTCCTGGGCTTGCCAGCGGGCATATTGGCGGCATTAAAGCGTAATACTTTCCTTGATTATTCCGTCATGGGTGCCTCCCTGACCGGTTACTCCATGCCTATCTTTTGGTGGGCACTCTTGCTCATCCTGATGTTTTCCGTGACGCTGGGCTGGACGCCGGTGTCTGGTCGCATTGATATCCTGTTTGATCTGCAGCCAGTCACAGGATTGATGCTGGTTGACAGCTTGCTGTCAGGTGAAGAAGGTGCTTTCAAATCAGCGGTCATGCATCTGATTTTGCCTGCGATTGCGCTTGGCACTATTCCGCTGGCAGTGATTGCCCGCATGACGCGCTCTGCCATGCTTGAAGTTCTTAAAGAAGACTATGTACGCACGGCACGTGCCAAAGGTATGTCATGGATGCGGGTAGTCTGGGTGCATGCCTTGCGCAACGCCTTGATACCGGTCGTCACCGTTATTGGCATGCAAGTAGGTACCTTGCTGGCAGGTGCCATCCTGACTGAAACCATTTTCTCCTGGCCAGGCATAGGCAAGTGGCTGATTGAAGCAATACAAAGGCGTGATTACCCTACCGTACAAGGCGGGATATTATTGATCGCCACCATCGTCATCACCGTCAATCTGGTTGTTGACGTGCTGTACGGCGTGATCAATCCACGCATACGCCACTAATGCCATGCACAACTCCCATCATCATTTAAAAGATTTGATTGCAGAATTATGAGCAATACTAATTTACCGGCTAATGCAGTGAGCACGGCCAACTTGTCGCCGCCTCATCCACTGGTAGAGTTCTGGCACTATTTCAAACAAAACCGAGGTGCCGTCATAGGCCTGGCACTGGTGGGCATACTCAGTCTGTGTGCCCTGTTTGCGGAATGGATAGCACCACATTCCCCGATAGAACAATTCAGGGAATCCACGCTTACGCCACCAGCCTGGGCCGCCACTGGCAGCAGCAAATTTTTGCTTGGCACTGATCCGGTAGGCCGCGACATCCTGTCTCGCTTAATTCATGGCTCACGCCTGTCGCTGTTCATAGGCCTGGTATCAGTTACCCTTTCCATGAGTGTCGGCGTCACCCTGGGCTTGATCGCCGGTTTTTCCCGTAGCTGGACCGGGCGCTTTGCACGCATGCTGGAAACCATCATCGTGCGCTTCATGGATATCCTGCAGGCTCTGCCCAGTCTGTTGCTGGCGATCGCCGTAGTAGCGATACTTGGCCCAGGCCTGATGAATGCGATGTATGCCATTGCCATCGTCCTCATGCCGTCGTATGCCAGACTGACACGTGCGGCAGTCAGTGGTGAGCTGAACAAGGATTACGTCAATGCCTCCCGTATAGCTGGTGCCAGCAATTTGCGCCTGATGTTCAATTGTGTGCTGCCTAACTGTGCTGCCCCCATCATCGTCCAAGCTACGCTTGGATTTTCCACGGCGATACTGGATGCTGCAGCTCTGGGCTTTCTGGGTCTTGGTGCGCAACCCCCTACACCTGAATGGGGCTCTATGCTGGCCAGTGCGATGGAATTCATACAAAGCGCCTGGTGGGTCGTCACCTTTCCTGGTCTGGCGATCCTGATTTCTGTATTGGCCTTTAATCTCATGGGTGATGGCTTGCGCGATGCACTCGACCCCAAGCTAAAACGCTGAACAAAGATTCAACATGAAACCATTATTGGATATTAAAAATTTGCGCGTTGAATTTGGCTCGGAAACTCAGCCATTCAAGGCTGTTGATGGTCTTGATCTTTTCATAGAACAAGGTGAAGTAGTTGGCATCGTCGGTGAATCAGGATCGGGTAAAAGCGTGACTTCCCTGGCTCTGATGGGTCTGATCGACTTCCCTGGACGTGTGCGTGCCGATCAAATGGAATTCGATGGCCGCGACCTGCTGAAAATGAAGGACAAAGAAAGACGGCAACTGTTGGGCAAGGATATCGCCATGATCTTCCAGGATCCCATGACCAGTCTTAACCCTTGCTACACCGTGGCTTTTCAGTTGATGGAAACCCTGCGCCTGCATCAGGGTGGCAAGGAAAAAGACTTGCGCGCCAAAGCATTGGCATTATTGAAGCAAGTTGACATCCCAGACCCGGAAAGGCGCATGAATGCCTATCCGCACCAACTCTCTGGAGGCATGAGTCAGCGTGTCATG
Organism: Undibacterium sp.; assembly: GCF_030683615.1. Taxonomy (NCBI): domain Bacteria; kingdom Pseudomonadati; phylum Pseudomonadota; class Betaproteobacteria; order Burkholderiales; family Oxalobacteraceae; genus Undibacterium; species Undibacterium sp. Next base: position 348,795 of record NZ_JAUXQE010000021.1, read on the forward strand.
GTCGCCATCGCTATCGCCTGCAACCCGCGCCTGCTGATCGCGGATGAACCAACGACAGCACTGGATGTTACCGTACAGGCGCAAATGCTGGAATTACTACTGCAATTACAGAGTGAGCGCGGCATGGCATTGATGTTGATCACCCATGACCTGGCCGTTGTCGCACAGACTGCCAAGCGCGTTGTGGTGATGTATGCCGGGCAAGTGCTGGAAACTGGCACTGTGCCAGAAATATTCAATACCCCAAGACATCCTTACACCCAAGCTTTGCTGGCGGCCCTTCCTGAACATAACCTGGGCAAGGCGCGCCTGCAAACCATACCTGGCGTAGTCCCTGGCCTTTATGACAGGCCAACAGGTTGCTTGCTGGCACCGCGCTGCAGTTATGCGACTGAGCACTGCCAAACTGACCGGCCGCAATTGCAAGGACAGCCTAATGCCCAGGTACGTTGTCACTTCCCTCTGGATGCGCAAGGCGTGCCAGGGAATGGATGGCAAGCACCACAAATTGATCAGGCAGCATGATGCAAAATACCACTACGACTCCCGTATTACTGGAAGCAAAGAATCTGGCCAAGCATTACGCAGTGTCGCAAGGCTTTCTCAAACCCAAGGCAATGGCAAAGGCGCTGGACGGCGTATCTTTCCATTTGACTGCAGGCAAAACCCTGGCCGTGGTTGGTGAGTCTGGCTGCGGCAAATCTACCCTAGCCCGCCAGATCACCATGATAGAGACACCCAGCAGTGGCGAGTTGTGGATGGGTGGCAAAAATATTGCGCATGCAGATAAGCTCACACTCAAACAAGTGCGGCCTCTGGTGCAAATGGTGTTCCAAAACCCTTATGCCAGCTTGAATCCCCGGAAAAAAGTCGGTGCAATGCTGGAAGAGCCATTGATCATCAACACCCATCTGTCAGCTAAAGAGCGGGAAGAAAAAGCCAGGGCGATGATGACGCAAGTGGGGCTACGTCCGGAACATTACGGGCGCTATCCTCATATGTTTTCAGGTGGGCAAAGGCAGCGCATAGCGATCGCCCGGGCACTCATGCTTGATCCTGAAGTCATCGTCGCCGATGAACCAGTCTCTGCACTGGATGTATCTATTCAGGCACAAGTCTTGAATTTATTGATGGATTTACAGCAACAAAACGGTGTTGCCTACCTGTTTATCTCACACAATCTGTCAGTAGTGGAACATATAGCAGACGATGTTCTGGTCATGTATCTTGGGAAAACCGTAGAACATGGCGACAAGCAAAGTATTTTCCAGCGCCCGCTGCACCCTTATACCAAGGCATTACTGGCATCAACTCCGCGCATAGATCCGGCACAGCGCCAACAGAAAATGATGCTGGATGGCGAATTGCCCTCACCGCTCGCCCCACCACCTGGGTGCGCCTTCAATAATCGCTGTCCGCATGCCAATGAAAGATGCCGACAAGAAATACCTCTATTGCGTCCATTTGACAACCGGCTCGTCTCCTGCCACAGAGTGGAAGAAATTATCTAAAACTTTTACTAAATCTGGCGAACTTCGTTAAACTCTCGCAGTCTTACTCAGACTCGTGAAATGTTGCAGCAGCATTATTGTAGCAATTTCCATGGCAGCCTTGATGATTGCCTTATTTTTAAGCTCACCTTCACTCCCAGGAGACCCCAAGTGAAAGCACAAGTACTTAGCGCTATCGCGCTGATGATCGCCGGTACTGTTGGCAGTCAACTCGCGACAGCCGCAGAACCAGCGAAAACAGCATCTGCAGCATCGGTCTTATTGTCCGGCATAGATTCCAAGCATAATGATGCCGCGGTCCGCGCCCAAGATGACTTTTTTCGCCATGTGAATGGTAGCTGGTTAAAAAACACGGAAATCGCCTCTGATAAATCTTCTGCTGGTGCTTTCATCGACTTGCGCGAAGCAACTATCCCGCGCTTGCATGCTCTAATCGAAGGTTTGGCAAAAGCAAAAAATAAACCTGGTACAGATGCGCAAAAAATCGGGGATATGTACGCAAGTTATATGGATACTGCCCACATCGACTCACTGGGTTTAAAACCTCTGCAAGCTGAATTTGCCAAAGTAGATGGCATGACAGACAAAAAACAAATTCCTGGCTTGATGGCTTGGCTGAATCGTGCCAGCATAGGTGCACCATATGACCTGCAAATTCATCAGGATAATAAAGACTCAACCAAATATGTACTTGACATTGTCCAATCCGGTCTGGGTCTGCCTGACCGTGACTATTACCTCAACAATGAAGATGCGAAATTAAAAGAGTATCGCGCCAAGTATATGACCCATATAGAAAAAATGTTGTCCATGTCCGGTGATAAGGATGCGGCGAAACATGCGGCAGACATTCTGGCACTGGAAACTGACATGGCCAAAGTGCAATGGACCAAGGTTGAATTACGCGACCCAGTCAAGGCTTACAATAAATTCGAGATCAACAAACTCGATACGCTGACCCCGGGTTACGACTGGAATGCTTATTTGAGTGATCTCGGCGTCAAAGGCAAGATCGATTATATTATCGTCAGTCAACCCAGTTATCTTTCCGGTTTGAACAAGATTTTGCAAGAGACTTCACTCGATAAACTGAAAACCTATTTCAAATGGCACATCTTGCGTTCAGCAGCGGGTCAACTCCCGGCACAGTTTAGCGATGAAAACTTTGCCTTTAACTCCACCACCTTGCGCGGTGTTCCAGCACAAGAGCCGCGCTGGAAACGTGGCGTGCGCTTGGCTGATTCAGCCCTTGGTGAAAGCTTGGGCAAGATGTATGTGGCCAAGCATTTCCCGGCTGAAAGCAAAGCCAAAATGGAAAAACTGGTTGGCAATCTGCTGCTGGCCTACAAGCAAAGCATAGATACTCTGGACTGGATGAGCCCGGAAACCAAGAAAGAAGCCCAGGCAAAACTGGCGACATTCATGCCCAAGATTGGCTATCCAAACAAATGGCGCGACTATTCTGGCCTGAATATCACCAAAGGAGATGCTTTAGGCAATTTGCGTAATGCGCGCATGTATGCTGCCCAATTTGAATTGAATAAATTGGGCAAACCGGTAGATCGCGATGAATGGGGCATGACGCCACAAACTGTCAACGCTTATTACAATCCAGAGCTTAACGAGATCGTCTTCCCTGCAGCGATCCTGCAACCGCCATTCTTCAATGCCAAGGCTGACGATGCTGTCAACTACGGCGGCATCGGCGCAGTCATCGGCCATGAAATCAGCCATGGCTTTGATGACCAGGGCGCGCAATATGACGGCAAGGGCAATTTACGCGACTGGTGGACCAAGGAAGATCACGCAAAGTTTGCTGCTAAAACCGCAGTACTGGTCAAGCAATATAGTGCCTTCAGCCCTATTCCTGGTTACAACGTCAACGGCGAACTGACTTTGGGCGAAAACATTGCAGATAACTCAGGTCTGGCGATTGCTTACAAAGCTTATAAATTATCTTTGGGTGGCAAGCCTGCACCAGTCATTGGTGGATTGACAGGTGATCAGCGTTTCTTCATGGGCTTCGCCCAGGTATGGCGTGGCAAGATGCGTGAAGCGTCGATGATAGTGCAATTGAAAACAGACCCACACTCCCCGGGAGAGATCCGTGCCAATGGTACTTTGCGCAATATGCCTGGCTTCTATGATGCCTACAAACTCAAGGAAGGTGACAAGATGTTCTTGGCACCAACCGAGCGCGTAAGTATCTGGTAATCCAAGCGCAGTTGACTTAGAACCTGTTTGCGATCTGTAGCGAGCGTGCTCCGTCGGAGTGAAGATCAGCGCAAAAAGCGGAATGTACTTCTTGTACATGAGCATTTTGAGCAGCACATGAGCCCCGATCACGCGCGCGCAGTAAGATCGTAAACAGATTCTTAGCAAAAGGCAGCACTGTTTTCAGTGCTGCCTTTTTACCTCGGTGCAGCAGGTTTCTCAAATGTGTTGCGCAATTCTTGTTTAACCGGGATTTTTGATTTTCTTGAAAAATGCCTGCACTTCTGCCAATTCCCTGGTACGTGCGAAACTTGGCAAGCTTTGCCAGATGCGCTTGCCATAAGGTTTTGAGATCAGCCTTGGATCGCAAATCATCAATACTCCTTTATCACCCTCGTCACGAATCAAGCGACCTGCACCTTGCTTAAGGTTGATAATCGCTTCCGGCAATTGATGATGAACGAAGCCATTCAGGCCTTTTTTCTCCATTGCCGCAATTCGGGCAGACAAGACAGGGTCATCAGGTGGTGCGAAAGGCAGTTTATCGATAATCACCAGAGACAAGGCATCGCCACGCACATCCACCCCCTCCCAAAAACTTTGACTGCCGATAAGGACACCATTGCCCGCCGCACGGAATCGATCAAGCAATTCAGTTCGCCCTGCATCACCATGAATGAATAAAGGGAAATCCAGGCCACGTTTTTGAAACTCATCCCGCAAACGCTCGGCGCTGTGTTTCACTGCTTTCAAGGTGGTACACAACAAGAAAGTCTTGCCACCGGCAGCCTCTATGACGGGCAATGCTGCATCGATTACCGCATCCATGTATTCGTAGGAGTTAGGCTGTGGCATGCCATTTGGTACATACAAGAAGCCCTGCTCCTGATAATTAAAGGGACTAGGCCAGGTGCGGGCTGGCTGATCCCACAAACCCATTTGCGAGACATAGTGGCTGAAGTCATTCTTGACCGCCATGGTGGCTGAAGTGAAAATCCAGGTACGCGGCACGCCTTCACGCTGCTTGTTAAATATGGGAGCTATTGACAAAGGTGTGCGGTGCAATTGCAGAGAAGTGGAAAAAGCCTCTACCCACAAAACATAATCGCCAGATTTTCCATCATCTGCGGCATTCCATTTTTCATATTGCTCCGCCAGCAAAATGGAACGTGCCCTGCATTGTTCCAATGTTTCAGCGCGCTCTGCCTGCTTTTCCAGCACCGCAATCATCTCATCCATCGTGGATTTCAAGGTTTCCAGCGCTTCAAAGAAGGGGCTGGAAGGTGCGATCTGGTCTATGGAATAGCGTACGATGTCTTGCGGAAAAGCCAGGCGCAAATCGCGCGCTGCACGCTCTACAGGAGCTACCAGCTTGGCCCACTCTGCCCCGTCACGTGCATGTGACAAACCTTCTGCCAACACATCACGGCAAAGCTCCAGCACTTGCGAAGTCGAGACCGTTTCGCCAAAAAACAGGGTGGCCGTTTCCGGCAATTGATGCGCTTCATCAAAGATGACTGTATTTGCAGACGGCAACAGCTCTGCAATGCCCGTATCTTTCAGGGCCACATCAGCAAAAAACAAGTGGTGATTGACCACGACCACATCTGCCTGTTGCGCTTCCTTGCGTGCTTTCATGACAAAGCAGTCTTGATAATACTGGCACTCTGACCCCATGCAGGTATCCTTGGTCGAAGTCACCAGGCTCCAGACTGAGGCGTTTTCCGGCACGCGCGCCAACTCTGCCTTGTCGCCAGTCATTGTTGTTTTAATGAAACGACCTATATCACGCAAATAGCCAACATCTTCACGCGAACTGAGCCTGCCGTTTTGTATGGTTCTTTCCAGATGGTAGTGGCAAAGATAATTTGCCCTGCCCTTCAGCAAGGCTATGGATACTGGAGCCTTCAATACTTTACGTATGGTTGGTATATCGCGCAGAAACAACTGATCTTGCAGATTTTTGGTTCCTGTAGAAACGATGACCTTGCCACCCCACAGCAATGCCGGGGTCAGATAAGCATAGGTTTTTCCCGTGCCTGTGCCTGCCTCTGCCAGCAGGGTTGTTTGCCCGGCGATGGCATCGGCAATGGCTTTTGCCATCTCTGTCTGTGCCTGACGCGGGCGATAGCCTTTCACCGAGGCACTCAATGGTCCGGTCAAGCCAAAAATATGTTCTACTTCAGCATCATGAATGCCAATTGCATTCGGTGTGGCGAGTGATTCAGTCAAAATGAGGCAATCAGAAACTAACTACAAAGACGTGGAAAAGTGGATAATCATGCAGGGACATCTGGCGTCAGCTGCATTCTTAACAAAGTAATATGATCTTTTAACTGCAGTTTTCTTTTTTTCAGGCGACGCAGTTGCAGTTCATCGTGGCAGGGATCTTTAATCAGGGTCTCAATTACCACATCCAGGTCTCTATGTTCTACCTCGAGCTCGATAATGCGTTGTAGTATTTGTTCTGGGTGGCTCATAGTCTTCTGGTTGCAGTAAAATAAAGTTTAATTAAGGAAAGACCATTTTTGGGTTAATCCCGTTAGTTTAATCTACCAAGACGTATGAGCCAATATAAGATCGAAGCAGGAACCGGACAACATATCGGTGACCGGCAGGAACAACAAGACCGCACAGCACTTTTTGCGGCACCACATGCGCCAGGTTATGTCATGGCAGTCATTGCTGATGGCATGGGCGGAAAAAGCGGTGGCGCACTTGCCGCCGAGCAAGTCGTTCGCACGGCAAAACAATTATTTGATGAATTTTACCCAGGAAATAATGTTCGCAGCCTATTGGAAAATATCGTCAATGAAGCACACACCGTCATTAAATTGTCTGGTGTTTCATCTGAGAAAGAACCACATAGTACCGTAGTCGCATTAGTTATTACACCGCAACAGGAGGCCATTTGGGCTTATGTTGGGGACTCGCGCCTTTATCGCTTTGATGGCCCTAATTATGCCGAAAAAACCAAAGATCATTCTTATGTAGAAAAATTGGTGGATGAAGGCAAAATTACGGCAGAAGAAGCTAAAACCCACAGATTATCGAATATTCTGGTCAATGTACTTGGCTCTAGCACTGCTGCACCTTACATTACCTTTGGTGAACATGCCCCATTGAAGGCGCATGACAGCTTTTTATTATGTTCAGATGGCCTCTGGCATTACTTTGAAGATCATGAGTTATCAGCAGCCGTTGCTGCCAACAGCCCACGCCAGGCTTCAGAATTTTTGATAAGAAAAGCCAGAGACCGCGCAAGCGGTCGCGGTGATAATTGCACCTTTGCCATTGTCAAGCTGGTTGATCCGCCTACGCAAGCCAAAACTTATACGGTACAAAAAATGCGCAGGGCTGTATAAACACAAGCGGCTGGTGCAATGCTTTTGTTTGTTGCGCCAGCAGCTTTGACTATTTTGCGCGGTTTGCCATCAATTCCTGATTTGCCTTACGGTCTGCATTGACTTTTTGCATGCTTGGGCGTTCAGAAATCTGTTTGACATATTCGCGGGTAGGCAATTCTGCCAGAAAATCCCTGCCATAAATAATCTTGGTCGCCATCGACACCAAAGGAAAATGCACAACTGCAGCGCAATCAGCCAAAGTGAATTCTTTACCGCCAACAAATGGATCAAATTTTGCCAGGCTCGCAAACGCGGGAATACTACGGCCTAGCTGTTTTTCCACTTTGGCCTTGACTTCATCTGTAACTTTGCCGCCAAAGAAGGCCTCTGCATACAATTCACGGGCGGGTAATTCCAGGTGCAACTCCATGAAAGCGATTAATTCGCGTAATTTGGCAGCGGCAAATGGGTCAGCCGGCATCAAAGGATGTGCAGGAAAACGGCTTTCAAGATATTCGACGATAACCTGAGATTCACATAAAGAGCCATGCTCAGTCACAATAAAAGGTATTTTACCCATTGGCGAATGCAATAATTGATCTGGGGACTTAGCTGTCCAGATTAACTCTTCCTCAAAAGGAATGGCCTTTTCCAATAGAGCCAATTTCACTTTATTGTAGTAATTACTGATAGCAAAACCGCAAAGTTTGATCATATGTCCCTAACCTATTTTAAATAATTTGCTGCAATCCTACTTTTTTGAACCTGCTGACTGACACTCTTCAAACGCAACTGTTCGGACTATTTTTCCCTGTGAAACTCGATAGTCTCAAAATTAATCAAATTCGACTCACTACTGTTTTCCTTGGTCGCAAGAACCTCTTCTTCTACCGGCAAGTCTGAAACGTTGTTCCATCCCCGATTTCTTTCCATGCCTGGTAATGCTGGTGATTTCTCTAGCTCATTGGCGACAGAAATGAGCAGCAGAATGTCACGATATACTGGCAACTCGAAACCCATGCGTTTGCCATCCCGGTCGTCCACCAATAGGCTTTCAAGGAAGGGCAGGATGTCGTTACTACTCCACATCTGGCAAATACGGTTCATCAAATGTTCAAAATCTTCCAGTTGCCTGCTCGGCAGTGTTGCAGGATCTGTTTCATACTCTGGGATATTTGCATTGAAAAAAACGATGAAGCGATCGCGCAAGGCATCATATTTTTCCTTACTAGAAGTTACCCGATATAAGTCGAGCAAATACAGCCATGGGACTGGCGACTCTGGATGGTCTATTTCGGCCTGCGGCTCAAGGATTTCTATTGCTCTCTGTGGATCATTGACAGAAATCCAGAATTCTGCCTCTTGGGTCACATCAGATATCTCTTCTACCTTAACCGACGACTGGCCCTTACTGGAAAAGAAGTTAAAAGTACTGCTATTGCTGTCTTCCAGAGTCGGGACATAGGCCTTGCTAAATATTGATGGTGTCTCAAGTTTACCAAGATTGGCAGCCGATCCAGCTTTTCTTACCGGGGCAGTTACCGGCCTGCTGGTTCCAGCCTTATCTTCCTCATCATCACCCACATGATACAAGGCACTTGTCGTTGTCGGGCCATAAGATGCTTGTATGCTGTCAACGATTTCTTCTATATTCTTTTTAGGCTCGGGCTCTGATACTGGCTCTTTCTGTTGCCACCAGCTTGCAGCCAATTCTTTGCGCATGCGGCTGACGTAAAGCAAAAGAAAGGCGATGATAGCCAATCCAGCAAAGATGAATGCACTTAAACCAATCACCCAATTTCGCGAAAAACTGTTTTCCCTGGCCTCTTCCAAAGCGACCTTATCCAACTGACTCTGGCGTTTAAGCTGTTGCGCTTCTTGCTGCAAACCGAGAATTTTCTGCTGCTCACCTTGCAATTTTTCCACAGGCATCTGATTGGGTTTTTCATCCCGCAACATGGCCGCAAGCTGTGCTTGCGCTGCCCGCAAATCTTCAATATTGGATTGTGCCCCACCGAGAGAAAGCTGATCACTAAGACGCAAGCCTTGCGACAAAATAGGCAGATCATCCGATAGCTTTAGCGTATCCCTTTGTTCAACAATTTGCTGTGGGGGAGTGATTTTATTTTCGGTTTGTCTGGATAGCTTTTTTTTCGTGATTGGCACTTCAGCAGCAACAACTTCACCCGCGTCAGGATTACGCCGGGTCTTCCTGCGGCCATTTTTTTCTAAGGCTTGTGAAATTTGTACGCCCTGCAGCCCTGTCGACATAGCCTCTTCATTGCCTGAAGCCACTTTTGGTGCACTGGAAACGCTAGCGGGCAAGGTCGGCGCGAATTGAGGCGGATCAAGCAAAATCAGGAACTCGCGATGCAATTGAATTTCACACCCCATGTCCACCAGGATCTTGACGGCGGGTTCCAAGAGGTCTTTCCTCGTCACCAAAGTCAGGAAGCGGGCGCTCCCCTTTTGAATCAGAGTGACATTTACGGGAGCCAACAAATTGCCATCTGGGCTTTCTACCTTGGCCTTGAAGCAGGATTGTTCAATCTCTGCCGCATCATTGCCAGTCAATTCCAGCTGAGCACGCAATTGCTGCCCCAAAGCAGATTGTACGGTTAAATTGCTGAACCCTAATGCAAAAGCATCCCCTGCTGCTCCAGATGCTAGTGCACCAAGGCAAAGCAGATATATCGTCGATCGGCGGAATGGGACAAAAATAATAATGACCTCAGAAAGAAAATGCGTTACTCCAGAAAATCAATTGCTATTCCTGAATGTATATTAACTGCAATCTTACTGGCTTTATAACAATCCTTGAAGGCGTAACTAATTGTAAAACGCAAACAATGGTAAGAATGTTTGTTGATTTCAACATTTTTATCATTTACAACAACATAATCAAGCGCCCAACTCCCTAGGAATAAGGCGAACTCTTAATGTATTTTCGATCAATTTGAAGGAAAACTACAAAAAGATCAATACTAAAGCCCGGACTATCCTGTTTATTGAATTGGTCAAAAAGACACAAACTGAGCCGCTGATGCTTTGTTTCAGCAGAAATTTGACTGCTTTATTCCTGCGTTATTTATTTCTTGGCAGTGTCTAGTATTTTTCTTGCAATGCCACGCAAAATATTTACCTCCTCAACTTCCAATTGCGTCCGTGACAACATGCGCTTCAGACGTGGCATCAGTTTTTTGGGATTGTCAGGATGCAGAAACTCGATCGCAACTAGCGCCTGCTCCAGATGCTTATACATGCCGTCTATTTCATCCACTGCCGCCAATTGCCCTTGAAAACCAATATTACCTGAGAATAATTCGCCTGTATCGATTGCCATACGACATTCATAGGACAAGAGTTGTATAGCTTGCGCCAGATTCAATGAAGAATAAGCGGGATTAGCCGGGATATTGATTAAGGCATGGCAATTCATGACAATGTCATTTGGCAACCCAAACCGTTCATTACCAAAAATCAGTCCTATTTTTGCATGCTGACTTTGCACCATGGTTTCAGCAAATACTCTGGGACTGAGAATTGGGGGTGAAAACTCCCGCAATCTGGCGCTGACTGCTGCCACATATTCACACCCTTGCAATGCATCGTCAATGTGATCAACGATGCGGGCATTGTCGAGTATATCTTGCGCGCCACTGGCAAGTGCAATTGCTTCTGGATTTTTCAATGCATCTGCAAAACGCGGCTTTACGAGGATCAGTTCACTAAAACCCATGGTTTTAATGGCCCGGGCAGCAGAGCCTATGTTGCCTGGATGACTAGTTTCAACCAGAATGAAGCGCATGCGCTGAAAAAGAGATGTGTCGGTTTTAGGCAAGTTCATTTAAAATAGAGGTATCACGCGTTAATTTCTTATTCGGTTGTCGTTTTGGTTATACGTATTGGTTGTGCATATTATCAACCAGACGGATCGCTGCCGGACGTAAATTGCGCACGCTCTTTATCATTTTTGTCTAGCATCGTGACAGCATCCTTTTCTATGGATAGTTGTTTGCATGCTGTCATTTTATCGGAAACCTTATGCACCCAATGCTGAATACGGCAGTAAAAGCTGCTCGTCGTGGCGCGACCATTATCAATCGCGCATCTTTTGACCTTGACCGTGTCCAAGTCACAGAAAAACAATTCAATGATTTCGTGACCGAAGTCGATCACGCTGCCGAAGCTGCCATCATTGAAGTGTTGACTTCTGCCTATCCTGATCATGCCATTCTTGCTGAAGAATCAGGCGCTTCCGCTAACTTGCACGACGAAAATGATAATGTATGGATCATTGATCCACTCGATGGCACGACCAACTTCATCCACGGCTTCCCACAATATTGTGTGTCCATCGCACTGCAACAGCGAGGCGTGATTACACAAGCTGTCATTTACGATCCTACGCGCAATGAAATGTTCACGGCCAGCAAAGGCGCTGGTGCATTTCTGAATGACAAGCGTATCCGCGTTACCCGTTGCGACAAACTGGCTGATGCTTTGATCGGTACGGGCTTCCCATCCCGTGATCTGTCTGGTCTGGATGAATACCTGGCGATGTTCAAAGTCATGACTACTAAATGCCAGGGCTTGAGAAGGCCAGGCTCTGCTGCACTGGATCTGGCTTATGTAGCAAGTGGTCGCCTTGATGGCTTCTTTGAAAAAGGCCTGGCTCCCTGGGACATCGCTGCAGGCTCACTCGTTATTACTGAAGCTGGCGGTATCGTTGGTAACTTCTCCGGTGATTCTGACTACCTGCATAAAGGTGATGTGTTGGCTGGCACACCAAAAGTATTTGCCCAGATGGTCAATGCATTACAGCCGTTTTCCGCAAAAAAGTAAATTCTCACGCTCCGATTATTTGACCGGGGCGCCTCTCTCTTCGGGCTGATGCAAATCAGCCCGATCATAAAGAAATACAGTAAAACCACATGGCATCATTCAACGAACTCGGCTTATCCGAGAACATTGTTCGCGCAGTAACGGAACAAGGCTACACCTCTCCAACCCCGATACAGCTGCAAGCTATTCCTGCTGTCATCAAAGGCGGCGACCTGCTAGCTGGCGCGCAAACCGGCACTGGCAAAACCGCCGGCTTTACCCTGCCTATCTTGCAACGACTATCAACTTCAGCCAATGCACCAAAAGATAAAACCAGCAGACGCCCTATCCGCGCCCTGGTATTGACACCTACACGCGAACTTGCAGCCCAGGTAGAAGAAAGTGTCAATACTTACGGCAAATATGTGCCACTGAATTCTGGCGTGATTTTTGGTGGCGTGGGCATCAATCCACAAATCAAGTTATTGAAGCAAGGTGTCGATATTTTGGTAGCAACACCTGGCCGTTTGCTAGACCATCATCAGCAAGGCACGATAGACCTGCGCAACATTGAAATCCTGGTTTTGGATGAAGCCGACCGCATGCTAGACATGGGCTTTATCCACGACATCAAAAAAGTGCTGGCGATCTTGCCAGCCAAACGACAAAATTTGCTGTTCTCTGCCACCTTCTCTGACGAAATCAAAACCCTGGCCGACCGCCTGCTTGATAACCCGGCGATGATAGAAGTTGCACGTCGCAATTCCACCGTAGAAATCATTGCACAAAAAGTGCATCCGGTTGACCGTGACAAAAAACATCCTTTGCTGGCGCATCTGATCAAGACCCATCAATGGTCACAAGTGCTGGTATTTACCCGCACTAAGCATGGCGCCAACAAATTGGTAGAACAATTGGGCAAAGATGGCATTGCTGCCATGGCCATTCACGGCAACAAGAGCCAATCTGCACGGACAAAGGCTTTGGCTGAATTCAAGGATGCCAGCCTGACTGTACTGGTTGCGACCGACATCGCTGCCCGCGGTATTGACATTGACCAATTGCCTCACGTCGTCAACTATGATTTACCGAACGTGCCGGAAGATTATGTGCATCGCATTGGACGCACGGGCCGCGCTGGCGCCACTGGCGAAGCGGTCTCCCTGGTGTGCGTTGATGAATTCAAGTTGCTGGCCGACATAGAAAAGCTCATCAAACGTCAAATTCCGCAAGAGATCATCGATGGCTTCATCCCCGACCCACATGCAAAGGCAGAGCCTATTCAGTTGCGCAGCTTTGATCACCGTGGTGGCGGAGGCGGCAGAAGTCAGCCATCAGGCCGAGGCCAACGCCCATCTGGTGATGGCCGCAACCAGCAAGCTCGCACGCCAGGCAAAGCTGCTGCACCGCAGGGTGCCAAACCACGTCCGGCGGGCCCAAGGCCAGCAGTAAAACAATCTGCTCCGCGCAGGTCTGGTAGCCGTGGCAACGGTTAACATCCGCGTTTAAGCAGATTAAAAACACTAAGTGCCATTCTGGCCCTTAGTGTTTTACAAATATTCATTTATTCGTTGCATGAATCGCCTGCTGCAAACTCAGCATACTCGTCTGGCTAACTTGTATAAAACCTCGTCGAGGGCGGTCAAGGTCTATTGTCAAGAATACAGCCATGCTAATCAGTATTTGTAATGCCAAGGTCGCAAAGGCAGCCCTTTGCCCAGTCAGACCAGAGGCATAGCCTATCGTCGCAGCTGTAATGATGATTGTAATCAGCAAAAGCAACACAACTGTCTCAGGCACATGTCTTTGCAAGCCCGCATCCCTTTTACCAAATGCATCGATAGTGTCATTCAACGACTGTACAAACATGCCAGTGGTCACAGCACTCTTATCAAGCTCGACTGACTTCATGGCGAGCGCCCACAACTGATCCGAGATTTGGCTAGATTTTTTTATTAAGGCATCACGTTTTTCTACATCTGCCAGACTAACCTGCCCTTCCTCTACTCGTAGGTCTATGTACAGCTTCAACATGGTCTGCGCCTGCTCGCGTATGCTCGCGGGTAACAACTGGGTGCGCAAATAGGTGGTGCCAATTGCATTCGCTTCACTCACTACCGATTGATTGCGCTCATCAAATCTTTGCAGCGCCAGAGAAAAGGCAAAACTCAACAGCAAAGCAAGCAAGCCCAACATGGAAGCCTGCAAAGTATTGATCTGCGACTTAGCAGCATCATTCGCCAGCGCTTGTTTGCGCACGCCATTTCTATATGCAAGCTCGTTGGCAATCAACATACCGGCCAGAAGCAGAAAAACAATCAGGGCAGTGCTTTGCCCATACATAAACTCATTCGTCATCAGCTGGTGCCCTCTCGAAATTAAGGAAGATATTGCCACAATCAAATTTTTTTATTTTAACAATATCTTATACAGATTTTTGTGTTATCTCTCAATTGCCCCACCTGTAAGTCATTGATTTCAACAATAAGGCCGGCCACCCGTAGACCAAGGCAATCGTCTATGATATGGTGCGCACCAAATTTGAACTGCGTCGATACCAATCCCATCTCTTCGGCAAGTAAAAGCAAGAAAACAAAGCGAATAAAATCAAAGCCTTATGACAGCAAAAGAAACACAACACACGCCGATGATGCAGCAATATTTACGCATAAAGGCAGACTATCCGGAAACCCTGGTGTTTTATCGCATGGGAGATTTCTATGAACTGTTTTTTGGCGATGCCGAAAAAGTATCGCGCTTGCTAGGCATCACCCTTACTCAGCGCGGCAGTTCTGGCGGCGAGCCCATCAAGATGGCTGGCGTACCTTTTCACTCACTGGAACCGTATCTGGCCAAACTGGTCAAGATAGGTGAATCTGCTGCCATTTGCGAGCAGATAGGTGACCCGGCAACCAGCAAGGGGCCGGTAGAACGCAAAGTCTTGCGCGTGATTACCCCAGGCACCCTGACTGATACCGATTTGTTGCCAGAGAAATCTGAACGTCCATTGCTGTCATTGTGTATGTTGCAACAAAGAAAAACCGTCAGCATAGGCTTGGCGTGGCTGTCACTGGCCAGTGGCGCTCTGAAGTTGATGGAAATATCGACCGATGAAAAATCCCTGCCACAACGACTGCAGCAAGAGCTGGAGCGTATCAGCCCCGCTGAAGTATTACTGTCCGCTGGCACGCTTTTGCTGGATGAGCACTACGCTCAACTTCCAGGTAAATTTTCTGAATTGCCCGACTGGCATTTTGATATCAAGCAAGGGCAAAAAGCCTTGCAAGATCAACTAGGCACCGCCTCATTGACAGGCTTTGGCGTAGAAAACCTGAATGCTGCCCTGGGTGCTGCAGGCGCATTGCTCCGCTACGCCGAAAGCACACAAGGCCGCGGTCTAAAGCATGTCAATACATTAAATGTCGAAAGCGAACATGAGTTCATCGGCCTGGACACTGCCACACGACGCAATCTGGAGCTGACTGAGACTTTGCGCGGGCAAGAATCACCCACCCTGTTTTCTTTGCTCGATCATTGCCGCACTGCCATGGGCTCGCGCCTGCTGCGCCACTGGCTGCATCATGCACGACGCGATCAGGCTGTTGCCAGGTCGCGCCATGATGCAATCAAGGCACTGATCCAGGCAGACTCTACCGATGGCCTGGCAACCACTTTAAAGGCCATCCCTGACATAGAGCGCATTACAACGCGTATCGCCCTGCACTCTGCACGACCTCGTGACTTGTCTGCGCTGCGCGATGGCCTGCAAAATCTGCCTGGCCTGCGCAATTATGTGAACTTATGCATTGCCGACAATCAAACCAGTCTGCTAACCAAGGTACTCTCTGATCTGGATACACCGACAGAATGCCTGGATCTGCTAGAACGTGGTTTGATGCTACAACCCGCCTCCATGGTGCGCGATGGTGGCGTAATTGCGACTGGTTTTGACGCAGAGTTGGATGAATTGCGCGCGCTATCAGAAAATGCAGGGCAATTCCTGATAGATCTCGAAGTCTCTGAACGTGAACGTACGGGCATCGCCAATCTGCGCGTAGAATACAACCGTGTACATGGCTTTTATATAGAGGTCACGAACGGACAAAGCGATAAGGTACCGGACAATTATCGCCGTCGCCAGACCCTGAAAAATGCTGAGCGCTACATCACACCAGAATTGAAAGCCTTTGAGGACAAAGCGCTGTCAGCTCAGGAGCGTGCGCTGGTGCGGGAAAAAATGCTGTATGAGCGCCTGCTGCAAGATCTGTTGCCGCAAGTTCCGCTATTACAAAGAGTAGCGAATGCAATTGCACAACTTGACACCCTCGTAAGCCTTGCCGAGCATGCAACCAGGAATAACTGGTGCGCGCCGCAATTGGTGGGTGAGCCAACTCTACATATTGCCCAGGGTCGCCATCCGGTGGTCGAAAACCAGATAGAACGCTTCATCGCCAATGATTGCGATTTTTCTGCTGAACGCAAATTGTTGCTGATCACTGGCCCCAACATGGGTGGTAAATCAACTTTCATGCGCCAGGTCGCGCTGATCACCTTGCTCGCCTATGTAGGCAGTTATGTACCTGCTACTGAAGTGACAATAGGACCAATAGACCGTATCTTCACGCGCATAGGCGCGGCGGATGACCTTGCAGGTGGCCGCTCTACTTTTATGGTGGAAATGACAGAGTCGGCTGCCATCTTGAATGGCGCTACCGACCATTCGCTGGTGCTGATGGATGAAGTGGGCCGCGGCACATCCACATTTGATGGCCTGGCTCTGGCCTGGGCAATTGCCAAGCACCTGATACAGGTTTCCAAGAGCTATACCCTGTTTGCCACGCATTATTTTGAACTGACGCAACTGCCTGAAGTGCACCCGTCAGCAGAAAACGTGCATTTGTCGGCGGTAGAACATAAGGAAAACATCGTCTTCCTGCACGCAGTGCAGGCTGGCCCTGCGTCGCAAAGTTATGGTTTGCAGGTGGCACAACTTGCGGGAATACCTCAGGTAGTTATCCGTGCTGCCCGCAAGCACCTGGCAGACCTGGAAGCACAATCGCTACAATCGACGCCACAGTTTGATTTATTCTCTTCCGCAGCTGGTGCACCTGAAATAGAAGTTATTGAACCAGATCCCGTCAATACCGAACTACTGGACACTCTTGAAACCATGGATCCTGATAGCATGACGCCCAGAGAAGCGCTAGCTGCCTTATATGAATTGAAGAACCTGGCAAACAAGGGCTGATTAAGACAAGTTCCAGAAAGAAAAAATGCCGCGGAGATCATTCAGCGGCATTTTTTAAATCAGACCTAGTGTAAAGGATGGCTGCGATATTCATCGCCCATACCTTCGTCATCTTCATCATCTTCATCATGATGATGTCCGTGTGCACCATGGACGTGACCATGAGCGACTTCCTCTTCCGAAGCCGCACGCACGTCCTCAACTGTCAGGCTAAAACGCAAGGCGATACCAGCCAGGGGGTGATTGCCGTCAAGCACAACTTTATCATCGGCAATATCTGTGACTGTAAAAATATGCGCGTTATCTTCGTCAGTCTCATCATCCGATTCTTCTGGCATGCCTTCGAATTGCATGCCAACTTCCAGCGGTGACGGAAAGCGTTCGCGTGGCTCCACTTTCACCAAAGCTGCATCGTAATCACCAAAGGCGTCTTCGGGATTGAGCTGGATAATGGTGCTAAAGCCCTTTTCCTTGCCTTCCAGGACTTCTTCTATTTTGGGAAACACGTTATCGTACCCGCCATGCAGGTACACCATAGGCTCCTGACCTTCTTCTATCAGGTTATCTTGCGCGTCTTTCAAGGTATAGACTGCAGTAACAACTGAATTTTTGCCTATCTTCATAGCAATTCCTTAAAAATTTATTTTGCACTGAGATTATACCTGTCTAGTCGAGTCGTTTGCCGCAGCCTATAATGCGGGCATGAAAAAAAATACCACTCTCCTGCCCCTGCTGGGCGACATTACAGCAGAAGAATTTCTCAGCGAATACTGGCACAAGAAGCCTTTGCTGATACGCCAGGCTATCCCCGGCTTCCAACCCCTGATCCCAAAAGCTGAGCTATTTGACATGGCTGGCCGTGACGATGTTGAATCCAGGCTGATCAGCTTCTTCAACAAGCACTGGGAAATGAAGTCTGGCCCACAAGCAAGCATACCCTTCAAGGAAAAGAAAGACTGGACGCTACTGGTACAGGGTGTGAATTTACACGATGACAAGGCAGATGCTTTGCTCAGGCAATTTCGCTTCATACCTGACAGCCGGCTTGACGATCTGATGATCAGCTTTGCGGCCGATGGCGGCGGCGTTGGCCCCCATTTTGATTCTTATGACGTGTTCCTTCTGCAGGCACATGGACAGCGCAAATGGCGCATTGGCGCGCAGAAAGACCTTACGCTGATTGATGGCATGCCCCTCAAGATATTGCGCAACTTCAAGGCAGAGCAAGAATTCTTGTTGGAACCGGGCGACATGCTTTACCTGCCGCCTAAATATGCCCACGATGGCATTGCCATAGGCGAATGCATGACTTACTCCATAGGTTTTCGTGCCCCCTCGTACCAGGAACTGGGTGAATCCTTCCTGCACTTCATGTCGGACTCGATAGACTTGCCAGGAAGATACGCAGATCCAGACCTGAAAGTCAGCGCCAAACCGGCAGAAATTAGCAATGAAATGCTGGAACAAGTTGCTGAAGAGATTGCCAAGATTCAATTTACAGATGATGACATACTCATTTTCCTGGGTGAACATCTGACAGAACCCAAACCTAGTGTGTTCTTCAGTGGACCGGAAAAACCGCTGGCACCTAAACGCTTCCATCAGTCAGCCTTGAAAAATGGCGTAAGGCTATCGCGCAAATCCCTGATGTTATACAAAGGAAAACATATTTTCATCAATGGTGAATCATTCGCTGTTGGCAAAGAGGACAAAATCTGTCTGAGCAAATTAGCAAATCAAAGAGAACTCGACGGCGCTGATTTGGCTAATATTTCCGCAGATGCGTTAGAAACATTTTGCCTCTGGTATGAAGACGGCTGGCTGGAAATACGTTAAGGGATGCTGCAATGCGCCATATTTCTAAAATATGAAAGAAAATTTTCTTTCTGTAAATGGCGCATTTTCAAGAAAAAGCTGAAAATCCCCACTAAAATTAGCTACTTAGCTAGAAATAATGACTGATTTGAGTGCAAAAATGCATCTATGCCTATTCCATTAATGGAAAAATCATTATAATTCCGGGTTAGGAAACTTTCGTAGGGGCCGAATGTCGTTTTGGCGAGAAGCTCGCGAATTAACCTATAGAGCGATAATTACCGGTAATTATTCATCGCAACGTTTTGATCTTCTTTTTTGATCTATTTATTGAAAGTACAAACATGAAAAAATCACTCTTGCTCGTTTCCCTGTTGGCATTGACTCTGGCTGCTTGCGGCGAGAAAAAAGCTCCTGAAGCATCCGCTCCAGCATCTGCAACGGCTCCAGCTCCAGCATCTGCACCTGCAGAAGCTCCAGCAGCAGCTCCAGCTCCAGCAGCAGCATCTGACGCAGCAGCAGCATCTGGCGCAGCTCCTGCAGCATCTGCAGCAGCTTCCGCTCCAGCAGCAGCTTCCGCATCTGCTTCCAAGTAATTTTTAATTACTTAAGAAAAACCGACCTTCAGGTCGGTTTTTTTTCGTCTAGAGAAATGCGAATAGCTATTCCTTACCCATTAAGCGAAACAGAAGATATAAAAAAAGCCACGATAATTCGTGGCTTTTTCATACAAGCAAAAGTTTATTTCTTCAACACAAGCTCACTTGGCAAACTTTGCAAGTAGGCTGCAATATTTTGTATGTCTTTGCTTGATAAAGCTTTGGCTTGCGTGACCATGGTTGGATTAGAGCGGCCATAAGCGCCATCGGCTCCACGCTGATAAGCGTACAAAGCCTGGGCAAGATAGTCCGCATGCTGACCAGCCAGCTTTGGATAAGAAGGATCCAAAGGTTTGGAGTAGTTTTCGCCATGACAAGATGCGCAATTGAATTTCTTTGCAGCCTCTTTACCCGCATCAATATTACCTCCAGCATAAGCTGCGAAAGACAGGCTAGACAACAAAGTTGCCATCAACAGATTTTTCTTCATGATGCTATCCTATTCTTATTTTTGTTGTGAGTAGTATGCTGCCAGATCTGCAATATCCTGATCTGTCAGGCTACCAGCAATGCCGCGCATGGAAGGATGTTTACGATCACCTTTTTGATAGGCTTTCAAGGCACTCTCAATGTATTTGGCAGATTGACCACCTATCACGGGTACTTGGTATACCTCAGGAAAAGTCGCTTTATACCCTGGAATAGCGTGACAACCGATACACATCGCGATTTTCTTTTCAGCAGCATCTTTAGGATTGCCAACTGGATCTGCTGCCGTAGCAGCTTGAGCGAAGCTCGCCAAAGCGAGGAGTGCAAACAATTTTTTCATATGAGCGATTATTAATTAGCAGGCAGATCAATAAATATAGCGTTTTGATATAACTCAGTATTTTAGCTGATTACAATCAAATTTGCGCAAAAAACCTGGCATCAGCCCCCTATCAAGGGGTGAAAAAGCTGCATTTATGCAATTGCGAATGCAAAATTTAATGTCCTCCGAATTCGATTGCAAGTGAAAAGAACAGTCGTTCACAAGAGTATCAGTTCTCGCTTATACTCTTTACACCTTTATGTAACCAAACACGCTGAGCCGATACCCATGACCCAAGCTCCAAATACCTTGCGCTTTGACGGCGCTGACAATTATGTCGCCACAGACGATTTGAAACTGGCAGTCAATGCTGCCCTGAGCCTGCAACGCCCGCTATTGATCAAGGGTGAGCCGGGCACCGGCAAAACCATGCTGGCCGAAGAAGTTGCTGCCGCCCTGAATATGCCTTTAATGCAATGGCATATCAAATCTACCACCAAGGCACAGCAAGGCCTGTATGAATATGATGCAGTCTCTCGCCTGCGCGATTCCCAACTGGGTGATGAACGTGTCAAAGACATTCATAACTACATTATCAGAGGTGTGTTGTGGCAAGCCTTTACTGCTGATGAGCCAGTCGTTTTACTCATCGATGAAATCGATAAAGCAGACATAGAATTCCCCAATGACTTGCTGCGTGAACTTGACCGCATGGAGTTTTATGTCTATGAAACCCGCGAAATGGTACGCGCCAGGCACCGCCCGCTAGTGATCATCACTTCAAACAATGAGAAAGAATTGCCTGACGCCTTCTTGCGTCGCTGCTTTTTCCACTACATCAAATTCCCTGACAAGGAAACGATGCAAAAGATTGTTGACGTCCACTTCCCAAAATTGAAGTCCGACTTGCTGGCACAGGCGCTGCAAACCTTTTATGAAATCCGCGATGTTGCAGGGCTCAAAAAAAAACCTTCTACGTCTGAATTCATAGACTGGCTGAAACTCTTGCTGGCAGAAGATATTCCGGTAGACGCCATGCGCAGCAAGGACAATAAAGCCATCGTCCCTCCCCTGCATGGTGCCTTGCTGAAAAATGAACAAGACGTACATTTGTTTGAACGCCTCGTACACATGTCCCGCACCAATCGCTAACCAGACGCGATGACAAAAATGGCGCTGCACTCCAGCGCCATTTTTTTAACTTATAGATTTAAACCCAATTTATTGCGCTTGTTTCAACTGCTCCAGAATAGCTGGGTTTTCGAGTGTTGAAATATCCTGAGTAATTTCTTCACCCTTAGCCAGTACCCGCAACAAGCGGCGCATGATCTTGCCAGAACGTGTCTTGGGCAAATTATCACCGAAGCGGATTTCTTTTGGTTTGGCGATAGGGCCAATTTCTTTTGCTACCCAGTTGCGCAATTCCGTCGCAATTTGTTTTGCTTCATCACCAGTTGGACGTGTGCGTTTCAATACAACAAAAGCACAAATCGCTTCTCCGGTAGTATCATCAGGCTTGCCAACCACAGCAGCTTCTGCCACCAGAGGATTGGCCACCAGGGCAGATTCAATCTCCATCGTGCCCATGCGATGACCGGATACGTTCAGCACATCGTCAATGCGGCCAGTGATAGTGAAATAACCAGTATCTTTATTGCGTATTGCGCCATCGCCAGCCAGATAGACCTTGCCACCGAACTCTTCAGGGAAGTAACTCTTCTTGAAGCGCTCAGGATCACCCCAGATCGTCCGTATCATGGAAGGCCATGGACGCTTTACCACCAGAATACCGCCCTGCCCATTAGGTAAATCATGGCCAGTTTCATCGACAATAGCCGACATGATGCCTGGCAATGGCAAGGTGCAAGAACCAGGCACCATAGGCGTTGCGGCTGGCAACGGTGTCATCATGTGACCACCTGTCTCTGTCTGCCAGAAGGTATCAACGACAGGGCAATTGCCACGACCTATATTATTGTAGTACCACATCCAGGCTTCAGGATTGATAGGCTCACCTACGGAACCCAGTAAGCGCAAGGAAGATAAATCAAATTTATCTGGATGGATACTGGCGTCGCCATCTGCAGCCTTGATCAGTGAGCGTATCGCCGTTGGTGCAGTATAGAAAATGGTAGCCTTGTGTTTTTCTATCATGCTCCAGAAACGTCCGGCATTCGGGAAAGTGGGCACACCTTCAAACACAATTTCAGTCGCGCCAGCTGCCAGTGGACCGTAAGTGATATAAGTATGACCAGTCACCCAGCCTATGTCTGCAGTACACCAGAACACATCTGCCGGTTTGATATCAAAGGTCCATTTCATCGTCAAGATAGCCCACAACAAATAACCACCCGACGAATGTTGCACGCCTTTTGGCTTGCCTGTGGAGCCAGATGTATACAGTATGAATAAAGGATGCTCGGCACTAACCCATTCAGGCTCACACACTGCTGATTGCGTCGCTACCAGATCATGCATCCATATATCGCGCCCATCAGCAAGATTGATATTGCCGCCTGTGCGTTTATAGATAACGACACTTTTTACTTTCTCGCAATCACCCAGGGTCAATGCTTCATCAACAATGGATTTCAAGGGTAAATGCTTGCCACCACGGACTTGTTCATCGGCCGTGATTACAGCGACTGCACCCACGTCAACGATACGCTCTTGCAAGGATTTGGCAGAGAAACCGCCAAACACAACAGAATGTGTCGCCCCTATGCGCGCGCATGCCTGCATGGCCACCACGCCTTCAATGGACATGGGCATGTAAATCACAACACGGTCCCCCTTGCTGATGCCGAGAGATTTCAAGCCATTGGCAAACTGACAGACTTTTGCATGCAAATCCTTGTACGTCACCTTGGTAATTTCGCCACCATCTGCTTCAAAAATCACCGCCACTTTATCGGCATTGCCATTCTGCAGATTCACATCCAGGCAGTTATAGGACACATTCAGCAAACCGTCCTCAAACCATTTGTACATGGGGGCTGTTGACTCATCCAGCGTCGTGCTGAAATCTTTATGCCAGTGCAGGTTTTCACGGGCTAAGCGCGCCCAGAAGCCCTCATAATCTTGCTCGGCTTCATTGCATAGTGCGTTATAGGCATCCATGCTAGGGATAGCCGCATTGGCAACAAATGCTGCCGGTGGGTAAAAAACACGGGATTCTGTTTTAGCTTCTGTTTGCGCAGTGTTGAGGTCAGACATTTGTATCTCCAGCTTGTTATCGTTTGATTGAAATCTTCTCTTCTGTTGAATCTGGGCAGGTGATTAACACCCATGCCAATATCTCATACAGCCCCATAAAAACCTGACATTGCGCCAGATTTTGACAGTCAAACTCAAGGCAAACCTTAAACTTGCAGACTTACTCAAGCCTTACGCTTGCTCTTTTAGAAAATGATACCACAAAGATACCATTGCATCACCACTACACGCCTGCCTTTATTACCTGCGCTACCCGAGTGGGCTTTGCCCATGTAAAATATCGGTTAACATTAAAAATTGCCCCTTTCACCAACGATTGCCGACATGAACAAACCAGTAACTTCAGCAAAACTCTCTCCCCTTGCCAGTTTGATTTTCTTCAGCCGTTGGCTGCAACTACCACTTTATCTCGGATTGATACTTGCGCAATGCGTTTATGTATTCCACTTCTGGGTAGAACTGGTTGATTTGATCGGTGCTGCAATGGGCAACGAAGCAGCCCTGAAACATATTATTGATGCAGTAGCCAGTGGCGGCATCAGGCCAACAAAATTGACGGAAACCACCATCATGCTGGTTGTGCTTGGCCTGATAGACGTAGTCATGATTTCCAACCTGCTCATCATGGTTATTATCGGTGGCTATGAAACCTTCGTTTCACGCCTTGGGCTTGATGGCCACCCGGATCAGCCGGAGTGGCTTTCGCATGTCAATGCATCGGTACTCAAGGTGAAACTGGCGATGGCGATCATCGGCATCTCATCCATCCACTTATTGAAAACCTTTATCAATGCAGCTAACTATGAACCTCCAGTAGTGCTGGCACAAACAGGTATTCACGTAGTGTTCTTATTGTCAGCCTTGGCCATTGCACATTGCGACCAGATCATGACAAGAACTGCGCAAGCAGGCAGTAAGCATTGATCCATAGAATCTTGCCCAAGCATACAAAGTAATCAGCTATTTAAGTTTTTCTACACCTAGCCAAGAGCCATATCATGACAGTAATCAAGCAAGACGATCTGATCGAATCAGTAGCCGCCGCGCTGCAGTACATCAGTTTTTATCATCCAGCCGACTATATCGCCCATCTGGCGCGTGCCTACGAGGCAGAACAAAGCCCGGCAGCAAAAGACGCCATTGCACAAATCCTGACCAACTCGCGCATGTGCGCAGAAGGCCGTCGTCCTATCTGCCAGGACACAGGCATAGTGAATGTGTTTCTGAAGA
Organism: Undibacterium sp.; assembly: GCF_030683615.1. Classification (NCBI taxonomy): domain Bacteria; kingdom Pseudomonadati; phylum Pseudomonadota; class Betaproteobacteria; order Burkholderiales; family Oxalobacteraceae; genus Undibacterium; species Undibacterium sp. The sequence goes on from NZ_JAUXQE010000021.1 coordinate 373,610, forward strand.
TCGGCATGGGTGTACGCTTTGAAGGCTTCAGCGGCTCCATCATCGATGCAGTCAATGAAGGTGTGCGTCGTGGTTACAACGACCCAGACAATAAACTGCGCGCATCTATCGTCGCAGACCCGCATTTCGAACGCAAAAACACCAAGGACAATACCCCTGCCGTGGTACACATGGAACTGGTGCCTGGCAATACGGTAGACGTCAAAGTTGCAGCCAAAGGTGGCGGTTCTGAGAATAAAACCAAGTTCGTCATGTTAAACCCTTCTGATTCCCTGATTGACTGGGTCATGAAAACCGTACCGACCATGGGCGCGGGCTGGTGCCCTCCTGGCATGCTGGGCATAGGCATAGGCGGCACTGCAGAAAAAGCCATGCTGATGGCGAAAGAATCCTTGATGGATGACATCGACATGTATGAACTCAAGCAACGCGGCCCACAAAACAAGACTGAAGAACTGCGTATAGAACTGTGCGACAAGATCAATGCACTGGGCATAGGCGCACAAGGCCTGGGTGGCTTGACGACAGTGCTGGATGTCAAAATCAATATGTACCCTACCCATGCAGCGTCCAAGCCTGTTGCCATGATCCCTAACTGCGCGGCTACCCGTCATGCGCATTTTGTTCTTGATGGTTCTGGCCCCAGCTACATAGAACCACCAAAACTGTCGGACTGGCCAGATGTGAGCTGGGCACCTGATACAGAAAAATCCAAGCGCGTAGATCTAGACACCCTGACCAAGGAAGAAGTCGCTTCCTGGAAGCCAGGCCAAACTTTGCTCTTGAACGGAAAAATGCTGACTGGCCGTGATGCCGCCCACAAGCGCATCCAGGACATGCTGGCCAAAGGCGAGCAATTGCCTGTCGATTTCACCAATCGTGTGATTTACTATGTAGGCCCGGTTGATCCGGTACGTGATGAAGCCGTTGGACCAGCTGGTCCGACAACTGCCACCCGCATGGATAAATTCACTGACATGATGCTGGAAAAAACCGGCCTCATCTCCATGATAGGCAAGGCAGAACGCGGCCCGGTCGCCATTGAATCCATACGCAAACACCAGTCGGCATATTTGATGGCAGTTGGCGGTGCGGCTTACCTGGTTTCCAAAGCCATCAAATCAGCTACGGTCGTTGGTTTTGCTGACCTGGGTATGGAAGCGATTTACGAATTTGATGTGGTCGATATGCCTGTTACGGTTGCGGTTGATTCCAGTGGCACATCCGTACACAATACTGGCCCAAAAGAATGGCAAGCGAAGATAGGCATCATCCCTGTCAGCGCATCCTGATCGCATGCTGACTATTGTTGACTATTGCTAACTGAAACAGGAATAAATACCACAATGGCATCAGAGGAATTTGCACGCTCTGCTCCAATTGGGGTATTTGATTCTGGCCTGGGTGGTCTGTCAGTATTGCAGCACATACGCCAAACCCTGCCAAATGAAGCATTGGTGTATGTGGCCGATTCAGGTTTTTCGCCTTATGGCGACAAGACCAGCGCAGAGATTCTGGAGCGCAGTATCGCCGTAACAGATTTTTTGCTGAGCAAGAAAATCAAGGCTCTGGTAGTTGCCTGCAATACTGCCACTGCTGCAGCCATCAAGCATCTTCGACTGCATTATCCTGACCTCATCATTGTTGGCATCGAGCCTGGCTTGAAACCAGCAAGCTTGCTCAGCAAGACAAAAAAAGTCGGCGTCCTGGCTACTCTGTCCACCATACAAAGTGAAAAATATCACCGCTTGAGCACACAGTTAAGTGCTGAAACCGCCGTAGAATTTATTCCCCAAGCATGCGTAGGCCTGGTGGATCAAATAGAAAAAACTGAAGCAAATGCAGCTCACACCCGACTTTTGCTGAAAGGCTATCTGAATCCCTTGCTCGACGCAAAAGTCGATACCCTGGTATTGGGTTGCACCCACTATCCCTTTGTAGCCAAGCTCATACAGGAACTCACGTCTGCGCATATCCCTGACCGTGATCCCATCACACTGATTGATACCGGAAAAGCCGTTGCATCTCAATTACAACGCTTGCTGGCTGAGCGTGATCTGACAAGCAGTAATAGCGATACTCCCCACATTAATGCTTACACCAACGGCAATCCAGAAAAGCTGAAACACGCCTGCACCCATTGGATTAGCATGCCAGAAGACAATTTAAGTGTTTCCAGCTTCAGCACCTGATTTCAACACCAGATGCATCCTGCTTCGACTGTACCGATAAAACCCAATGTATAGAAGCAGGTAAATCCACAAGAAATCAAAGCACAACAATTTAATTAGGACTCCTTTACATATTTGTTTTATTGTTCCATAATGCGAACATGAAAAAATCAGCCAACCATCCTTGGGACGAAACGACAGCAACTAGTGAACGCATATTGGATGCGATTGCCAGAATTGCCGGCGTATTGCGCTCTGGCACCTGGCAGTTCGCCACGTCTGAAGGCTTGAATCCCACGCAAGTCGATATCATAGACATGCTGGCCGCGCGCAAGGAGGGTGTCAGACTATCGTGGATTGCCGAGCAATTGGGTGTCAGCACAGCCAGCGCCAGTGACTCTGTCAGTTCATTGACGGCCAAGGGCTTGGTAGAAAAAACCCGCGCACCAGACGATGGCCGAGCCATTGCCTTGAGACTGACCGCCGATGGTCACACCCTGGTCAAAAAGATTGCTGGCGCAACTGGTTTTGCCAGCGATGCCATCAAGCAGTTGTCACCTGCCGCACAAGAACAAACTTTCACCAGTCTGTTGAACCTGATAGGCAAATTGCAGCAAATCGAGCATTTTCCCGATATACGCGCCTGCGTCACTTGCACTCATTTCATGCCCGACAGGCACGACAATACACTTGCCCCCCATCATTGCGCCCTGGTGGATGCTCCTTTGCGCAAAGAGCAATTGCGTCTGGATTGCCCTGAACATCAACAAACGGCAAGCAACATCATTCGCAGTAACTGGAAAAAGATAGAAATGAAATAGGAGAAAATGAAATAACTAAGACAGATCGCCTATTTTTTTCAATTATTTAATTAGGACTCCTACCATTTATATTTGATGCTGTGGTTCTTGCATCGAATGCGAGCAGTACACGCAACAGAAATCAGCCTGGCAATGCGTGCCAATAAACAGAACCGTAACATGACATTTGAAAGATAAACATGAAACACCGATACAAGAAACTCTGCGTGTGTTTGGCGATGGTCTGCGCAAACCAATGGGCTACGGCTCATGATCATGCGCATCAGGGCGGCATACAAACTGAAACCAGCAACAAGATCAAACCTGCCTTTGATATTTTCCATACCAAGATTACGACTGAAGGTAATGTGGCAATTTTTCATATTGCCGTCTCAGGCAAGGCTGGCAAAACCAGGCCTACCAAATCTGGCAAACTCGCGGGCAGTTCTGTTTTCTCTTATGTGTGGCCAACCACTCTGGACCCATCTGTAGTCGGTTTCGAGCCTAAAAGTGGCATCCTGGCTTTTGCTGTCACTTCCCACCCTGACTTTGATGACACCCCACTGTTTGATGAAAACGGTGATAGTAACCCCAGCAATGATGGCAATGTCTGGCATTCGCACTGGGTAGTCTTGCAGCCTGACCAGGCTTGTGGCAAAGATGCGCTAAAGGTGGTTGATATTCCCGAAGGTAGCAAACCCCGCCTACCCAAAACCTGGCCTGGTTTACCAATACTCATAGACAGCCCCGGCTGGAGCCCTACATTCACAGGCAAGACGCTGGAAGTGCGGGTGCCTTTTGATGATATCGAAATCATTAAAACCGCCGGTTTCGATGGTGTCACGGCTGCCCTGCGCGTAAATGCAAGTGTCCATGCCCCACTGCTTTGCGTCACCAATGTTTTCAAAGTCGCCTCAGGCAATTTAAGCCTGCCTGGCAAAATCAATCAGTAAGTCAAAACCGCAAACCCGAAAGGAATCACCATGCTCCACGTTCAACTCGTCAATCTCAAAGAAACCTCCGGTACACGTCATGCCATTTTGAGTGACATCAATACCGCTTTTGGCAACACGCCAAATATGTTCCGTGCTGTCGCCAACTCCAGTGCAGCACTCAAAAGCATGTGGTCTGCATTTGCAGCACTGGGCAATGGTGTTATCCCGGCAAAGTTGGGGGAGCAGATTGCAGTTGCCATAGCTAACCAGAATCAGTGCGAATACTGTCTGGCGGCGCATACCGTTCTGGGACAAAAGCAGGGGCCAGTAGCGCAGAAATGGCAGCAGCCCAATCAGGCAATTCATATGATGCGAAAACTGACGCCGTATTAAAATTTGTCTTGAAGGTCGTCAACCAGCGGGCACAAATCAACAAGGAAGATGTGGAATTCTTGCGGTTACATGGTTATGGCGATGAACATATCGTTGAAATCATGGCGCATGTCGCTCTCAATCTGTACACCAACTATATCAATGTGGCACTGGCCGTACCGGTTGATTTCCCAAAAATAAAACTGAACACAGCCAACTAAAATTAATCAGTTTTTCAGGGTGCGGATATGTCCGCACTCTACACAAAATAAAAGGGAAAATGGGGATGTCCTTGATCAATAACATCGCACCTGAACTAATCACATCGGATTGGCTCAATACTGACTCTGTCATCAGCTTGCAATCTTTACGCGGAAAAGTCGTATTTCTGCATGGCTTTCAAATGCTATGCCCTGCTTGTGTCACGCATGGGTTACCACAGGCAAGTGCAGTAAGAAATGCATTTTCGCAGCAAGATCTTGCTGTTATAGGCTTACATACCGTGTTTGAGCACCACCATGCAATGGGTAAAGAAGCCTTAAAAGCTTTTATCCATGAATATCGTTTGCGCTTCCCGATTGCCATCGACATGCCAGATCCAGTCAGTGGAATACCTTTGAGCATGCAGCAATTTGGCTTGCGCGGCACACCAAGCATCTTGCTCATAGATCGGCAGGGGCACATCAGATTTCATCTATTTGGTCACATTGATGATCTTAAACTGGGCTGCATGCTAGGTCAGTTGGTGGCAGAAACTGATATCACAGAAGCCTGCCGTCGATAACAAGTCCAGCGCCAACGAGACCAAGGGATGCAATGAGCATTCATGCATCTCGCCTTAATATATAGTGGTAACGATGTGCTTTAAGAATTCATGACCGGCACTGGCAATACCAGGCTAGTCGCTTTTGAAATCGCACTCCACAATACGCCAACAATCGCATTCCAGACTTTTTCTATCGTTACCATCAGCAAACCACGCAAGGTCTTGGCAAAACTCAGCGCCATATCCTCAAGGCCATCAAGAAAAAATTCCTGTGTCGCAGGTGTTATCTGCTTGGTCAATATGCCAGTACTGACCAGTTCTGCCTGCTGGGCGATGGCCTGTAGTTGCTGTTGCGTGAAACCGCGCAAAGTCGTCACGTCAGTTTGCAAAACGCCTGTGGCGGCTGTTTGCATATCAGTCACGAGTTGATCAAGATCCAGTGCCATATCTTCTCTCCAGAGTTCAACGCTGCAAGAAATTTTCGTAAGTAATTGCCTGGTCCAGATATATCACAGCCTGCCCCTTGAAGGCCTGTGCCTCATAAGCGGTCACGCCTTGCAAGCGATCTACATCACGCATTTTGCCCAAGGTTTCCGAAACTTTTTTGATGGCATAAGCACTTGGCGGCGTGCTGTCATCATCAGACATTGCAGGGCTGCCGCGTTTATCAAGCAATTGATTAATGGTATCAGTCACTTTATTTTTGGGCATAGGCCTGGCACCAGCCTGCAAACTCAAGGCATCCAGTCGGCCAATCAGGGAATTGTAATTATCAAGGCGAGAGGGGAAGCTGCTTTTATCGGTGCCGTTAGACATGCTGGCGAGCAAAATCATGGTGTCAGTATTGACAGCTGCCAAGCCATCGACCACTGTTTTGTCATAAGCAGGCGCAAGTTGGGTTGCACAGCCTGAGAGCGAAATACAAAGCCCCAACAGGTATAGACGCATCCAACACAATAATTGCACCGCTGGTTTCATGACTACTCCGCATGGAATGATAATGACAGAACTGCCATATTAGCATCTGGAGTTCAATTTATCATCGCCAGACTTGTCTTTTTTGATATTTTTTTTAATCTTTTTTATGTTGAAGTACAAGAATCAAGGCTTGAAAGAGTTTGCGATGAGCCTGGTCGCTTCATCATATTTTTCTTTGTTGCTGGCGGCGTAATTCCATTGAAAGAAAGTGCACCAGTTGCCAGTCGTCATTAATTTATCGTAGTAAATCTGTTTGCCTTTGGTACCGGAGACCACAGCGAAGCCTTTTCCTTTGGCACGGTAAGAAATGACTCTGCCTTCTTTTACTTTTTCTGCTTCTGCCTTTTTAAGGAATTCTGCGGGAGTCGTATCCCGGTCATCGATGCAGGCTCTGGCATAAACACGCAATTCAGCTTCGCCATCCTTGGACAGAAAGACCTGTCCATCACCACTCGCAGCTTCGCCTTGCGGAATCAGATAATCTGGATAATCTATCGAAAAGCCATATCGACTATTCACATAGGTTTTATACACCAGTTCAGCAGCAGAAGCATTTACGCCGAAAACCATCAACAAAAACAACAGGCAAGCTTTTTTCATATAAATCACAACGTTAAAAGCCCTGTCCGCAAGGGCATGCGGACAGGGCTTTTATAATCAGCTCAGGACAGCTGCAATTGCATTTGCAGTCGCTTCTACATTGCCAGTATTCAAACCGGCAATGCACATACGGCCAGAACGCACCAGATAAACGCCGAACTCTTCTTTCAGGCGATCACATTGCTCAGCAGTCAAACCTGTGTAGCTGAACATGCCGCGCTGCGTCAGGAAGTAACTAAAGTCGCGACCTGGCAATTTTGCACTCAGCACGTCATGCAATTTACGGCGCATGAACTGGATACGGTCACGCATGGCAACAACTTCTGCTTCCCACATAGGGCGCAATTCAGGGTCGCTCAATACACGGGCAACCAGCTGACCGCCATGCAGAGGTGGATTGGAGTAATTGCGGCGGATAGTTGCCTTCATCTGGCCCAGCACATTCACAGCCTGTGCTGCATCCGGGCAAACCACGCTCAGGGCACCGCAACGCTCGCCATACAAGCTCATGCTCTTGGAGAAGGAGTTCGCTACGAAGAAACTCAAACCCTGATCAGCCAGCAAGCGCACAGCATAAGCATCCTCCACGATGCCGTCGCCATAGCCTTGGTAAGCCAGGTCGAGGAAGGCGATCAGTTCACGCTCTTTCAATACTGGCACCAGTTGTTGCCATTGCTCTTGCGTCAGGTCTACACCGGTAGGGTTGTGGCAGCAAGCGTGCAGCAGGACGATGCTTTTCTTTTCTGCTGCTTTCAGTGCTTCTATCATGGCGTCAAATCGCAGGCCACCGGTTGCTGCATCGTAGTAAGGATAGGTTTTGACCGTCAGTCCACAACCTTCAAATACTGCTTTGTGATTATCCCATGTAGGATCACTGACCAGCATGGTCGATGTCGGGAAATAACGCTTGATGAAATCACCGCCCACCTTGAGGCCACCGCTGGAACCAACAGCCTGTATCGTCACAACACTGCCAGCCTTGACTACTGCACTGTCTGCACCAAACAAAAGTTCCTGTACAGCCGTGCGGAAATTTGCTGCGCCTTCCATAGGCAAGTATGGACGGGCGCCAGCATCTGCCACGACCTTGTGTTCTGCGGCCCGTACCGAAGGCAGCATAGGAATCTTGCCAGCATCGTCAAAATAAATACCGATAGACAAATTGATCTTGTTGGTGCGCGGGTCTTTACCAAACGCCTCATTCAAAGACAAGATAGGGTCGCCAGGATAGGCTTCAACGTGCTGAAACATGATAGAACTCCAGATGGTTGGACATAGAATCAAGGCTGCAAAGTCGGCAACTCAATATAATTAATGCAATAAAAAATACACCAGACTAATGCGTCAAGCCTCCATTGTGACACATGCCACCAGCAACTTAGGATACAGGCTGTTTGAATAGCTGAATCAAACTGTATGTTTGGCTGGCGAAAGATGTAAAAAATGCAGCCATTTTTCAATAGCTGCATTTTTCATTATCACTCAGAGCTCACCTGGCATCAGTGGCCGTGCGCATGCTCCTCAGCTTCCACAGGCATTTCTCCACCACTCTTACCTTCAAAAAAGAAAGCTTTGCGGACTTTTTTGGTTTTACCCACTTCATTCAAAGTACCGGATTCATACAAACGTCCGTTCAGCATGACATGGCTAAGCTTGTCTGACTGATGTATATCCTTAAGAACATCGCCATCAATAATCATCAGATCAGCCAACTTACCCACCTCAAGAGAACCTATGTCCTTATCGAGGCCAAGGTAGCGTGCGCCGTTGATGGTGCCGCTGCGTATTGCTTCCAACGGAGTCATGCCGCCTTTGACCAGCGTCCACAATTCCCAATGCGCCGCCAGACCTTCACGCTGACCATGCGCACCCAGATTGACTGGAACACCGGCACGCTGCAAGGCGGTCGCTGTCTGCGCTACCTTAATGACATTGAAGTCCTCTTCCGGCGCCGTTTCACGCCTGATGCTGCGCGGCTCCAATATGGAACGTGGCACATATTTACTCAGCAGCGGATGTTTCCAGACATCGGTACGGGCATACCAGTAATGCTCACCATCCAGGCCACCATAAGCTACCCCCAGCGTCGGAGTGTAGCCAACCTGCGTCTGCGACCACAATTGCTTGACATCGTCATAGACTTTTTCAACAGGCAAGGCATGCTCAACACCGGTATGACCATCTACCACCATACTCATATTGGTCTGGAACAGAGAACCACCTTCTGGCACCACCATCATTTTCGTCTGGCGCGCTGCCTCCAGAACTTGCTGGCGTTGCTCACGCCTTGGCTGGTTATAGCTCTTGACTGAAATGGCCCCTGCTGCCTTGAGACGTTTCAGATGCGTCAAGGCATCATCGAGATTATTCACGATGGCAGCAAAATTGCCCTTTGCACCGTAAAGTATGGTGCCGGTAGAGTAAATGCGTGGTCCCAACACCTGCCCCGCTCTTTGCAACTCGCTTTGCGTGAAGATCTCGCCCGTGTCATTCGACGGATCATGGATAGTCGTCACGCCAAAAGCCAGCGAAGCATAATTCACCCAGCTTTGTTGCGGGATGATGCCGCTCTCACCCATGCTTCCATGCCAGTGTACGTCGACCAGACCCGGCAATATGGTTTTGCCTTTGGCATCAATTTGCGTTGCACCTGCAGGTATGGCCACATCCGCAGATTTGCCTACACTGACGATACGGTTATCCTTGACGACGATACGGCCATCTTCTATGACTTCTTCACCTTTCATGGTGACGATTCTGGCGCCGGATATGACTGTATAGCCAGCAGGTTTATCCGCCGCCTGGCGGAAGCCTATCTTTTGCCCTTGCTCTGCGGGTTTTGGTAAATCAGTTGGTGCGCCTGGCACAAAGGCGAAAGCATCTTTCAATTCACGGCTGAATAATTCATCACCAAGTGAGAAATTGATGCGCTTGCTGTCGCCAGACCAGTGCAGGTATTGACCGGCATTCACGTCCAGTTGCTTGACTGGCAATGCATCCATTTTCTGACCGATAGTGATTGCTTTACCAGCCAGTGGCAATGGTGTTACATAGGCGTGATAACGCTCACCAAAAGCCAGCCATTCACCATCTGGCGAAATTGCAAATTCACCGGCAAATTCACTTTTTGCAACTGGTTGTTCAGGTTTTCCATCAAGTGACAGACGTATTAGTGAAGTAGTCCAGTCAACTTCACCAGTGTACTGGGTGCGTGTGACATAGACTGCTTGTCCATCTTTGCCAAATTGCGGCGAGCCGCCCTCTTCTGTCAACAAGCGTGGCTCGGATTTACCATCCGCATTCGTCAGGAATACCCCGGTTTCCATGCCATGCCACGGGGTAGTCAGGTAGCCACCTTTGGCCTTGACGTATGCAACTTGTTTGCCATCGGGTGAAAACCTGGCCTGCAAATATTTGCCTGGGGCTTTGGTCACGATAGTTTCCTTGCCGCTGGCAAGCTCTATTGTCCGTACAGCACCCAATTTTTCATCATTCCAGCTACTGAATACGACGGACTTACCATCACGTGAAAAGCTGGGGAAGAATTCAAAATGTGTGCTCTGCGTACTCAGGCGGCGTGGTGTGCCATTTGGCAGATCTTTGACATAAATATGTCCCAAGGCTGAGTAGACAACTTTATCTCCCATTGGCGCGACATTCACCCAACGCAACTGGTGCACATCGAATTGATCAGGTGCTACCTCATGTGGAAAGCGCAAGGCACTACGTATTTCCCGGGTATCTTGCACATGAAAAGGGATGTCGACTGCCTTTCGGCTGAATGGATCGAGACGCCAGAGCTTGCCCTTGGCCCATACCACGATCTCTTTACTGCCTGGCATCCAGGCAAAAGCTGGATACACGCCTTGTATGGCCCAGGCTTCTTGCATATCGCGCTCAAGTTCTGGCCAGGCTGCAGTTTCTTCGCCAGTCTGTAAGTTCTTCAGGAACAGTGCTGACTGATTGCGGATGCGGCGCACGAATGCAAGGTATTTGCCATCAGGTGAAGGCACAGGGCGCACTGCACCACCGGGGCCACTGACGAAAGCTTTGACCTTGCCGTCTTGCAGGTCACGTCGAAAGATCTGGTAAATCTGCCCGTTGGAATTTTTATTGTATTCAAACGCCGTACCTGGCGTCGTATCTTGCGAATAGTAGACATAGCGGCCATCAGGCGAAAATGCCGGTTCGCCCAGGTCTTTTTGCCAGTTGGGCTTTTCATTCAATTGCACACCTGTACCGCCGCTCTGATGATACAGCCAGATTTCGCCAGAACCCAGTGAGCGAGTACCGCTATAGTGCTTGCGCGCGGCGATGTACTGTCCTTTCGGGTGCCAGACGGGATTATTCAAGAGGCGGAAATCCTCCTTGCTGACTGCATGCGCATTGCTGCCATCGGCATTCATGACCCAGACATTGTCACCACCACCAGCATCGGACATATAAGCGATCTGTTTGCCATCAGGTGAGAAGCGCGCCTGCATTTCCCAGGCCATGGAGTGTGTCAAAGCCTTGGTTTCACCACCGCCAATGGGTAGCGTGTATAAGTCGCCCAGCAAATCAAATATCAATTGCTTGCCATCAGGGCTGACATCCACACTCATCCATGTGCCAGTACGGGTGTCAATATTGACTGTCTTGCTTTCACCAGGGGGATGATTGACATCCCATTTCTTTTTTTCTGCATCCGGTTTAGTGACTGGCTCAGCAGCCAGTGCAGGTAAACACAGCATAACCGCCCAGGCCAATGGCAACAGTTTTGACACACGCATAGATTCTCCCTCTTGGATCATTATTTAATTTGCCAGATTTCAGACTTGGCTGCATTAATCAGCACGCGATAATATATCAATAGAATATCAGCCAAGTCGAATCAGATGCATTAACTGCTAAAAAGTTCCTGTTTTGCTACTGACTAAACTTACACGCCTGCCGAGTTTGCAACAAAACCCACCTCAGAATCCTTCAATCAGCGTGGCATAAGGTATGATTTGATCAATTCTATTTCGCCTGCGATCATGAATCTATTTGCCACTGAAGAAGAAGTAAACCAGCTTGCCAGCAGGCTGACTTCAGCACAGGGGCTGGACAAATTCATCAGTCAACTGACCATGGCCTGGTATTTGCGGCAAAGAGATAGTCAACGGGCCTCAACACTGGCGATGGAAGTATTGGCTGAACTGGCTGATCTGGATGCACCGGAAACCCTGAGAAGACAGTTTCATGCCCGCCTTTGCCTGATCCGGGCAGAAATTGCCGCCCTTTTTTGCGATTTGAACGGTGGCGAACTTTTGCTTGCTGAAGCCGTCACCGTATTCAGCGACCTTAACGACAATATAGGCCTTGGTGACGCCAGCCTCACTGACGCAGTAATGGCTCAGGAACAAGGCGATGCCGCCAGAGAAGCGCTAGCTTGTGTAACGGCAATCAGTTGGTATTCAAGGGCCCATGATAGCCTCAGAATTGCGATCGCCGAATCCTGGGTCATCTACGAACTGGCATTTTACGATCCGCTGGCAGCATCGGTGCGCCACGCTGCTTTTGACAAACAATATCTGCATGGTGACCACCCTGCCGTTGCCGCACATCTTGCAGCAGCGTCAGGCGTAATACATGGCAGACGAGAACCGGCCAGAGCATCCGTTTATTATCTGCAATCCAGCGAACTGGCACGCCAGACTGGCATGATCAGGCTGGCTATAATTTCAGCTGGCAATTCTGGCGAATCCATGCAAACAGTGGATGATCTGGAAGGTGCGGCAGGCGTGTTTGAATGGGCAGCAGAACGTGCCCATGAAACCGAATGGCCAGCCTTGATAGGTTATGCCATGTCACATCTGGGTAGCTTGTTAAGGCAATTGAGCCAATATGATCGCAGCCAGAAAACACTTGAAGAAGCACTCAATGGTTTTTCCAGGACACCAGGTGGTATCAATAAAGCCATAGTGCACGCAGAACTGGCAGAATGTCTGCTCATGCAAGGTCAAATCGATCAAGCAGTAAGTGCATTCAATGAAGCGATTACCCTGTTTCGCGCTGCTCACTCCATGGATGACTTGCCTCAAGCCCTGGTACGTTATGCTCGAGCATTATCAATCTCAGGTCAGGCTGATGCGGCGCTGGCCACTATCGCCGAAGCAAAAACGCTGATACACCAGCATCAATTCACGGCACTAGGCGTCACGCTGAACCAGACCCTGGCCGAAATACATGCGCGTCATGTGATCACTCTTCCCGAAAAAATGGATGCGCCGAATGCCATCATCCATTATCTGGAAGAGTCCCTGCAGACAGGTGAACTGACTGAAGGCTGGCAAGCCAGTACAGAATTGTTGATGGCGCTGAGCGATGCCTGGGCTGATGTCGGTGACAGTAATAAGGCATTGCTATATGCACGCCAAGCCATTACCGCAGAACAGCGCGAAAGCAAAAAACAGGCAAATAACCGCACCGCCATGGCACAAGTCAGGCATGAAACTGAATTGATACGTGCCGAGGCTGAGCAACACAGACTGGTTGCCGTATCCGAAGCACGCCGGGCAGCCACCTTGCAGGAGGCAGGTGCCACCCTCGAACGTCTGGGTCGTATAGGCCAGCAAATTACCTCCAACCTGGAACCTGAGGCGGTTTTTGAAGCTATTCACTTTCATCTCAAAGATTTATTGGATGCGACGACTTTCATCATTTACATGCTGTCGCCAGATGGACAAATGCTGACTCAGGCATTTGGTATAGAAGAAAACCTGCCACACCCCTATCACGAAGTCGCGCTGACAGATGAACGTGCCTCCAGTGCACGCTGTGTACGCGAAAGACGGGAAATCAAGCTGGAATTGCGACCAGATAATGATTTCCCTGTCGTACCAGATACGCTGGAAACCCTGAGCCTGCTATTTGCCCCCCTCAGCATAGGTGAGCGCATCCTGGGCGTAATGAGCATACAAACACCGCGCGAATATGCCTATGGTGAAAGAGAATGCCTGATCTTTCGCACGCTATGCTCTTACGGCGCAATTGCACTTGACAATGCCAATGCCTATCGTGAACTGCGCCTGACCCAGCAGCAGCTGGAATCTGCCAGCATGACAGAAAGACAGGCGCGCAAGAAAGCAGAAGATGCTACAAGACTTAAGAGTGAATTCCTGGCAAATATGAGCCATGAAATCCGCACCCCCATGAATGCCGTCATAGGCCTGGCTCATCTTGCCCTGCAAACCAGGCTGACACCCAAACAGTACGACTATGTCAGCAAGATCCATCATGCCGGTGAATCGCTGTTGGGCATCATCAATGACATACTGGATTTTTCCAAGATAGAAGCTGGCATGCTGGATGTGGAAAAAATTTCATTTTCCATCAAGGATGTGCTTAATAGCGTATCCACCCTGACCAGCCAGAAAGCCATAGAAAAACAAATAATCTATATCGTAAAAATTGCTGAAGAAGTGCCTGCACGCTTGCGCGGCGACCCACTGCGGCTTGGGCAGGTATTGACCAACCTGGTCAATAACGCAGTCAAATTCACCCCTGGTGGTGGTGAAATAGAGCTCAGTGTCGGCAGGCCGCCTACCACATCTGCAACGACTGATCTGACTTTCTCGGTGCGGGATACTGGCATTGGCATGTCTGCCAAACAGCAGCAAAGCCTGTTCCAGCCTTTTACCCAGGCCGATGGTTCAACTACCCGCAAATATGGGGGAACAGGTCTGGGCTTATCAATCTCGCAGCGCCTGGTGGAATTGATGGGCGGCCAAATTGAAGTCTGCAGTCAAGAGAATCAGGGTTCGACTTTCTCATTCACCCTGCCACTTGAAATAGATTTCACTTTACACGGCGAATCAGAAGCACACCTGGAATCACGTAATACACACAGTGCCAGTATCTCGGCACAAAACCATGCTGGCCGCCGTATTCTGCTGGCTGAAGACAATCCGGTCAATCAGCAAATCGCAATCGAGTTGCTAAGTATGGTTGGCATTACTGCTGATGTTGCCGAAAATGGCGAAGAGGCCGTACGTCTGATCATGGCAAATGAGCCGGGGTTTTACGCCATGATATTCATGGATTTGCAAATGCCCATCATGGATGGCCATGAAGCTGCTGCAAAAATCAGGCAAGACGCGCGCATGAATGACACTCCCATCATCGCCCTCACTGCGCATGCAGTTGGTGATATCCGTGAGCGTTGCATGCGCGAAGGCATGCAGGACTATCTGACCAAACCCATACAACCAGAAGCCTTATTCACGATAGTCTCGCACTGGATGGATACGGAACATGAATTACCGGTACCCGGCAGCCTGATCACCAGTACCGTGTTTGATGATGAGGATGCTGGATTCCCACAATTCAATGAACTCGACACCAGCCTGGGCCTGCATTACATGGGCGGGCGTCACGAGTTTTATATCAATATGCTGCACAGGTTTGAGCAAAGTCAGGCAGATACCTTGCATGAATTAAACAGGCTCATACAAATTGGAGAATACGGTAATGCAGAACGACTCAGCCACACCCTCAAGGGTTTGGCTGGTAGCATAGGTGCCACGAAATTACAAAAAATAGCTGCTGAACTAGAATACAAACTCAGCAAGGAAGAAGCCAGGGAATTCATACTGGAAACGCTGGGGCCACTTACGCTATCACTCAACGCAGTGCTGAATGAATTAAAAACAGTATTGCCAGGGATTTTACCCCAGCATGAAGAAGTTATTGTCGATGAAGCCGAGGCAAAAAACATTGTGGCTGAATTGCGCATCTTGCTGGCTGCCTCAGACGCAGATGCACAGAGCTTGTTTGAAGAAAATGAAACCGCAATTGCCACTCAGTTCAACTCGGATGCCATGATACAACTCAGACATTTCATGCATCAATTTGAATTTGAAGCTGCGGCAAAATTAATAGAACAGCAATAGCCATCAGCAATTCGCCAGCACGCGCGATTTCAAATCACCTGATTTTCTTTTAAATGGGTGATACGCTCTTCGCTCATTCCCCAGTCATGCAAAATTTCTGCACTATGCTGGCCTGACACTGCCGGCGGTCGGCTGATTTCTGCCGCTGTCCTGCTGAATCTCGGTGCAGGTGCTGGCTGCAATATGCCTTCAATATCAGTAAAATTGGCTCTGGCCTGATTATGCGGATGCTCAGGCGCTTCTGCCATATCCAGTACCGGGGCGAAACAGATATCTGTTCCTTCCATCAAGTCACACCATTGCTGGCGGGTTTTAGTCTTGAACAGCGCCGTACATTTTATCTTCAGTTCTGGCCATTTCCGGCTA
Source organism: Undibacterium sp. (assembly GCF_030683615.1). Classification (NCBI taxonomy): domain Bacteria; kingdom Pseudomonadati; phylum Pseudomonadota; class Betaproteobacteria; order Burkholderiales; family Oxalobacteraceae; genus Undibacterium; species Undibacterium sp. The sequence continues at coordinate 389,513 of NZ_JAUXQE010000021.1, forward strand.
TCCATTTGCGCATTGAATGCAGGATCACTGATACCAGCAATTTTCAGCAGCAAAGCATAAAACTGTGGCTCTATCGCCCCTATGGAAATGAATTTCCCGTCAGCACAGGCGTAGGTGTCATAAAAATGCGCGCCGCCATCCAGCATATTTGCTCCACGCTGGTCTGACCATGCACCAAAGGCACGAAAGCCATAAATCATCGCCCCCAATAAAGCGGAGCCATCGACCATGGCAGCGTCCACCACCTGACCCTTGCCAGAACTGCGCGCCTCCAGTGCAGCACAAACCACACCAAAAGCCAGCATCATGGCACCGCCACCAAAATCACCGACCAGATTCAAGGGCGGAGCCGGTGGCGTATCTGCACGTCCCATGGCATGCAACATGCCGCTGAGTGCAATGTAATTCAGGTCATGCCCTGCTGCCTGGGCAAGCGGGCCATCCTGGCCCCAGCCAGTTATCCGCCCATACACCAGACGTGGATTGCGTTGCTGGCAAATTTCAGGCCCCAGGCCTAGCCTTTCCATGACACCGGGGCGGAAACCTTCCAGCAAGATATCGGCACTTGCTACCAGATCCAGCAACACCGCTTTGGCTTCTTCATGTTTCAGGTCCAGCGCCAGCGAGCGGCGCCCTCTGGCCATGACATCATATTTGGTGCCAAGCATGGGAAAAGGGTTATTCGCGCCTGGAGCCAGCTTGCGGTCTATGCGTATCACTTCCGCCCCCATGTCAGCCAGCATCATGGCCGCAAAGGGACAAGGCCCCAGTCCTACCATTTCTATGACACGTATGCCCTGTAAAGGTCCAGCCATGTTCTATTCCCGTCTTTTTTTGTTTATAAATTACGTGAAATGATTTCTTTCATGATTTCATTGGCACCACCATAGATGCGCTGTACCCGCGCATCGACATACATTTGCGCTATCGGGTATTCCAGCATGTAGCCGTAACCGCCAAATAATTGCAGGCACTGGTCGATGACCTTGCACTGCAAATCAGATATCCAGTATTTGGCCATTGATGCCAGCTCGGTATCCATGCGCCCTTCCATCATGTCAACGATACAGCGGTCAATGAAGGTACGGGCTATGGTTGCCTCAGTCTTGATCTCTGCCAATACAAAACGAGTATTCTGCATTTCTATCAGGGCCTGACCAAAGGCTTTGCGCTCACGGGTATGGGTGATCGTCAGATCCAGTGCGCGCTCTATGGCGGCAACGCCGGATACGCCCAGTATCGTGCGTTCATAAGGCAATTCTGTCATCAGTTGGGTAAAGCCCTTGCCTTCAACGCCACCGAGTACCCTGTCCAGCGGCACGCGCACATCATCAAAGAAAAGTTCGCAAGTATCCTGGCCTTTTTGACCTATCTTTTCCAGTATGCGCCCTACCCGATAGCCTGGGCAGTCTTTGGTTTCTACCATGATCAGCGATATACCTTTGGCGCCAGCTTCAGGGTCAGTCTTGGTCACGACCACCACCAGATCGGCCATATAGCCGTTCGATATAAAAGTCTTGGAACCATTGATGACATAACTGTCACCCTCACGTCTCGCGGTCGTTCGTATGCCTTTGAGGTCAGACCCTGCACCGGGTTCAGACATGGCGATAGCGGCGATCATTTCGCCTGAGGCCAGCTTGGGCAAATACTTTTTCTTTTGCTCCTCCGTACCCTGGTTCAAAATATAATGGGCAACTATCGCATGCACATGTATGCCAAAGGCCATGTCACCGGCATAAGTCAGCTCTTCAAAAACGACGGATTGATGGGCAAAGCTGCCACCAGAGCCGCCGTATTCTTCAGGTATGTCAGCCAGCAAGAGACCCATGGCACCACCCTTGTCCCAGATATCGCGGTCTACATGTTGTTGTTTTTTCCAGCGCTCCTGGTTTGGAGTAACTTCGGCATCGACAAAACGGCGTACTGCGTCTCGAAAAGTTTCCAGCTCTGGCGTCATCCAGCTTGGTTTGATTTTCATACTGTGTCTCCATTGTTATGGTCTCAGGCATTTGTGCCTGATTTTTTCTCGCTTGATTGATAGCGGCTATATTTAAGGTTACCATCAAGATCAATCAGAAAAGCACCCAACACATTTTTTAGAAGACTATCCCCAATAGCAATGCCTAAAGAAATTATCACAGACACGACAGGCCAAGCATTGCCAGGCGCAGAAACCACAAAAAAACGCGGTCGCCCTGTGCTGGATGACTCTGAGAGCATACGCCAGGATTTGATCAGAAAATCAGCACAACTATTCAGAAAAAAGGGATACGACAACACCACCGTGCGCGATATCGCTGCCGCCGTGGGGATACAGTCTGGCAGCTGGTTTTATCACTTCAAGACCAAGCAAGACATCCTGGTCGCCGTGATGGAGCAAGGCATGCAAAAATCATTGGAAGAAATAGAGAAACTGACCTTGGCAGATTTGCCTCCACGCCTTGCTTTTCAACATCTGGTCAAAGTGCATCTGAATACCTTGCTGGCGCCCGAACATGATTTTATTGCTGTCTTGCTGTATGAATGGCGTGCGTTGGACAAACCGGCCCGCGCACGCATCATTGCACTCAAGGACAGGTATGAAGCAGCATGGGAGCAAGTCATCATTGCCCTGCATGCTTCAGGAGACTGGGCCATGCCAACCCGTATCGACAAATTGCTGATGTTTGGTACGCTGAACTGGACTGCGCAATGGTATAGGCGCGGTTCCGGGATCAGTATTGATGAACTTGCGGAGCAAGCCATACAATTTATTTTACGTACCAAACCTCAATAGCTAGTCAGGTAGCTATACAAGCGATTACTCAAGTAGTTTTGCGAGAAAACAAGGCTACCAGACCGACCACCAGCAAGATGGGGAGGAGCAAAGGCAGCAATGCCAGTGCCAGAGAACCTACTACCACAGCAAAAATCACACATAACAATACCGCCACACTGGCCAGCACCATGCCTGTCAGGCTAAGGGCAAAAACCACTGCCACAACTGCAATCCCGCAACCAAGCACGATGCCAAAGAAGCCGCCTATACCATCCATATCTTCATTATCGATCTGCACGTCCATGCCATGGAAGGATGACATGACTATCATGACAAAGACAAGGATGGATAAGAGAATGATGGCCATGCGCTTATTTGATGTGATGTTTGTTGTGGTTTCGGATTTCATGATGGGCTCCCTGTAGCTCAATTGTGAATTTGATGATTTCTTGTGTTCTGTGATTCGATGTAAGCATCTTATAAAAGAACACCAGAGGCTTCCACAGGCCTGCGACAGAATGCACAAATCAGGGCCTGAACAGTGATATCAACGGAGGAATGGGTCAAAAACAGGCACAAAAAAACAAAAAAGCAGCCATCAGCTGCTTTTTTGCTTGCTAGAGAGCGAATAAAAGATCAGCAACCGGTATAACTGGTCTTCATCGTAGTAAAGAATTCCACAGCAGCACTACCCTGTTCGCGGGCACCATAACTGGACGACTTGCTGCCGCCAAATGGAACATGATAGTCAACTCCCGCCGTAGGCAGGTTGACCATGACCATACCTGCACGGGCATGTCGCTTGAAGTGAGTCGCATATTTCAATGACGTTGTACAAATCCCTGCTGTCAGGCCAAATTCAGTATCATTTGCCAGTTGCAGCGCATGCTCATAGTTTTTGGCGGGGATTACGGACGCTACCGGGCCAAAGATCTCCTCCCGGGTATGTTGCATGGCAGGATCGCAATCAACGAACAGGGCCGGATTGAGGAAATAACCATCGGTATCACGCGACAGGCGTTCGCCACCAAAGGCCAGCTTGGCACCTTCATCTTTGGCGATCTGAATGTAACGCAAATCCTGATCGAGTTGAGACTTGTCGACAACCGGGCCTATATCTATACCAGCCTGCAAGGCATGTCCTACTTTCAGGCTCTTCAGTTTATCTATCATCGCGGCCACAAATGCCGGGTAAATTTTCTCTTCAACGATAAGACGGGAAGAAGCCGTGCAGCGCTGGCCAGTAGAAAAAAAAGATCCCTGAATTGCTGCATTGACTGCCACATCGAGGTCAGCATCTGCCAATATCACAAGCGGGTTTTTGCCACCCATTTCCAGTTGCACCTTGGCGCGACGTGCAGCGCAAGCTGCCAGGACCCGGCTACCGGTGCTTACGGAACCTGTAAAGCTGATAGCATCCACCCTGCTGTCCTTACTCAAGGCTTCACCGACAATACGGCCAGGGCCTGACAAGAGATTGAAGACGCCTGCAGGCAAACCAGAACGGCTGATAATCTCTGCCATAGCCCAGGAACAACCTGGCACCAGTTCTGCAGGTTTCAAAATCACGGTATTGCCATAAGCCAGCGCAGGTGCAGCTTTCCAGGCTGGAATGGCAATAGGGAAATTCCAGGGGGCGATAATGCCGACCACGCCTACCGGTTCGCGAGTAACATCAACGTCTACACTCGGACGTACCGAGGCCAGTTTGTCACCGCGTATGCGCAAGGCTTCCTGGGCAAAGAATTTGAAAATGGCGGCTGCACGGCCTACTTCACCTATGGCCTCTGGCAGGGTCTTGCCTTCTTCCCGTGCCAGCAAACTGCCGAGTTCGGCTTTGCGTTCATTGATTTCTGTGCCTATCTTGTCAAGCGCATCTGCCCTTTGCTGCACACCAGAATTGCGCCAGCCTTCTGCCGCATCGCGCGCAGCAGCAATCGCCAGTTCCACCTGTTCAATACCTGCACTGGCGTACTCGCCTACTACCTCACCCAGGTCAGAAGGGCTGCGTGTGACAGTCAAGTTTGCGCCGTCATGCCAGCTACCGTTGATATACAGTTGTTTCATCTTTATTCTTCCTTGTTTTATAGTCTTATTGTTCAGCATTACCCGCGGCACCATTCAGGGCAGCGAGAGTTGATGTTTTTGTCGGGAAAACCGGTTGTCTCAAGCCTGGTGCATCCCAGCCAAACATGAATTGGCAGGCCGCTCCACAAATACGCCCCTGACAGGCGCCCATACCTGCCCTGGTCATCAGCTTTGCTGTACGCCAGTCGCTATGTTCACCTAATTGCCTGGCGCTGACATCTTCACAGCGGCACACCAGCGTGTCTGGCTTGCATAACTTGCGTAGGCTGTCATCTGTCGCAAAACTGTGCTTGAGTAAATCAGCAAATTCCCTAGCATGGGCACGACGTGCGATATCATCTTGCTCAGCTGTATGTCCAATCGCAGCCAAACCTGCAATGTGCCCTTCTGCCAAAGCCTTGTCAACACCGCCTATACCACAAGCCTCGCCTGCCACCCAGATATCGGCACGTGTACTGGCCTGGTTGGCATCGACAACAACGCTGCCATCCCTGATTTCGCATCCCAGCAGGGTGCCAATTTCCAGATTTGGTAACAGACCAAAACCACAAGCAAGCAAATCACAGCTCAAGTCAATTTTCTTTTCACCATGCTGCAGACTGATGCCAAGCAGGCGCTGCTCACCATGCGCCTTGACCACTCTGGCATCGTGTCGATAACGTACGTGCTTGAGTTGCCAAAACAATTTCAGTGACTGTAACAGCTTGCCGCGATGCGACTTGAGCAAAGCCACGAAAAACTGTATCAAATTTTGGCTGCTTTTTGTTTCGATGATACTGACTACCTGGCCACCAGCACGTATGACTGTCTCGGCCACCGCCAACAGCAAAGGACCGCTACCGGCAACGGCGACACGCTTGCCTTCAACTGGCATGCCACCTTTGATCAAGGCTTGCAAACCGCCAGCACCTGTAACGCCAGGCAAAGTCCAGCCTGGAAAAGGCAAAAGCAATTCACGGGCACCGCTACAAATAATCAACTTATTCCATGTTAATTTTTGCGCGCCATCTGCTGTCTCCAGCAAAAATTCTTTATCAGCAAGAGTAGCGACAATGCGTACACCATAGACCATGCGCACATTCAGGCAATTTGCCAATGCATGCCACAAGTCATGTGCCCGCTGGTCGCGCCATGATGCGGGGCCACCGCGCCAGATTTGTCCACCAGGTGCGGGGTTTTCATCAATGACAGTAATAGTGGACGATAGTTCGGCGGCAGCCAGCGCCGCCGCCAATCCTGCAGGGCCAGCACCTATGATGAGGATATCCGTGGAAAACGGTAACATCGCCGATACCATATTCAAGCCCCTGTACCAGTAGCTTCGGTATTGATCACCATGCCTGAGCGACAGTATTCCTGACAGGCAAGTTTGTGTGACTGACCATTAATACGCACCCTGCATTCCTGACATACGCCCATGCCGCATACAGCAAAACGTGGCTGGCCAGAAACCGATTGACGTGTCTGCATATTGTCGTAACGCATCAGGGCGGCAGCCACACTCATGCTTGTTGTCGCCTCAAAGGAGGATCCATTAATCCAGATTTTTGCAGTTACAGGATTGTGCTCACGCATATTTCAACTCCCGCACAGGAAAAAAACGTTCAGGTGAATAATAGTGATGATCTATTTCCCCTGCCCGCCCGACGATCTGGTCTGCCAGCATTTTTGCTGTCGCCATTGCCGTCGTCACACCCAATCCCTCATGTCCTGCCGCCAACCAGACACCAGCCAGTTCAGGGTGAGGTCCAATAATCGGGTGACCATCGGGGGACGCCGGGCGCATGCCTGCCCAGGCGCGTATGATTTGCATGTCGGCCAGACAAGGCAATAACTTCATGGCGGACTGCAGGACTGCTCCCAGCGCCTTGGGGTCCAGACTGTTATCAGTTTGCTGATCCTGTCTGCAAGAACCGATCAGCCATTGTCCATTACTGCGTGGCTGCACATTGGCAGCCACGGCCAGTGCATCGGCAGAGACTGCGGCCTGACCATAATCCATGCTGACAATCTGATGTGAAAGACGACCGGGATAGCGGTCAGTAATAGCGAGATGGCCTTTGCGGCCAAACACGGCAATTTCTGGCAAGAGCTTGGCTACTTCCAGACCGGCAGCGACGATAATGATATCTGCAGTCAGCTTGCTGCCATCAGCAAAAACCAACTGGTTTGCTGTTAGCTGCGCAACACGTTTACCCAGAATAAGATGACCACCGCGCTTGACCAGAAGCTGAGCCATGAAATGCGCGAGCTTGGGCGGGTACACCACGCTATCGCCAAATACCCTGACACCACCAGCAAGGCCAGGTCGCAATGCCGGTTCCAGTTTTTGCACTTGCTCACCAGTCAAGGCTTCGGCACGCCATAGCCGCGCATTCATTGCTTGCGCGCGATGATGCGCTTCCACAAGCTGGTCTTCGTTCTCTGCCACCCACAAGGTGCCGCATTGACTGACTTCACCCACACCTGGAAATTCAGTGAAGAAGTCTTTCCACATACGCAAAGACAGCAGGCACAAGTCCAGCTCCTGGTCGCTTTCATCCAAAGCGACCAGGTGACCCATACCAACTGCGGTTACCCCACAGCCGGGGGATGCGGCATCAATCAAACTGACCTGATAGCCCTCTTCCTGCATTTTCAAGGCACAGGTGGCGCCGACTATGCCGCCACCAATAACACACACTGTCGTCTTCATAGGCATGTTTCCTGCGCCATCACATCAATTTTAAAATCAGTTAAATGTTGGCAAAACCGGGCGATTAGCCAAAGAAGCACTGACCACTTGCTCTACACGGGTGCGCAGAGCACCTTCCAGCGGCAGACGCGGTGCACGCACACGGTCATTGGAATCGATGGCCAAAGTTTCTACCAGTTTGATGTTCTGTACCAGATAGGAAGATACATCCAGGTCCAGCAAAGGACGGAACCAGCGGTAGATATCCAGCGCTTCGTTATAACGGCCAGCCTTGATGAGGCGATAAATTGCCACAGTCTCATGCGGGAAAGCCACTACCAGACCGGCTACCCAGCCTGTCGCACCGGCAGTCAACGCCTCAAAAGCCAGGTTATCTACGCCAGTGAACAAGTCATAGCGGCTACCCAGGCGATTGATGATTTCTGTAGTACGGCGGATATCGTCGGAAGATTCTTTTACCGCCACAAAACGTGGGTCATCAGCCAACTCTTCCAGCATGTCTGTCGTCACATCGACGCGGTAAGCCAGGCGGTTGGAGTAGATCATCACAGGCAAATCACCAGCAGCGGCGATGCTGCGCAGGGTTGCTACGGTTTCACGATGATTGGTGTGATAGATGGTGCTAGGCACAACCATCAAACCATCTGCGCCAGCTTTGGCGGCTTTTTCTGCCAGGGCACAGGCGTCTCGTGTTGCTGCCTCAGCGACGGTCAAAAGGGCTGGCTTGTTGCCTGTCACTTCTTTTGTCAATTTCAGCACATCAATACGCTCCGCATGTGACAGCAAAGGACCTTCGCCCAAAGAACCACAAGCGATCAGACCGTCACAACCGGCATCCATCAAATAACGGAAGCAGCGTTCCATTTCCTTGAAGTCCAGCGTATCGTCCTGGTTGAATTTTGTCGTAACTGCGGGAATGACGCCTTGCCACATGATATTTACCTTGTCTCCGGAGCGAACCGGTCAATTTTTGAAAATCAATCAAAGAACCTGATACTGACAAATCGCGAAGAAATCGATCACAGTAAATATAAGCTATTTGCAAACTTATTTCACGCGCTGCCAGATTCGAACATGACAAAGTGTAAGCCCGCAAGCAGGCCCAGTCTTGATGTTTGTATGCATTTTGAAAGACGAAATCGGCACAGTCGATTATTACTGTGCGACAAGGATCAACAAGAGGCAGCAGGCCAGGAGAAATAGACCCTCCTGGCCTGCCTAATGAAATTTTATCAACTACGAACAGGGATCATTCGAGTGATGAAAGGAAAAAAGCACCCGCCACAGTGATCATCACTCCGGCAAAGCGCGGCAACTTGCTAGCCAGCATCTTTTGAGCAGTATTGCTGACAAACCAGCCTGCAGCATGAATCAGGGCTGTCGCCAGTACGAAGCCAGCGCCATACAACATGGCAGACTCAGAGACTGGCATTTCCTGCCCGTGTGCATAGCCATGAGCCATTGCAAATACGGACACCAAAGCCATTCCCGCACCAACAGACAACTTGACCGCAAAGCTGATCAACAGTCCAAGCACAAGCACAGATGCTGCTATGCCATGCTCCACGCCTGGCAACACGACACCCAGCAGATACAGCGCGCCACCAGCAAGCATCATCAGTGGAAAGCTGGCCGGTATAAACCAGGCATGTGTATGCTTTTGTTGTGCCGACCAGATACCTATCGCCAGCATGGCCAGCAAATGATCCAGCCCAGTGAATGGATGAAGAAAACCATCCTGCAAGGCATTCATGGAATGCAGCACACGGTCATGCGCCAAAGCTGGCAATGAAATCATGGCGCCGCCGAGGGCAGCGACCACACACAGGCAGCACAGTTTATTTAGTTTCATATTGATCTCCAGATTTCAGATTGAAATTAGTTTTTGACTTCGTCCAGCATGCCTTGTTTGCGGATGAAGCTGACGACTGCCTCCAGCCCGTCGCCTGTACGCAAATTGGTAAATACAAAGGGGCGTTCGCCACGCATGCGCTTGGCGTCTTGTGCCATGATGTCGAGATTGGCACCCACGTGCGGTGCCAGGTCGGTTTTATTGATGATCAACAAATCAGAGCGTGTAATACCAGGCCCACCCTTGCGCGGGATTTTTTCGCCTCCAGCCACATCAATGACGTAGATAGTCAGGTCAGACAGTTCCGGGCTGAAGGTCGCAGCCAAGTTGTCGCCACCGGATTCCACCAGTATCAAATCAAGGTCAGGAAAATCTGCGCTCATGCGGGCTATCGCTTCCAGGTTGATGGAGGCATCTTCACGTATCGCGGTGTGCGGACAACCACCTGTTTCCACCCCCATCAAACGCTCGGCAGGCAAGGCATCGGCACGCAACAGGATTTCCATGTCTTCCTTGGTGTAGATGTCATTGGTGATGACTGCCATTTCGTAATGGTCACGCATGTTTTTGCACAGCATTTCGCACAGTGCGGTTTTGCCAGAACCGACCGGGCCGCCTATGCCTACACGCAAGGGATTTGGTTCTGGCGAGTTTGAATTTTGTGTGTTCATCTATTCGATTCCTGTTCGTTTCCTGTTTTCAATTTTTATGATCTGTACAGACGGCTGTACTGCACCTCATGTTGCATGGACAGCAAAGACAGGCCTGGGGACCAGTTCGATAATTGATCATCTTCCAGTTCTTGCGCCAGCCGGGCTGCTTTTTCCAGTTCGGGACGCAGCGACAGCAATAAGCGTTGTCCAGACACCTGGCCCAGAGGGATGGATTTCACGCCTACCAGTACCTGATTCTCTGCCCATGAAAACAGCATGCCCAGCAAGACTGATTCCGGCGGCACCTGCAAGGCAACTGCAGCAGCAGCCATGGCCGTGGGCAAAGGCAATTCATGTTGTGCCAGTAAAATTGCCAATAACTGAACATCAGCAATCTTCAAGTCGTTCACCAGTTTGCCCAGCGAATAACCCATCTGTATGCTCTCTGCCCGAAATTCTGAGGTATCCCTGGCGGCGATGAACAAACTGGTCCAGTGCGATACGGCGACCAGATCCCTGCTCTCGAAAGCCTGCAACAAGCGCCATAGTACTGGTGCCTCAAAACGCGCCACCACCTCATGCAGGCAATTGACAATCCATTCCCGGGCTGTGGTTTCGTTGCGCACCAGGCCTTTTTCTATCGCCGCTTCCATCCCTTGCGAATAGCTATAGGCACCGATGGGCAAAGATGGGCTAGCCAATTGCAGGAGATGGAGTAAGGCTGCAGACTGCATGCTCAAGCCTTGCTGTCAGAAGGACGATGTATGCGCTGGCGCAAAGGTATCGGTGCCAGCGGATTATGCGGATGTACATCATCGCCTGCATGATGATGTCCGCCGCCATAAGCGCCGGATTCCGGCTCAAAACTGGCCTGCTCTTCAGTGACGACTGCGCCCAGCCCTTGCAGCATTTCCTTCAGCACAGGGTCTTTGCGTATACGCAAAAAACCGTCGCCCACCTGCGCCTGGGTATGCCGGTTACCCAGATGAAAGGCGCAACGCAATAAATTAAAAGCCGTTTCGCATTCCACCTTATACGTCGGCTCGGCAGCAGCAACGACTTCAATCACACGACCATCATTGCCCAGCATCAGGTCACCATGGCGCATGACAGTACCTCGCACGGTAAACACGGCGACATCCTCGCCACTGGTTAAGGTTGCGCGCAAACGGCTTTTTTCACGCAACTCATACGGCAAAACCAGTTGCCCGGCGATGCTGTCGGCAGTCTCTATCTTTGTTTGTAATGTCAGCATTGTTTAAAATAAGAAATAACGTTGGGCCATAGGCAGGATTTTTGCTGGTTCGCATACCAGCAATTCACCATTGGCACGGACTTCATAGGTTTCGGAATCGACTTCCATTTTCGGCGCCAGGCTATTGTGTATCATGTCCTTCTTACGAATCTGGCGCGTGTTCTTGACAGCGATCAGGGTCTTGTTCAGCTTCAGTTGTTCTGCCAGACCGGCATCCAGCCCCGCCTGCGAGACAAAGGTAAATGACTTTTTCAGTCCACCTCCAAAGGCTCCAAACATCATGCGGTAATGCACAGGCTGTGGCGTTGGTATCGATGCATTCGGGTCACCCATCTGGGCTGCCGCGATCATGCCGCCCTTGATGATCATCGATGGTTTCACGCCAAAGAACGCTGGCTTCCATAAAACGATGTCAGCAATCTTGCCCACTTCCAGTGAGCCTACTGCATGGGCAATGCCATGGGTCAGCGCCGGGTTGATCGTATATTTGGCGATATAGCGTTTGACGCGAAAGTTGTCGTTACGCGCATTGTCTTCTGCCAGCGAGCCACGCTGTTGCTTCATCTTGTCTGCCGTTTGCCAGGTACGCATGATGACTTCACCTACACGACCCATGGCCTGAGAATCGGAAGACATCATAGAGATGGCGCCAATATCATGCAAAATATCTTCAGCAGCGATGGTTTCGCGCCGTATGCGTGATTCGGCAAAGGCAATGTCTTCTGCAATAGCCGGGTCTAGATGGTGGCAGACCATGAGCATGTCGAGATGCTCATCCAGGGTATTGACAGTGTAAGGCCGGGTAGGATTGGTGGAGGACGGCAGTACGTTCGCCTCGCCCACTGCCGCAATAATATCCGGCGCATGACCACCGCCCGCTCCTTCGGTATGGAAGGTGTGGATAGTCCTGTCCTTGAATGCGGCCAGAGTGTGCTCCAAAAAGCCACCTTCATTCAACGTATCGCTATGGATAGCAACTTGCACATCCATCTGGTCTGCCACGGTCAGGCAGTTGTCGATGGCTTGCGGCGTCGTACCCCAGTCTTCATGCAGCTTCAGGCCGATGGCACCAGCCCTGACCTGTTCTTCCAGTGGCAACGGCAGGCTGACATTGCCCTTGCCCATAAAGCCCAGGTTCATGGGGAATGCATCTGCCGCCATTAGCATGGAATGCAAATGCCATGGGCCAGGCGTACAAGTCGTTGCTGCCGTCCCGGTGGCCGGGCCAGTACCGCCACCCAACATGGTGGTGACGCCGCTCATCAACGCTTCTTCTATCTGCTGCGGACAGATGAAATGGATGTGTGAGTCGATGCCACCAGCGGTCACGATCTTGCCTTCACCGGCGATGATCTCGGTCGCACCACCAATTGCCATATCAACGCCCGACTGTATGTCAGGATTACCAGCCTTGCCTATACAGGCAATCAAGCCATTTTTAATCCCAATGTCAGCCTTGACGATGCCCCAGTGATCAATAATGACGGCATTGGTGATGACAGTATCCATGACTTCAGCATGTGATCTTTGTGACTGGCCCATGCCATCGCGTATCACCTTGCCGCCGCCAAATTTCACTTCTTCGCCATAGATGGCAAAGTCTTTCTCGATTTCTATGAATAGATTGGTATCTGCCAGACGGATGCGGTCACCCGTAGTTGGCCCGAACATTTCAGCATAGGCATGACGTGAAATTTTCATAGCGCCCCCATGACTTTACCGCTGAAACCATAGACTTTCCTATCACCCGCCAGGGCCACCAGCTCTATGCTGCGTTGCTGCCCCGGTTCAAAGCGTATGGCAGTGCCAGCGGCAATATTGAGACGCATGCCATAAGCAAGCTGGCGCTCAAATTGCAGGGCAGGATTGGTTTCGTAAAAATGAAAATGTGAGCCCACCTGTATCGGCCTGTCACCGCTATTGGCCACAGTAATGCTGACGACGGCACGACCGACATTCAATTCTATGTCCCCATCCTCTATCAGGGTTTCGCCTGGTATCATGATTTTCTCCTAAGGAATGGGGTGATGAACGGTGACCAGCTTGCTGCCATCTGGGAATGTCGCTTCGACCTGGATATCAGGAATCATTTCCGGCACGCCTTCCATGACATCGGCACGGCTGAGAATTTGCGTGCCTTCCGACATCAGCTCTGCCACCGTCCTGCCATCACGTGCGCCCTCCATGATGGCAGCGGTGATCAGGGCAACTGCTTCCGGGTAATTCAGCTTCAGGCCGCGCGCCTTGCGTCTCTCTGCCAACAGGGCGGCGGTAAATATCAGCAACTTATCTTTTTCTCTGGGTGTCAGATCCATATCTTCTTTCACTTATTGTCTGTGCTATCACCAAACTTATTATTTATCGCCATTTCCAAAATAACAAGCAAGTCAACATTGGTGACAGACCATCCCTCTAAAAACATTATAAAAAGCAACACAGCAAGTTTTGAACCAAGGGCAAACAGCCTGGATTGCAAAGATGCGCACCAAATAAAGGCAGATACTCACCAAGTTGGTGCATTTCATACAAATGCGGTTAGGTAGAAAATAGTTGGAACTTTTAGTGCCCCTGAGAGTAATACCTTAAAACAACCAACAAATAAACGTGGATAACCAAGAGACAGATTCCAGCTTGCTGACACAAATGCGCGACGGTGATGTTGCCGCATTTCAACGTCTGTACCAGCGCCACCAAGGGCCCATCTATCGTTATGCCCTGATGCGTTGCGGTCAGAGTGCGCTGGCTGCCGACGTGGTGCAGGATGTTTTCATGGGTTTGCTGAGCAAGTCCTATCGCTATGACGCAGGCCTGGGCAGTTTGCAGAATTTTTTGTTCGGTGTGGCCAGGAATTTATTGTTGAAACAGGACCGGGCAGAACGCCGCCACCAATTTTTGCCAGGATATAGCGAAGAAGATGGAGAAGAAGTCTTGATGAGTGAAACAACAGAACCAGCGGACGCCATCTTCCATCAGCAACTGACTGAACATGTGCGGCATGCAGTAGCGGTACTACGCCCTCATTATCGTGACGTGATTATTTTGTATGAATTGCAGGAACTGTCGTACGCAGAGATAGCCGTGATTTGCGACATAGATATAGGAACAGTTCGCTCACGGCTGTCACGGGCGCGGGCAGCGATACTGCAATACAGCGAAAGACTGGGCTGGCGACCCAACGTAGCGGCAAAAACCGGAACACAAAGATGAAAGACCTTATGAATACCCCACAGGACGCCAGCAATGGAGATGCCTTGCTGGATCAGCAGTTCAGTCTTTTGCGCAAAGATTTGCAGGAGCTGAATACGCCAATGGCTATAGAGCAGACTTTATTGCAAGCTTTTGCCAAACAACAGGCCAAGGATAAAAAGCAGGCACGCAGCAAACGCCTGCGCCCGTGGCTGGCAGGTTTGCTGACGCTGAGTGGCAGCTTTGGCCTAGTCATGCTGACGGTCATGTTTCCAGTATCGCAGCGTCAATTGACGCCGGACAGTACCACTGTTTCGACTACAGAGCTTCCTCCTTTCGTCGCTCTGGTGCCGCTGGAGCGCCTGAATAACGAAACACCAAGCATGCTGGAAGCAGAAGTCCCGGCAGCCTGGCTCGCCAGCCTGGGCATGCCAGTATCTCCAGAAATAGCCGGCGACATGGTGCAGGCGCAAATGCTGGTCGCTGCCGATGGTGAGCCATTAGCCATGCGACTCCTGAAATAAGCAATAAGCTACTCAATAACAAAGCAGCATAGAAAGACAAAAATGACACACAGAAAAGGACGCATCATGAAAACCAAACTCCCACTCTTCATATTGTTAAGCTCTGCCTGGGCAATGGCACATGCCAATAATACAGACGGTGCCACTGCAAACCCAGCCGAAGAAAAACCTGTGCGTCGCCACGTGGAAATCATACAAGTGCCTGCAGTACCACCGCTGCCGCCCATGCCACCGATGCCCTCAATGTCATCTATGCCACCAATGCTGGCACTGGCAGACATACCCGACTCAAAAAACATCAACAAAATCGTGTCTGACGCCATGAGCCAGGCATTTGTCAGCATGCAAGGCATGCACAGCATCCGGCCAATAAAAAATGCGCCGTACAGCGCAGAAATCGTCACAGAGAAAACCCAGACTCTGGCCGATGGCAACCAGATCAGCAACAAAACCACCAGCTTGAACTACAGGGATGCAGCTGGCCGCACCCGTCAGGAGATGCGCGATAGCAAGGGCAATGTTCAGCACATCGTCATCGTTGACCCGGTTGAAAACCTGCGCTACATACTCATGCCAGAAAAAAAGACAGCAACAAAAATGCATATGGGTAAAGACCTGGATGAAAAAATGGCGAGTGCCAGAGAGAAGCTTGATGCCGCCAAAGAAAAGCTGGACAAGCTGAAACAGGAAGGCAAAACAGTCAGCGTAGAAACCCAGCGCAATGGTGACGAAGTCATCGTCAAACGCATAGAACGCAAAACCAGCGGCGACAAGGCAGAAGGCAACAAAGATGTGCGCGAAGAAGTTCAGGTCAGGGTCATCCGTGCTGGCAACGCCAGCGACATGCCCGCACTGCATACCAGTCTGAGTTCTACATCAGGCAATTTCACCAGCCTCATGGCCCTGAGCCCCATGTCCATGGCATTCGTGGACAAGCACTGGACAACAAAGGGCAACACCAAAGACCTGGGTAGCCGTGACATTGATGGCGTACGCGCAGAAGGAAAAATGCGCTCTTACCAAATCCCTGCTGGCGAAGTCGGCAATAAAAACCCGATTACAGTCAGCTCGGAAAGCTGGTATTCACCAGACCTGCAAATGACCGTCTACGCAAAACAAACAGACCCACGCACAGGTGAATGGAATTACAAACTGAATAATTTAAAACGCACAGAACCAGCGGCGACATTATTTGCGGTACCTGAGGGTTATACTGTGAAAGAAATACATGCGACGCCAAGAATCGTTGTTGAGAGACGTGAAGAGAAGAAACCTTGAATCGCAACATTGCATCTTGAAACTGATCCTTAGTTAACCAAAGAATAATCAGATCAAATGGAAACTGCTCCAGTTTAGACATCACTTTACGAGCGATTTAATTTATCATCCAATTTTTAACAATTAATTTTACATCAACGAATGCTATCGACAGATATTCACTTGGACATTTCTAACCGCATTCGCTCTGGCGTAAGGCCATCTGTAGTTTGGCGTAATCTCATCGCAAGTTCGGCTGAGCCTGACAAAATGCAATTTGCTCGGGATCTCGCTCAGTCCTTTCCGAACCAAAAGCGCTGGTTGTTACTTAGTTCGGTTTTTGAATGGAAAGATTATAAAGAATCGGATGTTTGGGACCATTTTTTTGATTTTCAACTTATTCAACAGTTGTTGGAACATGGAGAAACTCTTCCTTGGACGCTGGACGAGTGTAAGCAAGAGCTTGAAAATATGAAACCTTCTCGTGACATATTGATCGCGGCAGAAAAACGGGAAGCAGATGAGGCAATGACGTTTGAGGCTCTCAAGGAAAAAATTTCTGGCTTCCCTGGTGAAATTTTATGTATTCAAGCCTTGTGGGATGGCGATTCTACTGGTTGGTTCATACGCATGATAGTAGCAATACTAAATGAATCTACGCCTGTCGAACGGTTCCTCGTAAAAGTGTCTATGGGTGGTGATATTAGACTATTTAACGGTCAAGTGCCGCCTTGGCCAGAAGCCGTGCATGCTGCTCTCGTAGGTACACAACTAGCAGAATACTTTGATGCTGAGTTTTACTTTCCTAGTCCAGACAAGACAGACGATACGTGTCCAACCTGGCTCGAAAAGAAATTAGAAATTTAAGCCAATGCTCATCATTCATCGCCATATTGTTTTCGAAGAGCGCTTGCCATACCCAGCAAGATCGGTTACAGTTTTCTCATGCACGCAATCACCCATCCCCTGCTGAACACGAATTTATGCGCAACTAATGCCGCATCTGCTGTCGTGCACGCGATTGCAATGCCTGCTGCTTCCATCTGCGACATTTCCATTATTCGAATTATTCCGGGTCGTTAAGCTACGGCGTATGCCGGTGCCTGGCGGCCCTTCAGCTCATCCTATTCTGATGTCCTGAGCGCTATTGCTGTAACTATCGCGCTCACGCCTTCTCTGATTTTTTCTGCTGATTTTTATTCTGGAGTTTTTATGTCCCATGTCGCTACAGACAGGCCTTTGCACGCCCATGCCTCTTCACCATCTACTTTATTGAGCCCAGATTTTCCTTATCCCTCGCTGGCAGATATCCGCAAGACAGCAGCCAGGCTGTCACAGCAGGTTTTGCATACCCCTGTCTGGCACTGGCAAACCGGGTCTGCGCTGGACAAGCTGGAACCAGATACCGAGGTCTGGCTGAAGCTGGAGCTGTTTCAAAAAACCGGTACATTCAAATTGCGTGGCGCTTTGAATTGCATATCTGCGCTGGATGAAGCTGCGCGTGAGCGTGGAGTGGTCGCTGTCAGTGCAGGTAATCATGCAATGGCGGTTGCTTATGCGGCCAAACTGGCGGGGGTGTCCTGCAAAGTTGTATTACCCCGTCATGCCAGCCCTACCCGCATCAAGGCCTGCCGACAGGATGGCGCGGAAGTGATACTGGAAGTGGACATGCACAAGGCATTCGCACTGGGGCAGCGCATCGTTGAAGAAGAACAGCGCACCATGATCCATCCTTATGATGGCCCATTGACCGCACTGGGTACAGCAACCGTGGGTTTGGAATTGATGCAGCAAGTGGTGCAACTGGATGCAGTGATCGTGCCCATCGGTGGTGGTGGTTTATGTGGCGGCATTGCTTCTGCCGTCAAACAACTGGCACCGCACTGTGCCGTCTATGGAGTTGAACCTTATGGTGCAGATGCCATGTACCGCAGCTTTCAGTCTGGTCAGCCAGAAAAGTTAAAGGTAGTTGATAGCATAGCCGACAGCCTGTGCGCGCCATATGCCATGGATTACAGTTTCAGGGTATGTCAGCGTTTTGTGGATGAGATTGTCAGGGTCAGTGATGATGAAATCTGTACTGCGATGTCGGATTTATATCATGACGTCAAGCTGGTGGCTGAACCTGCTGCAGCGGTTGCCACGGCTGGCTTGTTTGGCCCCTTGCGCCAAAGACTGGCTGGCAAACGGGTGGCTGTGATTGTCTGTGGTTCGAATGTGGACCCCGCCAGATATGCAGAATTGCTTGCCAGGGCTGGATCAGCAGCGCATGGGCTGGCCGCTTGAACTGATGTGTTCTCTGCTAAGTTTGCAACACGCATTGCATGCAAAGTCTGGCAATGCCCTACAATAGAGTTTCATTCAGGCATAAGGATATGCGGGATCTATTTGACCGTTCACTATGCTTGCTCAAGCATGATTACTAATGGAATTGCATATGCAACAAGGCTGGCTGACAGATTTTTTTCGTCAAAACGATAGTTTGATGGTGTTTGTCAACGTCTTGCTGCAGCAACTGGGCTTGCCTGTGCCAGCAGTACCGACCATGATGTTCAATGCCAGCCAGGCCACACAATCAGGGCAATTGCTGGTTTTGTTGATGGCAGCTGTGGGCGCTTCGCTGATTGCTGACCTGATCTGGTACCAGGCGGGGAAGAAGTTTGGCTATAGCGTGTTGAAGTTTTTATGCAAGATGTCGATCAACCCTGGTTCCTGTGTGAACCAGACGGAAGCAAGATTTCATCGCTGGGGTGTGTGGTCGCTGGTCGTGGGCAAATTCATCCCAGGTTTTTCTACCGTGGCACCACCTGTAGCTGGTGCTTTGGGCATGCCGCGTACATCATTCATGCTTGCCTCTGCAGCAGGTGCAGCTTTGTGGGCGGGCTTGGCCTTGTTGGCAGGCTTTGCCTTGCAGTCGCAAATTGAAGCTGGCCTGGTATTTTTGTCGGCGCAAGGGATACGTATCGCTGCAATCTTCATTGCTCTGGTATTGAGCTGGTTGGCCTGGAAATTCTGGCAAAAGAAACGCTTTGAAAAACTCGCATCCATTCCTCACTTCAGCGCGACTGAAATGTCAGACACGTTAAAAACCAGCGCTCTGCCCCATATCATCGATTTGCGCAGTCCGGCGCTGATTGCAGAAACCGGCACCATACCTCATGCCATGGTCAGCGAGGTCAAGCAGGTTGGTAATGCTGCCCAACATTGGCCACTGCATGAAATGATTATCACCATATGCGCCTGCCCTGGCGATGCAGGTGCTGTGCATGCAGCCCACACCCTGAGGCAATTGGGATTTAAAGATGTCCGGCCATTTGCAGGCGGTTTTGATGCATGGCAGGAATTATCCGCCCAGCATCCGCACTTGCTGGTCAAGCCTTGAGTACTTCATGCCTTTTGCAGCAGAGCCTGCAGTTCCTTAACCAGATGATCAAAGGTAGTACGGTAACGCTGGCTGGACCGTAGGTCCTCATGCATGACTACCCATACCGGAAAGTCAATTTGGAATTCATCTGCCAGCACGCGTTGCAGATAAGTATGCTGCTGAGCCAGGCCAACCTGGCAAATACCTATGCCATAGCCTTTGCGTATGGCAGAAAACTGCACCAGGTCGCTATCGGCACGTAAGGAAAAATCAGCACGCTGTACCTGCGGGTAACGTTTTTGCAAAGCCCGGATATAGGGAAATTCCCTGTCATAGCCGATCACGCTATGGTTTTTCAGCGCCATCAAATCGGCTGGCATACCATGGCACGACAGATAATCAGCGTGAGCAAAATAACCCAGGCTGATCGTACCAGCACGACGGGCAATTAATGCATCCTGCAAGGGCTCGGTATTGCGTATGGCAATGTCCGCATCACGCTTGAGCAAATCCTGAGTGTGGTTGGTTATTTGTAGTTCTATGCTCAATTGAGGATAGCTTTGCTGCAAGCCTGCCAGCATGCCTGGCAATATCTCTACTCCCATGACTTCTGATGCGGTAACACGCACTGTACCTCTCACCTCATTTGCTTCTGACGACACACTGCGCAACAAGGCGCTTTCGGTTGCCCGCAAGCTTTCTGCATAAGGTTTCATGGCCAGCGCGGCAATGGTGGGCGACAGGCCAGACTGATTGCGCACAAACAAACTGGTGCCCAAAGCCTGCTCCAATGCCTCGATATGCCGGCCTACTGTCGGCTGCGTCAAGCCCAGGGCTCGGGCTGCGCCTGATAGCGAGCCTTCTTCCAGCACCGCCAGGGCAGTACGGTAGTAGTCCCAGTGGATATTCTTGTCATCCATACAGAAATGTATATCACCTATGCAGTTTTAGAGAATTGTATATAGCTTGGCAAAGATACACAATGACTACATCAACCAAACATTAAGGAGTAACAAAATGAACCAGCAAACAGCCAGCAATCAAGCAAGTGCTCAAACCAATAAGCAAGCCCTGGTATTAGGTGCAACCGGTGGCGTAGGTGGTGAAGTAGCACGCTTGCTAATGCAACGCGGCTGGCAAGTCACTACCCTGCACCGCAATCCTGATCAAGTGAAAGATAAAACATCAGCGCATATCTGGATGAAAGGTGATGTCATGGTGCAGGACGATGTGGTGCAAGCTGCAGCAGGAAAATCTGTTATCGTCCACGCTGTCAACCCGCCTGGCTACCGTGACTGGGAAAAACTGGTGCTGCCTATGATAGACAACACGATCGCAGCAGCCCAGGCTAGCGGCGGACGCATACTGCTGCCGGGTACTGTTTATAACTACGGCCCCGATGCCTTCCCGCTGATTGCAGAAAATGCTTCACAGTTCCCTATCACTAAAAAAGGGACAATCCGGGTAGAACTGGAACATCGTTTGCGCCTCGCTGCCAGCAAGGGTGTCAAATCCCTCATCGTCAGGGCTGGTGATTTCTTTGGCCCCAAGGCAGGCAACAACTGGTTTTCACAAGGTCTGGTAACGCCAGGCAAGCCAGTGAGTGTAGTGCGCTACCCTGGCAGTGCTGGTGTTGGTCACCAATGGGCATACTTGCCCGACGTAGCAGAAACCATGGTGCGCTTGCTGGAACGCGAAAAAGAACTGGGTAATTTTGCCCGCTTCCATATGGAAGGCCATTGGGATCATGATGGCAAGCAAATGGTAGCTGCAATTGGCCGCGTCACTGCCCAGCCTACGTTAAAGGCGAGCTGGTTCCCATGGCCTGTATTCGCTCTGCTGGCACCTTTCCAGCAAACTTTGAAGGAAATGCTGGAGATGCGTTACCTGTGGCGCACTGAAGTCAAAATGTCAAACCAGGCTTTGGTAGATTTTTTGGGTGAAGAGCCACGTACACCGCTGGATGTGGCAGTTCGTTCCAGTCTGGCAGGCCTGGGTTGCATCAAGCGTAATGCTGGCTATGAATCAAGTGTTCCAGATGCGAGGAATTTTGGCATCACACCCAATCACGACAGGGCGTAAATGCTGCCACGTCCTTTGCATCCAAAGCCGGGCAACTTCACTGGAGTTGCCCAGGTAGCGTGCAACAATGACAGACTTCATTTGCGTGACGCCACATAGGGCGTCCGCTTCACGCTCAGACAACAAGGCAGATGTTTGCTCACGCAATGCCTGCAATTGTTCGCCAGACAGCATGGCACCAGAAGCCAGCACCATCGCCGACACAGATTTGCCATTCAAACCCAAAGGACTTTCCATGGCAGGGCTGCCACCTTGCAAACTGCCCTGTTCATGCCAGATCATCTTGTCGTCACGATAGATGCTGCAATGCTGTTTGATCCGGCCACTGTTATAGGTTTCGCCAGAGGCAGTGCGGCCAAAGCAGAAAATATCAGCCGCAATCAGCCTGGCATCCGCCGCCAGATGTATGGTCTGGTGCAAATCAACACAGGCATCGTCAAAAAAAATGGTCTCTTGCGGCAGCCATTCCAGCCTGGCACCTGCATCAAGTTTCAAATTGATATGTTGTGCGGATATGTAGCCGTTACTGCGATACCATTTCGCCGCGCCCGGTGTCGTCACCAGCGCATGAGTGTCAGTCGCCAACGCCACATCTATTTTTAGCTGGTCGCCACCGACTACGCCACCCGGTGGGTGGATGATGATGGCATGGCAGACTGCATCTCCTTCAGGATATAAAGGCTTTTGCACGCGCAAGGGGCCATTGTGTTTGCGTTCCGTCAGGCGCGTGACATCCCCATCCCTGCTAAAGCCCAGTTGCAGGCTGGCTTGCCAGTGGGATTTTGTGACGCTTGACGGTAGTGCCGGACTGCAGACATCCATATTCAGCTAGCGATAAGTAAAGACTGCACTATACCGCCAGATGCCGCTTGACGTCATCCCCATCCATCAATTCCTGGCCGCCATAGGCCACCACCTCACCACGCGACAGCACGACAAAATGATCTGCCAGTTCACGGGCAAAATCGAAATACTGCTCGCACAGCAAGATGCCGATATCGCCTCGTTCACGCAACAAGCGGATAACACGGCCTATGTCCTTGATGATGGATGGTTGTATGCCTTCAGTAGGTTCATCCAGGATGATGAGCTTGGGTTCTGCCAGCAAGGCACGGGCAATGGCGAGTTGTTGTTGCTGGCCGCCAGATAAATCACCGCCTCGCCTGTGCAGCATTTCTTTCAATACGGGGAAAAGCTGATATACCTCATCCTTGATTTTTCCTGCCTTGCGTGCAGGCAGGCTGGCCATACCCATGAGCAGATTTTCTTCGACGGAGAGGCGCGCAAAAATCTCACGGCCTTGCGGCACATAGGCTATTCCTGCCCTGGCTCTGTCATGCGGCGAGAGTTTGTTGATGTCGCGGCCTTCGAAAGTGACAGTACCTTCAGTGACAGGCAATACGCCCATCAGGCATTTCAGCAAGCTGGTTTTACCAACGCCATTACGGCCCAGCAAGGCCATGCATTCACCTTTTTTCAGTGACAGTGAAATGCCACGCAAGGTGTGGCTGGAACCGTAATGCTGGTGTAAATGTTTGACTTCAAGCATGCTCAACCCTCATTCGTATCCCTTAGCGTCCAAGATAGACTTCAATGACGCGATCATCTGCCTGCACTTGCGCCATCGTGCCTTCTGCAAGTACAGATCCTTCATGCAATACCGTGACTTTGCCCTGCTGGGCAATTTCAGTGACGAAACCCATATCATGCTCGACCACCATGATGGAATGCTTGCCACGCAATTCATTGAGCAATTCAGCAGTGCGTGCAGTCTCTGCATCCGACATACCAGCCACCGGCTCATCGAGCAAGATCAGTTGTGGTTCCTGTATCAGAAGCATGCCAATTTCCAGCCACTGCTTTTGGCCATGTGATAGTAAACCTGCCTGCCTTTGCTCTTGCCCATCCAAGCGTATCAATTGCAGGATGGCGGCTATCTTGTCTTTTTGTTCGCTGTTCAAACGGGCAAACAGGGTGGTCTTGACGCGCTTGTCCATTTTCATGGCCAGTTCAAGATTCTCAAACACGCTGTGCTGCTCGAACACTGTTGGTCGCTGGAATTTGCGGCCAATGCCGGCATGAGCGATATCGACTTCGCTCATGCGCGTCAGGTCCATGGTCTGCCCAAAGAATGCGGTGCCGGATGTGGGTCGGGTTTTACCGGTGATCACATCCATCATCGTGGTCTTGCCAGCGCCATTGGGGCCGATGATGCAACGCAGTTCACCCACCGAGATATCCAGGTTCAGATTATTGATGGCCTTGAAACCGTCAAATGACACTACGATGTCTTCCAGATAGAGGATAGCGCCGTGGGTGGTGTCAACACCTTCCTGCTTGATACGGCCATAAGAAACACCCTGATCGCCGGTAGCACTTTCGTACTGCTGCCCTGGTCGCAAGACGCCACTCATCATGTAAGAGGTCATGCTGGCTCCCGCTGTTTTTTGAATTTACTCACCAGACCCAGGACACCCTGTTGCATGAACAAGGTCACCAGGATGAACAGCAGGCCCAAGGCATACAGCCACAAATCCGGGAAAGCCGCAGTGAACCAACTCTTCAAACCATTGACAGTAAATGCACCGATGATAGGACCCAGCAAAGTACCGCGCCCGCCTACTGCTGCCCAGATCACCATTTCTATGGAATTGGCTGGCGACATTTCAGACGGGTTGATAATACCTACCTGAGGTACATACAAGGCACCGGCAATGCCACAAAGTATGGCGGACAGCGTCCAGACAAACAGCTTGAACCACAAGGGGTTGTAACCGATGAACATCAGCCGCGATTCTGAATCTCGCACAGCCTGGAGAACGCGCCCCAACTTGGAAGTGACTATCCAGCGACACAGGAACAAAGCCGACAGCAAAATCACCAAGGTGGTCAGGTACAGCGCGGCCTTGGTACCAGGAGCAGTGATCGTAAAACCTAGAATACGCTTGAAGTCGGTAAAGCCATTATTACCACCAAAGCCCGTGTTATTGCGGAAGAACAGCAGCATGAAGGCAAACGTCATGGCCTGGGTGATGATGGAAAAATACACACCTTTGATGCGGGAACGGAAGGCAAAGAAACCAAAAATAAAAGCCAGCACCCCAGGCACCAATACAACCAACGCCATGCAATACCAGAAGCTGTCGGTCATAGACCAATACCAGGGATAGGTTTTCCAATCAAGGAAGACCATGAAGTCAGGCAGGTTGCTTTGATAGACACCATCACGGCCAATAGCACGCATCAGATACATGCCATGTGCATAGGCTCCCAGCGCAAAGAATACCCCATGACCCAAAGATAAAATGCCGGTGTAACCCCAGACCAGATCAAGTGCCAGTGCTGCCAGGGCATAGCACATGAACTTGCCAACCAGGGCAATCGTGTAGCTGGAAATGTGCAGGGCATGTCCGGCAGGAAAACTCAGGTTAAGAATTGGTAACAGTACAGCAATCACTGCGCACACCAGTATGCCTGTCCATGCATGTCTGGAAAACATATCTTTGATTGTCGTCATACTTGAACTCATTCCACACTCCTGCCTTTGAGCGCAAACAAGCCTTGCGGTCTGCGTTGTATGAAAATGATGATGAATACCAGAATGACGATCTTGGCCATGACGGCACCTGCCACCGGTTCCAGGAATTTGTTTACTTCGCCCAGGCCAAAAGCCGCAATCACGGTGCCAGCCAACTGCCCTACCCCGCCCAGCACCACTACCATGAAAGAATCAACGATATAGTTTTGCCCCAGGTCAGGGCCGACATTACCTAATTGTGACAAGGCCACGCCACCGAGACCTGCAATGCCAGAACCTAGGCCAAAAGTCAGCATGTCTATCTTGCCGGTTGCCACACCTACGCAATCAGCCATGCGCCGGTTTTGAGTCACGGCACGCACGAACAGGCCCAGGCGTGTCTTGTTCAATATGAGCCAAACTGCCAGTACGACAAACAGGGCAAAGAAGATAATGATAATGCGGTTATAAGACAACACCAGCGAACCCAACACAGTGATACCGCCCGACATCCAGGAAGGATTGGCGACCTCGACATTTTGCGCACCAAAAATCGAACGCACTGCCTGCATCAGTATCAAGCTGATGCCCCAGGTACATAACAGGGTTTCCAGCGGGCGACCATATAACCAGCGGATCACCGTTCTTTCCAGTAAAATACCAACCGCGGCAGAGACCAGAAAAGCGGCAGGCAGAGCCAGCAACAAATAGGCATCCACAGCACCAGGCATGAATTTGCGGAACAGCATCTGGCAAACATAGGTGGTGTAAGCACCTATCATCAGCAATTCGCCATGCGCCATATTGATAATACCCATCAGGCCAAAGGTGATTGCCAGACCCAGTGCAGCCAGCAACAGCACACTGCCCAGCGATACTCCGTAAAACAGATTGCCGACAAATTCCATGCGCGCCAGACGCCCATCGATGGCATTCAGAGTATTGGCTGCCTCCAAACGTATGCTGGCATCAGCTTCGTTGTAACTACCATCAGGATTTTGTGCCAGCATTTTTTGCAGCACAGGTTTTAAATTGGGGTTGGGACTAT
Source organism: Undibacterium sp. (assembly GCF_030683615.1). Taxonomy (NCBI): domain Bacteria; kingdom Pseudomonadati; phylum Pseudomonadota; class Betaproteobacteria; order Burkholderiales; family Oxalobacteraceae; genus Undibacterium; species Undibacterium sp. The sequence goes on from NZ_JAUXQE010000021.1 coordinate 415,795, forward strand.
CCAGCAAAGCCTTGACTGCGGCCTTGCGCACTACCGGGTCACTGGCTTGCAAATTGGCGGTGGCAATCAGCATTTGCAGACGGGATTTGATTTCGCTGTCGTTTTCTTTCAGATAGGCTCTGTTCAGCAAGGGCAATTGCTCTGGCGTTGCTTCTTTTTCGAGCGCAGTTGCTGCGATGAGACGAGTATTCTTGTCCGGTGAAAATAATCTCAGGCCTGACAGTGCACTATCCAGTGCGGCACGCAGGCGGTTATTGATGGTGATTGCTTCTGCATCGTCCGGCAGCTTTTGCATTTTTCCAGTGCTGAGGTCCCTGGCCTGCTCACCATCGACAAGATAGACAGCAACATCCTTGGCAAACAAAGTTTCATTTTTCAGTGCAGTCAATACTTCCACCGCCTCTTCATTACCCTGGGCCGCGATGGAGTTGACGGCGGTAATACGCGCATCAGGATCATCACCCGCCAAAGCCTGCAAGAGCTTGCCATCGATAGCCGCTTGCGCTGTCAGGCTGAACACGAACAAGACTATGCTCACGCAAATTTTACGAAATATCATAGGCAACCAGGTCAGGAATGGGAAATCCGGAACAGCACTCAGGACGTCGTCATAGAAGTCCTGAGTGTCTGCATCACTGCTTAAATATAACTTCTTGAATTACAGCTTCTGCTTGCCTTCATTGCCAGGGATGTAAGGGCTCCAAGGTTGCGCACGGATAGGTGTCTTGGTTTTGTAGACTACGCTAAACTGACCGTCAGCCTTGATCTCACCAATCATGACTGGCTTGTGCAAGTGGTGATTGGTTTTATCCATCGTCAATTCAAAACCGGATGGTGACTTGAAAGTCTGCCCGCCCATGGCGGCAATGACTTTGTCAGTATCTGTGGATTTGGCTTTTTCAACGGCCTGCTTCCACATATACATACCTACATAAGTCGCTTCCATTGGATCGTTAGTCACAACTGTTGCGGCATTAGGCAGTTTTTTGGCGGCTGCATAATCTTTCCATTTTTTGATGAATTCAGTATTCACCGGATTTTTTACAGACTGGAAGTAATTCCATGCAGCCAGATGGCCGACCAGCGGTTTAGTATCGACACCGCGCAATTCTTCTTCACCGACAGAGAATGCAACGACAGGCACATCCGTTGCCTTCAAGCCAGCATTGCCGAGCTCTTTATAGAACGGGACGTTGGAATCGCCATTGATAGTGGAGATGACCGCTGTTTTGCCGCCCGCGGCAAATTTCTTTATATTGGCAACGATGGTCTGGTAATCGGAGTGGCCAAATGGGGTATACACTTCATCAATGTCCGTATCCTTGACACCCTTGCTATGCAAGAAGGCGCGCAGGATTTTATTGGTGGTACGTGGATACACATAGTCAGTTCCCAGCAAGACAAAGCGCTTGGCACCGCCCCCCTCTTTCGACATCAGGTATTCAGTGGCTGGGATAGCTTGCTGGTTAGGCGCAGCGCCTGTGTAGAAAACGTTTTTCTCCAACTCTTCACCTTCATACTGTACCGGGTAGAACAGCAGGCTATTGAGTTCCTTGAAGACTGGCAATACGGATTTGCGCGATACCGATGTCCAGCAACCAAACACGACGGATACTTTGTCTTGAGATACCAGTTGGCGGGCTTTCTCTGCAAAAAGCGGCCAGTTGGAGGCCGGATCAACGATCACCGCTTCCAGTTTTTTGCCCATGACACCGCCCTTGGAATTGATTTCATCTATCGTCATCAAGGCCACATCTTTGAGCGATGTCTCCGAGATTGCCATAGTGCCAGACAGGGAATGCAGAATGCCGACCTTGATGGTATCGGCGGCCTGTGCCTGCGTAAGCCAGCCAGAAGCGGCCAAAGTCATTGCGGCGACAGCAGTTGCTTTCAAAACAGTACGACGTGACATGTTTTCTCCTGATAGTGGTGAGGTCATTGAACTGAAAAACCGAACTTCCACCAAGGCAGATAGCAGATAACGTGCCAACTGTAAAAAACAAAAAAAGAATCCTCAATTTCACTAACTAAATAGTTGCAATTTTGGTGTGGATAGATGCACGCAACATCGTCAATGACTTCAATGAGATAAATTTACCAACTATTCCAGTGCATGCAACAGACAAACACATCAGGAAAAATTGACAAAAATGATGCAAAACGATCCTATAAATATACCAACTCCACTTTTCAGTGCATCTTCGCGCTTAAATTGTGCGAAAAATCAAATCATCACCTGCTGCATGGCTTTGCTTGCCGTCTGAATAAAAAACAAGGTCCGATTTCAAAACATATCAAAAAGCAACAATTTATCAAAAAAAATAATTTTCTTGGATATCACCTAAGCCGATGTTTTATTGGGTTTAATTTATGAATCTTTAGCAAAAAATGCGCAATTTTCAGACTATTCGCCATATGCAGAGCTAAAACATATAAAGCCTTTTTGAAAAAAATAGCACTTTATATACTTGTTGCTCTAATATGTAGTCATAAGGGAATTTAAAAAAAACAATATTTCTATTGATTTTTTCCTAATGGTGGTCATGGTGAATCAATTTGATGAATTCAGTGTTGTGCCAGCAGTCAACACTGCTCCTCTGCCTGCTTCAGCCATCGGCATCTCCACGGATGCCAGACTGCAATACCTGATCGACAATACTCCCGCAATCATCTACAGCAGTGTACCCACGGGTGATTTCAAAATGACTTTCGTGAGTAACAATGCCTTGCATGTACTTGGCTACCATCCTGATGAAATGGTTGCTGACCCAAATTTCTGGTTTGAGCATATACACCCCAGTGATGTACCCGAGATTTTCTCCAGCATTGCCAAATTGTTTACCGAGGGTGAAAGAGCCTACGAATATCGCTTCATGAGCCGTAGCGGCCAGTATGTTTGGATGCATGACATGCTCAGGTTGATACGCGACAAGGATGGCAATCCTGTTGAAGTTGTGGGTTCATTGACCGACATCACCAAACGCAAGGAGATGGAAGCCGCCCTGTTCAAGAAAGGTGAAGAACAACATCTTTTGATCAAAAAACTTCAAGAAGCCCACGAACAGTTATTGCAATCAGAAAAAATGGCTTCGGTTGGCCAACTGGCCGCTGGTATTGCGCACGAAATTAATAACCCCATAGGTTTTATCAATTCAAATATCGGCAGTTTGCAAAACTATGTAGAAAAATTATTTGAAGTCATTAATCAGTATGAAGATTTGATACAGCAACAGTCCCCACCAGCTGCGGTCAGCAAAATGAATGAGTTAAAAGAAAAGGCGGATCTGGAATTTTTAAAGGAAGACATACAGGATCTGGTGCGCGAATCCATGGATGGGCTCAAACGCGTGAAAGAGATCGTGCAGTCTTTGAAGGATTTTTCCCACGTCGGTGAAACAGACTGGCAGGAAGCCGATTTGCACCAGGGAATAGACAGCACCCTCAACATCGTCAAAAATGAAATTAAGTACAAAGCCAACGTCGTTAAAGAATATGGTCAGGTACCACTGGTGAAATGTATTATTTCCCAGGTCAATCAGGTAGTCATGAACTTGCTGGTGAATGCCTCACATGCCATCAAAGAAAACGGTATGATCAAAATCAGTACAGGGTGCGAGAAAGACATGGCATGGATCAGGGTATTAGATACTGGCTCCGGCATCCCACAAGAAAATCTGAATCGCATCTTCGAACCCTTTTTTACCACTAAACCCATAGGTAGTGGCACTGGCCTGGGTTTATCACTTTCCTACGGCATCATCAAAAAACATGGCGGACGCATAGACGTACAAAGTGTCGTAGGAAAAGGGACTTGCTTCACCGTCTGGTTACCTTTGTATCAGACAAAAGCATCGACTGAGTCATGATACTGCTCTCAATTAGTCAGTCTGCAGCATCGCATACAGCTTATTGAAGACCATATTGAAGAACAGACAGGGCTATCGCCATGAATACGGTAGAACAAGACAGTATCGATATAGAAGCTGAGCTTAATTTCGCCATTGATACCAGTGCATTGCATTTGCACTATCAACCTACGGTCGATTTGCAGACAGGGCTTGTGGTTGGAGCAGAAGCATTGCTACGCTGGCAGCATCCCATCCATGGCAGGATCCCGCCTGCAGTACTGATCCCGGTTGCCGAAAAATCTGATCTCATCGTGCGCCTGGGCGAATGGATAATCAAGCAGGTGTGTAAAGATATCGCACATTGGAATTTGGCAGGACTGACTCCGCCCTGTATTGCCATTAATATCTCTCCCATACAATTGCAAAGCAATGACTTTAACAATCGACTATCTGGAATACTGGAAAGTATGACTGTCACTCCAGATAAAGTATCACTGGAAATAACGGAACAAATACTGATGTACCGTAGTGATAGCATAGACAAAGCATTCAGCGATTTCAAAAAACAAGGGTTTATTCTGGCCCTGGATGATTTTGGCACCGGCTATTCTGCACTGAGCTATCTGAAGCATTACCCGTTTGACTATGTCAAGATCGATCAATCTTTTGTTCAGGAGTTACCGCACAATCTTGATGACGCATCCATTACCAGGGCAGTAATATCCATGGCGCACAGTCTGGGTATCAAAGTCATTGCTGAAGGAGTCGAGACTGAAGCCCAATGCAAATTCCTGAGCGATAATATGTGTGACCAGATACAAGGGCATTTCTTCGCCAAGCCCCTGAGCTCAGAGCACATGCAACTTTTCCTGCAAGAGAAACCCTTTCTGGACAAGCATCTGCTACGTTTGGGTAAACCTGATCGTACCCTGCTCCTTGTCGATGATGAACCTAATATACTGAGTGCCCTCAAGCGCCTGTTACGCAGAGATGAATACCGCATTCTAACCGCAGGCAGTGGTCATGAAGGTTTGGAAATTCTGGAAAAAAACCGGGTCGATGTCATTATTTCTGATCAAAGAATGCCCATCATGACAGGCGTTGATTTTTTACGCGGTGCCAAACAAAAATATCCCGATACTATCCGTATCATTCTGTCCGGCTATACCGAACTTCAATACATCACTGACGCTATCAACGAAGGTGCAATCTTTAAATTTCTGACCAAACCCTGGGATGACGAGCAAATACGTGCAAATATACGGGAAGCGTTTCATTACAAGGAAATGGAAGATGAAAATCGGCGGTTGACCTTACAAGTTCAAACAACCAACCAGGAATTGATCAGGACCAACAAACTACTGGCTGAAATGCTGGAACAAAAACAAAAGCAAATCAGTCGCGATGAACTCAGCTTGAGCATAGTACGCGAAGTTTTGCAATATGTACCCTTGCCCATTATTGCAGTCGATGATGAAGATATGGTGGTGTTTATCAATAGCTCGGCAGAAAAAATCATCCCGCCATCGAGGCTGGAGCTTGGATGTCAGATCGATGACATGATAGCCGATGCAGGTCCGGGAATACGCGAATTTTCTGAAGGGCTATGGTTTCCCGTCAAGGTGCATGGGCAGCTCTACAATGCGCAATGGAAAAACCTGGGGGCGGCGCAAAAATCAACTGGGAAAATTGTCATGCTCATTGATGACCGTCATCGCCACTAAGATTCAGTAAAATTCAGGATATTCAATATACAAGGCTTATTACAATACTTCGGAGTCCGGGTAAAATAATGAATAAAGAGTATTCCCTGTCAGAGAAGAATGATTTGCCTGCACCTGTGGCAGTAGCCGCTGATGCTCAAATGCATGTTTCCCACACAGAGCAAAAGAAGATAGAAACTGCCCCCCCTTTGCTCAACAAAATGGGAATAGAGCTCGCCCAGTTCCTGGACAGCAGCCCCGTGCCAACTTTTGTCATTGACTCTGATCATGTCATTACCCATTGGAACAAGGCTTGCGAATTTGTACTTGGTTATTCCGCAGCCAGCATGGTAGCAACCCGCAATCAATGGAAGCCTTTTTACCGCGATAGTCGTCCTGTGCTAGCGGACCTAGTTTTGTCAGGGCATGACGATATTGTAGTTCACAAGTTTTACCACAATAAATTTTCACAATCTCAATTGATACGTGGAGCTTACGAAGCCATAGATTTTTTTCCCGACTTGCATGAACATGGCTTATGGCTGCACTTTACAGCTGCCCCGCTCTACAATAACGAAGGGGAAATTGTAGGCGCCATAGAGACCCTGGAAGACATTACCGAACGTTATGACGCAGAAAATGCCCTGCGCCAGGCGCATAGCAATTTGGAAAACCTGGTAAAGAAACGCACCTTACAACTGGCAGAAACAAATAACAAGCTCGAAGCTGATATCAAACAAAGAGAATCAGTAGAAAACGAGCTGGTGCGCAGGAATACTGAACTCACTGAACTCAATGCCAAGTTATCCATGGCACAAGAGCAGTTACTGCAATCAGAAAAACTGGCCTCGATAGGCCAGCTTGCTGCAGGTGTGGCACATGAAATCAATAATCCCATAGGCTACATTTTTTCCAATTTTGCGACTCTTGAAAATTATATTAAAGACTTGTTTTCCATCATCCAGGTCTATGAGGCATCTGAGCAGCAAATCGGCTCTGCAAGTATCAAGAATGAACTCACGGCCATCAAGGAAGAAAAGGAATTGTCTTTTCTCAAGGAAGATATTCCTGAGCTGGTTCAGCAATCGCGTGAAGGCATAGAGAGAGTACGCAAAATAGTGCAGGACCTGAAAGACTTTTCCCGGATCGATTCACAGCAGGAATGGCATTGGACCAATCTCCATCAGGGCATAGATTCCACCCTCAACATCGTCAACAATGAAATCAAGTACAAGGCAGATGTCATCAAGGAATACGGTAAGATTCCTGATATTGAATGCTTGGCCTCGCAAATCAACCAGGTCATCATGAATCTGGTGGTCAATGCCTCTCACGCCATCATTGCCGAGCGCGGTAAAATCACAGTACGCACAAGTTGTGATGATACCCACGTGTTTATTGAAGTTGCAGATAACGGCAGTGGTATCCCAAAAGAGATTATCAACCGGATTTTTGATCCTTTCTTCACGACCAAATCAATAGGCAAAGGCACAGGCTTGGGACTTTCACTATCTTATGGCATCATACAAAAACACCACGGCAAAATCACAGTAAATAGTGAAGTTGGTAAAGGAACCAGTTTCCTCATCAGCTTACCCGTCAAGCACATAAAGCAATCCCAAGAGGATGGCGGTGACAATCAATGAGCACAGAATCAGTACCAGAAGTGATGCCTGTATTGCTCTTCGTTGACGACGAGCCGAACATCCTTTCATCTCTGCGCAGACTCTTTAGGCAACACTCTTACAAAATACTCATCGCAAATGGTGGCCAGGAAGGCCTGGAGATACTGGAGAAAGAGACCATTGACCTGGTTATTTCCGACATGCGCATGCCAGTCATGGACGGTGCAGTATTTTTGACGCATGTGAAAGCCAGATGGCCAGATACCATACGTCTGTTATTGACAGGCTATGCCGACATACAATCGACAATTGATGCCATCAACCGAGGAGAAATCTACCGCTATATTACCAAACCCTGGAACGACAATGACATTTTGCTGGTTGTCAAACAGGCGCTGGAGCGAAAATCACTGGAGATAGAGAAAAAACGACTGGAAGAATTGACCCAGCGTCAGAACGAGGAACTTAAATCTCTGAATGCCAGCCTCGAAATCAAGGTGGATGAACGCACCGCAGACCTGAAAAAAGCCCATGCGTCCCTGTTACATGCCAACGATAAATTAAAAAGCAATTTCCTGACATCGATCAAGGTTTTTTCCAATGTCGTCGAAATGCGCGGGGATAAACTGGTGGGGCATTCACGGCGTGTCGCCGATTTGTCCAGGAAAATCGCAAAAAAACTTAATCTGGATACACGCGAGGCGCAAGAAATCTTTGTCGCGGCTTTGTTGGCCGACATAGGTAAAATAGGTTTCTCAGATGAATTATTGGCAACGCCAGTCAATCAAATGAATGGTGAGCAATTGGGGCACTTTCATAAACATACCATGCGCGCAGAACAATTATTGATGCCGCTGCAAGATTTACAAGGCGCGGCAAAAATCATACGTGCGCAGCATGAACGCTTTGATGGGAGAGGCTTCCCTGATGGCCTGGTCGGTGAAAATATTCCCATAGGAGCACGCATATTGTCACTGGCAAGCGATTATGACAATCTGCAAAACGGTAGCTTGGTTCAAAAACGCGTGTACATGGAAGATGCACAGGCTTTGATCATACGTGGCGCTGGCAACCGTTATGATGAAAAGGTCGTTGCTGCTTTTAAGCAAATCATCAGTAATCAGGTCGAAGAAATTGACGATAAAGAAATTGCCATAACCCACTTGCAACCTGGCATGATACTTTCAACTGACCTTATTTCCAAAGAAGGTATGCTGCTTCTGCCTGCCGACTATGTTCTGGATCAGCACGTCATCGACAAATTGGCATTGTTCGAGAACCCCGCTGGTACTAAATTAATCATACGTGTACACAGTAACAGGAGAAAATAATGTATAAAATATTATTGCTCGACGACGAACAAAATGTTTTGCTTGCGCTGCAAAGAAGCTTGAAAAGCGTCGCAAAAGAGATGGAAATGACGATGGAATTGTTTAATTCCCCTCAGGAAGCGATAAAACGCCTCAGCAATACAGCTTTTGACTTTATCATCTCTGATTACCATATGCCTGGCATGAACGGCATACAGTTCTTGTCCATTGCCAAAGAAATGCAGCCCCATGCAATACGCCTCATGCTCAGCGCCTCTGCCGAATTCAAGACCATACTGGGTGCCATCAATGATGCAGAAGTGTTTCGCTACATAGCAAAACCCTGGAATCAGGACGAATTACTTGAAACCATACAACTGGCAGCAACACGTCGCCAGCAAATCATGGAAGACCAAACACTGGCAGACGAATTGCGCCTGCAACGTGGCGTGATAACCCCGCAAGAACATGAGTTGAAGAGACTGGAAGAAACCGAGCCAGGGATTACCAAGGTAAAATGGGGGCCGGATGGCTCGGTATTACTGGATTAATTCAAGCTTCATTTCATCGCAGAGATGACATAGGCTATTTGAGCATCCCTTTGGATTTTCCTCCTTTGAATTTTCTGTACATCTGCAGATTTACAGGGCTTTAACCGGGATACACAACAAACAAGAAAACATTCCTGTCTGTGGGTCCAAAGCAGAATTCGGCAAAAACTGCTCAAAACAGGGCCTGTCATCACATTGCATGCCACTGGCTGGCAAGTATTCGCGCATCAACTCCATCCATGCATCATTCACAGCCGTCATAGGCCCATTGAATGTGGCAACTGCATAAGCACCACCTGGCAGTGTTTTGATATTTGCCTGGGTACCTGCCACGAAATTCTCTGAGATAGTGACACAGGCATCATAGCGACATTTGTTAGCAGTCGTAACGCCAGGGTCATCATGGCCTATGCCATAGCAGATTTGATCCTGCAAGCCATGAACTTGCATCCATGGCGCCACTTTACTACGCCAGAACTCTGTGACACCAGGTCCATAAGGACCTATATAACGTTGATAAGCGACTCGTACTACAGGTAATTGAACAATATTTACTTCCATAAGATACTTTCGAAGTGGTTGATGAGAGCCACCATCTTCGCAAATACCGCTCACGTTTACCTGATCAGGATTGCTGAGTATCTGACTCAGATTGCTGTCTTGCTTTGCCCGCTTTTCGTAAGCAGCACGCACCAGCGTCAGCCTGCGCTCATCACGACTGGTACGCCATTGACTTGGAGTAGAGTCAAAACGGATCTTGAATGCGCGGGCAAATGCTTCGCCAGAAGCAAAGCCGCAGGCCAACGCAATATCCAGTACTGATGCCTGCAGATCACAGGACAAACGCCAGGCCGCAGTTTCCAGGCGTCGCCGACGGAGGTAATCACCCAGCGTTTCGCCCATCCAGGCCGCAAACATTCTATGGAAATGAAAGCGCGAAAAATGCGCTATTTCGGCCAGTTGTTCTAGTTCCAGGTAAGCATCCAGATGCTGGTCTATATGATCAAGAACACGGTTCAGGCGTCTGGCGTATTCGGCCTGATGAACATGGGCGTTAACCCTGGAATTGGTTTGAGATAGTGATGCAGGGAATGCGTTCATGCTTTGGTTTCTGACGTAAACCGTAGAATATCGTTGACGACTTCATCTGCTTTCGTCTGCAATAAAAAATGGGGAGCATCATATTTGCATGTTTCCATTTCATGCAATTTCCTTTTGATGTCTGCGTGGGCAGATGCTGGCACCAGCCTGTCCCTTGTAGCTTGCAGATAAAGTACCGGCACTTGGATGGCTTTGAGTTTTTCTGTGACATCGCAACTCAGTACTGCATACAGGCGCGCCTTCAAACTGATGGGACTGACCTGTACCAACGCGTCTGCCAACTGCGTGCGCAATTCTTTACTGGAAAATCGACCCAACAGCAAATGACTGAATACACTCAAAAGTGCCAGCCTGGTTGGCAAATAAGGCAGGGCATACCTGGACGCAGCCAGAAAAGGATGAGGATTGCTGGCAAAAGTCGCGCAAAGTATTAATGCTTTTAGCCGCAATGGTTGCGTGGCAGCGATGGAGATAGCAATCGGCCCTGAGAACGATTCTCCCAGCAAAATATAGTCTTCATCCTGTGGCAGTTGCGTCTGAACCAGTGCTTCCAGTTCTGCATAGCCCAGTGCTTGATCTAGCGGATATGTCAGTATCAGTAACTTGCATTTACCATCCAATGCCGCATGCAAAGGTGCGTAAAGTGTGCCTGTGCCATCCATGCCAGGCAAAAGAACGATGGTCATCATATTGGCAATCATAGCAGATCTGGCACTACCATGCAGCATCAGTGCATTTTTGGGTATCCAGTAATTTGCTGTATCTCTTGATACAAAGGCTGTAGACGGGCATACATTTTTTTGTAGATGCGGTGATACAGCTCATTGTAGATCTGGTGATGATGAGCAATTGGTTCAAAAGTTTTGCCTATGCGTGTCATCTCTTTGATGGCGACATCAAAGCTGGGATGCAAGCCCAGCCCTACAGCAGCATCAATCGCTGCACCCAGGCCCGATGTTTCATATATATGTGGACGTGATGTCGGCAAGCCGAAAATATCTGCCGTCAATTGCATGGCGGCGTCACTTTGTGAGCCACCGCCCGATATACGCAATTCAGTAATCGCTACACCGCTACGTTTTTCTATACGCTCCTTACCTTCACGCAAGGCGTAAGCCAGACCCTCCAGTATTGCGCGGTACATATGTGCGCGCGTATGCACATCACCAAAACCGATGATGGCGCCTTTGGCTTCTGCACCAGGCACCTTGATACCGGGCGTCCAGTAAGGTTGCAGCATCAGCCCCATGGAACCGGGCGGTACAGCATTCACCAGTTCATCAAACAGTGACTCAGGCAAGACACCCTGCTCTGCCGCCTGCAGTTTTTCATGATGACCAAATTGTTCCTTAAACCAGTTCACCATCCAGTAACCGCGGAAAATCTGTACCTCGGTACTATATGAATCAGGTATCGCAGCAGGATAAGGCGGTATGAATGGCGTCACTTCCACATACTTTTTACTGGTGGTATTGATGGTGGCAGTAGTGCCATAGCTGAGGCAACCGATGTTAGGCTGCTGGCAGCCTGCCCCTATCACTTCGCAAGCCTTATCTGCAGCTGCCGCAAGTAACGGAGTGCCTGCCAGTATGCCCGTCGCTGCTTCTGCCGCCAGATTGATATGTCCCATCACTGTGCCAGGCGGCACCAGTTCTGGCAAGGATTCTGCCTTTACCGCCAACGCCTGCCATTTCCAGTCCAGCTTGCCTGCCCATTTCAAACCCTTGTAATCAAATGGCAGATAACCAACTTGCGAACCTATGGAATCGATGAAATTGCCGCACAGCCGATAATTCAGATAGCCAGACAGCATCAAGTATTTGTCCGTCTTGTCCCAAATTTCTGGTTGATGCGCTTTGATCCAGTTGGCTTCGGCCTCACCACGAAAAAAATTGATGGTGCTGGCGACGCCTGCCAGCTTGAATGCCGTCATCCACAAGGGATTGACGGGTGGGACAATATCGGTGCGCCTTTGATCCAGCCAGGTAATTGCCGGGCGCAAGGGCTGCCCCTGTTTATCCAGATTGATCATGGTGCCGCGCTGCGTAGTCACTGCTACACCGTGTACCGTAGCAGGTGAAATCCCCTGTTCATTCCATAAACGGCGACATGCTGTGCACACCGCTTGCCAATAATCTTCAGGATGATGCTCCGCCCAACCCGGATGATCTGAGAAATAAGCTTCCAGATGCACCTGGGATTTGGCGACGATATTGCCGCGCAAATCAAACAGGATAGCCCTGACGCTTTGGGTGCCGTTGTCGATGGAGAGGATATATTGTTTGGACATGATTTTTGATTTTATATAGGCTGCCGCTGATTTCGCCAATCAGGAATGTTTTCCCTGTCTGGCAAAGAATAATACCTGTTCCACAATTGCAGATAAGCTGCTTGTTCGTACTCCCATCGCTCATCATCCCATTTTAGTTCAGGCTGGCAGATAGCACGAATGCGAGGTAGCAATGCCAGGCCACCTTTGCGAAGCAATAACCCCAGTCTGGTTCTGCGTAACATCAAGTCTTCCAGATGCTCAACCTCTTCAAATCGTGCCGCCCAGCGCAATTCTACCCACATGGTCAGCGTTCCTGGTATGTAATCCAGTTCACCATCTTGGGCTATCTGGACAATTTCAGCAGCGGACTCACCATAGTGTCCTTGTAGTCGCGACTTCTGCGTATGACTTAGTTGCTTTACATTCGATAAATCTGAAGGGCGGGTAAACAAGCTATCAGCTTCATGATCAGCCTGATGATCAGGAAATAAATGATTGATGTGCTTCAATGCATCTTGCGCTATGAGTCTGAAAGTCGTCAACTTACCGCCTGTGACTGTCAGCAAACCTTTATCCAGCCAGATGGCATGATCACGCCCTTCCTTGGATGGATCGGCCTTGCCTGTATCAATTACAGGTCGTATGCCTGCATAGCTGGCAATGATGTCGTCCAGCTTGAGTTGCAATTGCGGGAATTGGAAATCCATGGCCTCCATCAGGTAAGCAACTTCGTCCGCAGTGATAGCGGTCTCTTGCTGCATGTCAGCACCATGATCTACATCTGTGGTGCCCACAAGGCTGACGCCCTCCCAAGGGTAAACAAAGACAGGTCGCCCATCACGGGGGTGCATGAGGCTTACCGCCTGCGCCACTGGCAAGCGCCAGGCAGGTAATAGCAAATGGCTGCCACGCAAGGGACGCAATCTCGCACTTGCCCCTTGTTGCTGGCGTAGTGCATCAGCCCAGGCACCGGTTGCACTGATGATGACTTTTGCATTAACTTGATACTCTTGCTTGCTCACAGCATCTTGCAAGACAACGCCACTGGCCAGCTCATTTTCATACGTGACACTTTTTACCGCAAGATAATTCAAGGCGGTCGCACCAGCAGCACGTGCTTCCTGCAAAACCCTGAGCACCAAACGGGCATCATCAGTTTTGGCATCCTGATAGCAAGAACCGCCTTTCAAATCAGCCGCAGCTATATGAGGTGCCAGCATCTGAAAGTCCTGTGCCGAAAAATAATGCTTGCCACGCAAACCAGCCAGAAAATCATAGATTACTAAGCCGATAGCAAACATCCAGCGCCCCGGCTTGCGGCCCTGATAGTCGGCAAATGCAAAACTCTGCGATTCTACCAAGCCTGCCGCAGCGCGCATCAATTGCTGCCTTTCGCGTACAGAATCCCGGGTCAGGAGAAATTTACCCTCTTTAATATAGCGCAAGCCACCATGCACAAGTTTGGATGAACGACTCGATGTTCCCCATGCAAAGTCTTTTTGCTCGACCAGCAAAGCGTTTAAACCGCGTCGTGCAGCTTCCAGCAATATGCCAGCACCGGTAATCCCGCCTCCAATGACGATGATGTCCCAGTTTTGCTCATGATTGGCTAATTCATTGAGCGAGTCGGCACGTGATCTGTTTTTTTTCATCGCGTTACAACTTCTACAGGCAACAACTTGCCCGGATTCATGATGCCTTGCGGGTCGAAATGCTTGAACAGATGACGCATGCCGGATATTCCCAAACTGCCTTTTTCTGACTCCAGGTAAGCTGCATGGTCACTCCCCACTCCATGCTGGTGGCTGATGGTGCCGCCATTAGCGACGATGGCAGCAGACACTGCGGACTTAAGCCTGCGCCAACGCGCATGGTCTTGCTCATAATCACCAGTCAGGCGATACACAAAAGTCGAATACACACTGGCACCTTGACCATACAAATGGGACAAATGCGTATAAGCGTGCACCTGTTCATTTTCTGTTGCCATGGCATCCCGCCCGGCTTGCTCTATATTCAGCATCATGGTCTTGACCCTGGACCAGTCGCAGGCTGTCTCTACGGTATCTATGGCATAACCTTGCTGCCAGGCGCTATTGCGTAGATATACATTCCTGAAACGCCCCTGTTTCCATTTCTCACCCATGATCTTACCAACATGCACACCGCCTTGTTGGCCTGCGACTTTCAATGCAAATTTGATTGCATGACTCACTTGAGACTTTTCGCCGCTGGCACCAATGAGCAACACACACTTAGCTTCATCACAAGCACGCAAGCGCAGGTAGGATTCCAGTAAGCCTATCAGCTTCTTGTGTCCTGCCAGCGTCAGGCTAGTCAAGGTTTCGGTTGCATTTGACAAGCGCAACATAGATAGACCTGGCTTGGTTTGGACGATAGTTCTGACCGCGGTTTGCGCCGCATCCCAATCAGGGAAAAACACGGCATGAAATTCCTCAAGTGCCGGCAAAGGTGTAATACGCACCGTCACTTCCGTCAGTATGCCCAAGCGCCCTTCCGAACCCAACAGCATTTCCCGCAAGTCCAGCCCGGCAGCGGAGGCGGGAAAAGTCTTTATATCGAATCGCCCAGCGGGAGTCTCTACTCTCGCCCCTGCCAGCAATTGCTCTATCCTGCCATACCGCAATGACTGCTGGCCTGAAGAGCGCGTAACCACCCAGCCGCCCAGCGTCGAATATTCGAAAGATTGCGGGAAATGCCCCAACGTATAGCCATGGGCGCGCAATTGTGCTTCCAGGTCTGGGCCAAAGACACCAGCACCAAAAGTCGCCAGTTGCGACTCCTTGTCCAGGTTTATCAGTTGCGACATGCGTGACATATCGACTGACAAAACCGGTTGCACACTCTCAGTAACAGCCAGATGTCCAACCACGCTGGTGCCGCCACCATAAGGTATTAGGGCGATGTTGTGCAATGTGGCGAAATCCAGCAAGCTGCGCACATCTTCAGCACTTTCAGGATAAGCCACGCCATCAGGGAAATGGCTGATCTTGCCAAAACGCATTTTGAGCCAGTCTGGCAGACTCTGCCCCAGGCTGTGCCTGACACGTCCCAAAGCGTCTGTGTCTATCAAAGGATGAGATGGCAAGCGGCTGGCTGGCACCTGCTGACAGACCTGATTTAGCTCGGCATCAGTCTGCGGTGTACCCTTCCCTATTCGTTCCTGCAAAAAACTCAGGGCATCTGCATTGATCGCATAAGTAACACTGTCATCTCCCCAACCATTCCAACGTCGCATTTTTTCTATCCCTGAATTTAACCCGAGCTTGATATACTCACAAATTGACTTGTAGCTTAATCAAGTGTCACCTCCAGGTATTGCGCTTTCATGACAAGGTTCTTGTTTTAATATGCCAAATTCACATACAGGTTCAGTCGCAGGCAACCGTGCCGCTGGACGGGTCGCTGTCGCCTACCTGCAACCCTTGCTTGAACTGGCGAATGAATGTGGTTTGGATTTGCGTACATTAGCAACCATGGCAGGCATGGCTGAAGATGCGCTAAGCACGTTGCAAGAAAGCATAGCAGCTGCAGACTATATACGTTTGCTAGATGCCGGCGCAGAGTTGAGCAAAGACCCGCATTTTGGCTTGCATGTAGGCGAAAGAGTAAAGCTCGGCACCTACAATGTGTATGGCATGATACTCATGAGCTGCAAGGATTTTGAGCAGGCCTTCCAGCAAACCATGCGTTATGAGGGGCTGGCACATGATCTGGGGCGCTCGGCACTGGTAGTCGATGATGTAGCGACAGAATACCAGTGGCATAGCCATTATCCGCAGGCCAGCAGGCACCTGGTAGAAAGCGTGTTCGCTGGCATACGCGTATTTGGCAACTGGTTTGCTGGCACTATCTTGCCTGACGCTCCGGTTCATTTCAAGCATGCGTCACCAGAAGATTTGGGAGAACATCAGCGTCTGTTTGGTGCTGAAGTATATTTTGATGCAACTATCAACTGCGCCCGCTTCCCTACTGCCTTACTGAGTTGGCCTGTGCCCAATGCCGATGTCAGCATGTACCCGGTTTTGCAGCGCCACGCCGAACAACTACTCAAACAAAAGCAGCAGGCCCAGCAAGATGGCGGCATCGTTGCGCAGGTCAGGGCTGCTATCAGCAATAATATGGCGCAAGACCAGGCTAGATTACCCCTGATAGCACAAGAATTATTACTGAGTCAGCGCACCTTGCAGCGCAAATTGAGCGAGGCTGGCATCAGTTTCCAGCAAATTCTGGATCAAACCAGAAAGGACACTGCCATCGATTACCTGCAGAAGACCGGTTTCAGCCTGGCGGACATCGCCTTCCTGCTTGGCTATCAGGAACAAAGTGCTTTCAATCATGCCTTCAAGGAATGGACAGGCACAAGTCCAGGTGCATACCGGGAAAAACGTTTCTCACGCAAATGAAAAAATGCGGGGGCCATTTACACGGCTCCCGCATTTTACAAATTCCGGACGGTGGCTTGTCCGCTTAAATGCGAACCAAGCACACCTCACTACCGTCATACATATCGGTTGTATGTACAGCAGCTAGGAATACTATAACCCAAAATTATGACGGCTGCATGAATTGCTATTTGAGTTACATCAAACTCACAATATAAGCTTCATGCGCTTGTGCTCATGCAGGCGCATCAGCCGCAGCTTCAGTGACTGGAATGCTTTCAAAGCGAAACAAGTCTTGCACCGAACAATTAAACAGCTCAGCAAAGGCTTCTATGAATTCGACCTTCCAGTGTTCTGCCTTGTTATCGACGATACGTAATAATTGAGAATGCGAGACAGTTACCCGTCTTGCGATCAGCAGGCGGTGCAAGGCAGAAACCGAACGGATCTTATGCTCAACCATCAACTCACGGATTCTGAGCTCGGCTTTTATTTTGTGTCCGGACATGGGGGAAATTATTGTTACTGGGTTTGTAGTAAGCGTGATTGAACTTCAATCAACGGCTGCGATGATACAGGAATTAAGCATTTTTTGCGGTCACCGCATAAAAACAACATGAAACATTCTATTTTCTCCACGCCATGCTGGATTTTTTCTGAAAGCTGTGGCAAGATCATTTCATCGAATTTGGCAAGACTTTTTAAACATTTTTTATTTAGGAACAATACGTGAAATCTACCTGGCTCCCACAACTGCAACAAGACATGTGCTTAACAGCACAGGACTTGCTGTCAGCATTGTCGGCCAAGGCAGTGGCGGGATTGGGCTATCGTGATGCGCCAACAAAACTGGCAACAGCAGCTGACGCAATATCCAAACGTATAGATACCAATCGCATTATTCGCACAGTCGCCAAGCATGTGAGTACCCGTAACGAGCAGTTCAATCCAGTTAATTTTACGCTTAACCCTAAACAAATCAACCGCATCCGAAGGTCAGCCCTTCAGGTAGCAGGAGCAAATTAATAATAGCTCCTCCCCGCCTCAAGCTGAAAAGCCCGGATGCCCTAAAAAGCTCCGGGCTTTTTGTTTAATCATCTGCTGCTTTTGTAAAAAGCGCAGATCCAGCAGTAAAACCCGCGCAAGCGGTCGTGGCCAGCAATAAGGTCACGGAAACACAAGTAAGGCACGACACAAGCTAAATTTGATCAAGTTTATTCAAGTGCATCTTAGTCAAAAGAAGAAGCAAAAGCCAAGGGGAAGTCCCCTAGCTATTTTTTAATATCAAGGAAGGGAGGTAAACATGTTTGCTGTATTCTGGATAGAAATCCACAAGCAAATAAAGATGTCTCATTGCAGAGAATTTGATACCGGCAACATGATTGCCGCCCTCAAATTTGCTGACAATCTGAGACAAAGACAAGCCGCAGGAGAATATATACGCCACATCAGCATGTCGTCAGAAAATACCAATTCTGTCGGCGTTCCAAGTGCGGCTATAGACTATCACTGGGCTGAACACAAGATTGCTGCATGATATCGCACAACACATCAAGGCAATCATCCATATGATCCTCAATATGCAAAGACCTGAGCAAGCTCAGGTCTTTTCATTTATAGCGTGTGCTCAGAATTAATTGTCTGTGCAGTGATACAATTTTTGCCTGCTATTTACTGCAATTGATCCACGATGCCAGCGGGTGTGAAGAAGTTGGTTCTTGCACTGAATAGTGCGGCACTTTCACTACATCACCTTGATCCTGGACTGCTTTGGATGCCAGTAAATTACTGATATTTTGAGACAACTTCTCCCGATGATTTTCTTTCAGCCATGTCACCAGTTTGTGGCCAGAATCAGTATCCATCGTCATCAAGACCCGGGCTGACTCAAAAAGAGAATTTTGAATCGGTATCTCTTCGCAACGTCCTGGGCCATTCACGGCCAGCTTGTAATTGGTTTGGATCGAATTGACAAATCTATCCAGTTTGATGAGCTGGTTATCGCGATGGGATTCGTCACGATATTCATCGATACTGCTCTGCTGTAAAAATGCATTGCGCTTACGTGGGCTGCCTTTTTTTGTCAGTTCCAGCAAGCGATCCAAACCTATATGCCACACCGCACAGTTAGCATGATTAATCGAGCGACCCACAGTCAGGGCAGGAACCTCATCTTCAGCAAAATGACGCCCGCGTGCCATCAATTTTCCAGCCCCGGAGTAAGCATAATTCTTCAAAGGTATATTGACGTTGGGATTAAATCTGTAAGACTGGTCACTTGCCAAAGGCACGCCAAGAATATCCAACTGCCCTTCCCTGCGTTGTTCAAGCAAGGAATCAAAGGCCCGGTAGATGGAAGGGCTGATGACATAATCAATCATACTGCTTCGCGTATCTGCCAGTGATCCGCTCAAATCGCCCCTGTCACTGACATGCGCGTCAACCAAGATCAACAAGCATGACAAATCCTGGGTACCCACCAAAATTTCCGAGTAAGCACGAATCAAGGCGTCCACACCCAAATTATCTGATGAACCGGCATCATACAAATGCAAAAACTTGGGACTGGGATGATGATAAAGCTGGCTATCCGCGTTAAAGTTCTTCAAGGCCAGCGGCACAAACAAACCTGGGTAGGCAGCAGAAGCCGCAACTGCATCTGCGACACGCAGTTGTTTCAAATCCGAACCAATTTCCTTAAACGCTGCGTCAGTGAAAGTAAAGCCCTGCAAACTTGCTTCAGAAGAATTCAATCCTCTGGTCGTCAAGGTATCCGCCCCGATAAAGCGATGCGCATGTGAACTATTAATATACAAAGAGGGCCTGCCTGGCTTGCGGTCGCCCAAATCGCCATAGACTGCACCTTTGTATATCCCGGCATCAAATACATCTGCCAGTATCCTGGTCGCATTCTTGCCAGAAGTCAGGGTCGGCACAAAATTAATTGGATTAGCTGAACGATATACCCAGGAAGATAAATAATCCTTGCGAAGCTGGGCCGACATTACATCAAAATCGGCCTTGCTTTCAAGTGGTTTCAGGCTTACCGCGGCGGCAGTCAAAGAACCACCGGACACAGAGGACAACGCAGTGACTTCATCAAACAGCCCAAAATTACGCAACTGCGCAATCACTCCCAAGCCAAAATTTGCTGCCCGCAAACCTCCCCCGGAGATCGCCACGCCAACAAACATGGGATGACGACAGGGATCATTCTCAGCCACAGCGGCGCTTGCACAGCCCAAGCTGGAAGGATAATTCGCTCGTGGCACACTGGTATCTGCGCTAGTCGCCTTCAAGTTTATATGAGGATTTCTTTCGTCAAGCTGCAAAGTAGCACAGCCTGACAAAAACATCGTTGCCCAGATCGAAGAGCCAATGACGGCATTTTTTATCGGGGAAATATTCAACATCCAGACTCCATGATTCACTAAAAATTTTGAATTCGCTGCCTGGCATCTCCGCAGGAAATTCAACAACAAGCTTAATAGACTATTAATTATTGCAGAGGTTCCACACTATCTCACAGTGTTGCTGCTGGCGTGCGGCTTACATGCAAAACCGCAAAAACACCTGAATACAAATATTGAAATAAGTTTGTCTTTTTAATCATTGTCGACTAAATTGTCAAATTGAAATTTCAATGAAATAGCAATGGCGATAGCTATACGCCCGAGAACTTACGAAGCCACTCAGCCCCAATTTTTAGGAGAAAGTCAGCATGAGCACGACCATATGCAATCCATCCTCCCCTAATCCCGGCCTGGCCATGACACTTGCGGCAACCGCATATTGCACAGATCCTGTCACGACACTCAATAACCTGAACAATGGCTGGACTGCCGTCTGGGTGGCCACGACCGATATCAATGGCAATATCGCCTTCATCGCCTACAACGGCAGCTCGCAATATGTCGTGGCCATACGCGGATCACTACTCAACTTCAGTTGGCAAGCCTTTGACAACTGGTTTGTTCAAGATTTGAACGTCTACAAACAGACTGCCTGGATATATCCTGCCAGCGATGCACAACCCATGATCTCGCAAGGCTCATCTGACGGCCTCAACGACCTAAGCCAACTCGTTAGCGCAACCGGGCAAACGATCTATCAATACCTGGCAGCAAATGCAATCGGCAACGACATCTCTATCGGCGTCGTCGGCCATAGCCTGGGCGGCAACCTCGCCACCGTATTTGCGCCCTGGCTACTGTATCAATTACAGCAAAATAAACTCACGCCCCCTGCGCTCTTCCCCGTGTTGACATTCGCTGCGCCAACTGCTGGCAACCAGGCTTTTGCAGAAGCCTACGATAAAAGTTTTCCGGCATCGTGGCGCTACTATAACGAGATCGATCTCGTCCCCATGGCATCGGACTCCCTACGCTCCGCCGAACAGCTCTACTCTCCAGCACCAGAGGCCAGCAGCATAGAAACCACTTACGGCAAAGTCACCGTCACACTCCAGAAAGCGATTGGACTCATTGCAGATTCCATTGACATATCTGAACTCCATTATGGTTCATATTATGCGCAAACAAATCAATCCAATGGCAGCATCGCGTTGAACACATCAAAGACCTTGAATCCAGTAGATACCAGCAAGCCCCTCATCGAACAATGGTTTGACCAGGTCGCCTCGCAACATGTCCAAAGCACATATCTGTCTTTCTTTGGACTATCACCAGTGACATGTGCTTCGACCTAGATGCAGACAAGCCGCCCACAAAAAACTTGAGTATAAAAAAATGCGCAAACACTTGATGACCAAGAGCTTGCGCAATTTTGAAGGCTGATTCAACCATAAACACAAACAAGCTGAAAGCCGTTCTTTCCCACTCAGTTACTTCATTGAAGTGCAGGAACAAGAAATACAGCCTGCACACCACCCGCACCGCCTCACGCTCGTTTGAATACGCCTATGTCCTCAACATCATCGTCACCGACTACAGCGGTGAAGAAGACGCCCTCATCCTCCCCCTGCTCGATTGGCTGGCAACCCACCAGGCAGACCTGCTCGGCAACGACGACAAAGCCAAAGGCATACGCTTCATGGTTGACTTCAACAACCACAACAGCGTCGACATTAGCCTCGAGATAGACTTAACAGAGCGCGTCATCGTCAAACAAACCGGCACCCGCCTAGACATCACCCACGCAGGCGAAGTCACCCCCACCCCAGACTACACCGCCCCCTGGTGGCAACTCTACAACGGCACCAAGCTGCTGGCAGAGTGGCAGGTACAACCCATACCACCCGTATAGAGCAACACCATGCAAGACGACCTCACCGCGCTAGAAACTTGGGCCAGCACCCTCCTGGCCAAGCTCGCCCCCGCCGCCCGCCGCAAATTAACGAACCAGGTAGCGCAAGACCTGCGCCGCCAGCAACAAACCCGCATCCAGGCACAACAAAACCCCGACGGCACCCCCTACGCACCGCGCAAACAACGCAAAAACATCAGGGATAAGCAAGGCCGCATCAAAAAGCAAAAAGCCAGCATGTTCAACAAGCTGCGCACAAACACCCACCTCAAGGCAAAGGCAGACGGCAACGGGCTGGAAGTGGGTTTCTATGGCCGGGTAGCCCGTATTGCGCGGGTGCATCAATACGGGCTACGGGATAGGGTTGTGGCGGGTGGGGGTGATGTTCAGTATGAACAGAGGCGGGTTTTGGGATTAAATTTTGAACAAGATATTTATTCATTTAAAATCTTGAATAATATTTTCATTTGACTGAACCATATATCAAATCCCTATTTTCTTTTGTGGCAATCGAAATATCCGTCAAATACTTTTCCTCCTTTTTCGATAGAGATTACCTCGAACTGGAAATCAAAAACGGCTTTATGCTTCATATTTCCGATATCTAAATACTCTACATTAGCCACAAGTGGAGGCGCTTTATAATTCCATTCATCCGCGTTCCTTTGGGTTTCCAGAAAAACAAACGCAGAATATAACTGAATAAAAGTATCCGGCACTTGAACCATTATCGCTGAACGCTGCGTCGATACTGGCAAAACATAATCGAAGTGGAGATTGCGTTGATTTTCCCAGTAAGAAATATGTCGAGCCTCACCAACGGATTTAACTAGCTTTCCGTCTTTGAATACAAATGCTTCTGATGCATTCAATTTTTTACAGAGCGCATTCACTTCATCAACAGTTTTCTCTAGAGGGAAAGACCAGGATATAGAAACAGATTTAGCAGCTCCTAGTCCAACGTTTTCCATAGGAATTTTAAATCCGGGATCGAAATTTTTCTTAGTGACTTCCTTACTATCTTTTGGTACCCATTTGCAGGGAAAGCTTTTGTCTTTTGCAACATCGCAACGGGCATCGAAGTATATCTGCGAAAATGCCAATTCTGGTCTGTACATCGCATTTCGTTGATTTGCAATTTGACGAACTGTCATAAATGTAGCTACTGCTGAGAGGCACGTTCCTATACTAGCGACTAACGCTATTGTTTGATCTGGGCTCATATTTTTTAAACAGAGTTAAAATAAAACGACTGTCTGGCATTTCACAAATCGGCACTCTGCATTGCTTTCACAATTATTTGAGTTGCGACTTCCAACTCTGCAGAGGTCGAAACACTCCATGTGCAGATAGTTTTTAATGCGTCATTGCATGCTTCTAAAGATTCGATGTCAGCATCACTATTTCGCATCAAAAACCCTTTTCGCCCCTTCAGACTGCCCTTTAATTGTTTCCAACGAGACGGCTCCCCACTTTCAACCGTCCACAATGAATGAACAACTCGATTTCTAAATTCCTCCCCAGCGTAAAGAGCTTTTCTAACAAGTACGATATCAACCTTTGGCAACTGCGGATTTCTACGTCTAGGATAAAGCTCAACCAATAAATCTACCTTTTGCTTGAAGCTCATTGCCGCCGACACTACAAATTGGTCCTCAATCTCTTTCATCACTAGCATGGACGCAAGTTCTTCCGCAAGCCAGTGCTCTACTTGTTGAAAGCGGACCACTGTGTGACCAATTGCCCGAAAGAGCTTGGCCGTATCCTCTACTATGTTTGTCTTTTCTATCATAGTTGACCTTGATATCTTTGAAAATTAATGCTCATCATCAATAACTAATTCTCCAGCCACGGAGAACCTACTTATAACTACATTTAGCTCATATTAAATTTTCCAGCGATTTAGATGCGACAGCCTCAGACCGCATAAGGACAATTAGCCCTCCGTATTCTCACACTTGATCTTGCAATGATTACGATATTTTTACAGACTCTGCACGCGTGCGATTACGTAACTTTAATCATATCTACGCGAGCTTCTTAGGAAATTCATTCATTGAATTGGTTTTATCAATAGCTTTCATAGAGATGGCTCACACAAACTCCACAAACGGCGCGCCCCATTACGGCGCATTCTATACGTGCCTTATTCTCGTCGTAGCACGCGAAAATATTTGCCGCGTTTTCCCCCCTATCCATTTTTTTGCAAATGGATTTTGGTGCCGATGTGCAGCCTTTATCTTTCATGTCACCTTCAAATAAATGAAGCTCATCTGTGTCACCATCTTTTTTGAGTGTGTATGCTTTCAATTTGTATCCCTCTGAGTTTTCGCCTTGCTAGTCTCCAAGTCAAAATGAATTAGGGCTATGCTGAACAAGTATCCGAATAACGACATTACCTTTGATAAGTCATTGATTCACAAAGAGGTAAAATTTACGAGCAGGACTTAATCAGCGTAGCCTTAGAATCAAGGCGAATACAATTAACTAATTTATATTCAAATTTTGCAAATGAATTATGTGTCCTAATGGTTAATTGTTGTTAATTGATTACCACTACGAAACTTTAGTGTTCATAACCATACACATTGCCAAAACACCCAAACCTGCGCTATCCTTGCGCCAGGTGCTCAACACACCTAATCCCGTCAGCGGCCAACCACCCGCGCCCGAAAGTCGTGGTTTTTTTACGTCCATAGGTTTCCCTATGGCCGGGTAGCGCGTAACGATACAAGACCCGCAAGGGGAAAGTTGCGGGCCGTCTGACGGCGGTGTTGAAGTACCCGGCCACCCTCTCAACAGGGGTGAAATTCAACGTAGAAACCGTCAGGAGGCCATCATGGCTGCTCATACCCCTATTGCGTCTGTAATAGCTGCATCATCACAACCCTCTTTTGCCTTTTCCAAACTGCAAGACCTGCGCGCCAGCTTTGAACGCCTCCGCGGCCTGCAAATCGACGCCCTCAAAGCCATGGGCTTTGACACCCTGCTCGACGACCTTGCCAGCATCTGCGACGCCCTAACCGAGCTAGACCGCATCAACGCCGACATGGGCGTCACCGACAGCGCCCTCACCATGCTGCTGCATCGAAGCTGTAGACGTCGACAGGTGCGCCCTGCTGGGCTATCCATCGCCAACGCAACTTAGGCACTGATGCAATACACCAGCCAGACACAGACAAAAACCTGTGTCTGGTGTTGGTATTGATACAATGTGGCATTGAGCCAAGAAAATTGGTGGCCACATCAGGACAAACATGACCTCAACCGTCGTTTTCGACATCACACAAGCCGGATATAAATCCTATACTTTTCCAGCGTTCGGGCTAATCTTTGTTGCCATTGGTGCAGTGATACTGTTTTTTCACTTCATCAACAAACGCAAAACCCCACCCGGATCAAAAACCAAACTTTCTGGGAAAAGACCTTGGTTTTTTTATTTCTATTTTGGGTTTTCCTGTATATGGACTATTACCTCATTCCACAGCACTTACTCTGACTACAGAGACTTGCGCACTGCCTACGAACATGGTCAATGCAAACTCGCAGAAGGCCGGGTCGAAAATTTCAAGATAGCGCCTAGAGAAAAAAGAAAATCGGACGAATCGTTTGATGTAGGAAACGCCCATTTCTATTACGCAAATCACAATGTCTCCGCAGGCTTTAACACATCTTCTATTGTCGGCGGCCCCATGAAAGAAGGCCTGTATGTACGGATACATCATTGCGGCAACGATATCGCAAGGCTTGAAATTGTCGATGATGTAAAACCAAAGAATTAGCCCAGGTAGGTGCGAATAACCCAGCGTTTTCGCACGCATGATTTAGTGGTGGTTATAGATATTTTCAGTCTCGACATGCGTGCGATTACGTTTCACTTGTTCAAGAACAAGACCGACTTTAATCCTGATCTGATCACAATAAAAACTTGACGGGAACCATAGAATCTAATCGCACCTACGCAGGCTGGTGTTGGTATTGATACAATGTGGCATTGAGCCAAGAAAATTGGTAGCCACATCAGGATAAACATGACCTCAACCGTCGTTTTCGACATCACACAAGCCGGATATAAATCCTATGGTTTTCCAGCATTCGGCCTATTCTTTGTTGTATTAAGTGCGTGGATGCTGTTTTCATTTTTAGATCAAAAGCGCAAAAATTTCCCAAACAAATCAATCCGGTTCAGAGGGAAAACTTGGAATTTTTATTGTCTTTTTGGATGCACCTGCTTATGGACAATTTTTACCTTCAAGGGCACATATACCGACTATAGAAACTTGCGCACCGCCTACGAACAGGGCCAATGCGAACTTGTAGAAGGCCGGGTCGAAAATTTCCAGAACGTCTCTCAATCGAAACCCAGGCCCGAAGTCGAGAACGACTCTCGATCGAAACCCAGGCCCGAAGAACAATTCGACGTTGGAAACACGCATTTCTTCTATTCAAAATCTGTTATCACCGCAGGCTTTAATACATCTCTTGCTGCTGGCGGCCCCATGAAAGAAGGCCTGTATGTACGGATACATCACTGCGGCAACGATATCGCAAGGCTTGAAATTGTCGATGATGTGAAACCAAAGAATTAGCAAGCCTAGCTGCGAATAGCCCCACGTATATCTTCAAGACGAATTAGACCGCGTAGGTACGAGTTCAAAAACATGACACAAATAATTACCAATCCCGAAATAGTTGACGAATTAAGAAAACGCCATGCATCAGGCGAAAAACCTTCTGCACTGTTGAAGTACCTTAAAAGCACACACCCTGGTGATGGAGGACTTGGCTTTACAGCGATGAAGTATTTTAGAGTAGCCTTTGATCTTTCTCTTAAGCCGGTGCTGCCTATTCCTGGCTGGACGAGAGGTGAACTATCAGACGAAGCAATTGATTCATTCCTTTCGAGCGAACTTCCAGTAAGCCCGCGTAGGTACGAATAGCCCCGCGTATTCGTACGCATGTTGCATCAAAATATCTCACACCCCTCGCGCACGCGTAAACGCCATTGAGTTACTAAACCCCATAGCAACCCCTCCCCGCGTGACTGGCTAGCCCGGTCACGTCACCATAGACGGCATGGAATTCACCCTTGCCGACCTCTCCCGCCGCCTGCAAAATCTCGTCCGCTTTGGCACCATCGCCGAAGTGAAGCACAGTCGCGTACCGCAAGTGCGCCTGCAAATTGGCGATATCAAAACCGGCTTCTTGCCCATGGCAACCGCGCGCGCTGGCAAAACAAAGACATGGAACCCGCCCACTGTTGGCGAGCAATGCGTTTTGCTTTCGCCTTCTGGTGAATTTGCGTGCGGCGTGGTCTTGCCAGGCATTGCCAGCAATCACAACCCCGCACCAGACACCAACCCAGACAACACCCGCACCGAGTACCCAGACGGCGCGACGGCTGATTACAACCACGCAGAGCATCACTACATCATCGCTTTGCCAGCAAAAAGCAGTAACGGGAATTGCAGGTATTGGTGATACAAGTAAGTTACTGAGCAGGAAGTCACGAAACAGGTTTATCGAAGGCTTGTTGAAGAGGTAAAGCCTACCTTGTAAACCTGGGAGTTGCGGAAGTAGTTTCCGCAACTCGTGCCATTTTTCATATTTGGCGTGGTCGTTTCTACAAGATAAAATCGTAGCGCAAATAAAAAAGCCCTTGATTATCAAGGGCTTTTTCGTATTCGTTGGCGGAAGCTGTGAGATTCGAACTCACGAAGGCTATAACACCTCGCCAGTTTTCAAGTTCTACTCATAAATCAATCAAATCAAGCACGTAACAAAAAATCGTATCCATTTGCTCTTCTTTGTCGAAATTTCGTCTCTACTATGGCAACATAGATATGAAATTCCTACTTGCGGAAACGATTCCCTACTATCCAAATTGCTACGGCCAAGATGATTAGCATCGTTTCAAATTTATTTCTCAATAACTGAAAATGAACAAATACAACAAAAAATTAACTTTACTCTGGGCACCCTGGGTAGAAAAGAACTATTCCGAACTCAAGGAAACTATCAAGCATGACGTGTCGCAATACCTTAGTGATTTACGACATAACCATCCCAATCAAGATTTTTATGGCTTTTCCTTGCTCACGTACAATGGCTTTCCATCAATTTATCCGGTATTGAATACGGTAGAGCAGCTAAAGAAACATACTGTCGGCGCGCCTGTGAAATACGATCAATATTGTCCTGATGAGTGGGTTTATCGGGAGAAAAACTCTCCATTCGACAAAGCCAACAAATACATTGCTACATTGCACAAGGAATTTGATGCAATCAACGAGCAATATGAAAACCTTGAATTTGAAACTGTAAATTCCCTAGATGATGAAATTGCAACATATTGGAAGAAGAATGTAGAGCGCATTTTTGAAACTGCCGTTGATGCTCTCGCCGAGCTACAAAGTGAAGGGCATTTCTCTTGGATAAAAAATGAGCCATCGGCGTTACTGATGATCTGGTTTCCTGACGCTTCAACCTGGGAACTAAATATGTCAAGAGAATCGGTAAGGCGGCTAAATACAGAATCAACATACCAGGAATTTTGCGAAGTTTTCGAGCTGAATGAAAATGAAGTACCCCTCGGGAAAAAGGTAACTTAGGTAATTTATTTTATCAAAACCGTGGAAACCCTTGATACATAAGGCTTTCAAGCGAATTGCAAAAGGTAATAATTAGGTAATGTAAAGGTATTCTAGTTACCTATATAAATGGTATTTTCTTCTTTAGTAAATATCCTTATAAATCAATGATTTAAGAATTAATTACCTTTTACATTACCTAAAGTTACCAAATAAAGTAACCAGATATCCCTATATAAATCAAACACTTAGAAATGAATAAATGATGTCATTACCTTAGTTACCCTTTTCCCGAGGCCTCCCCAAATCTCAGGAAAACTAGGTGTTTCCCTTTGTATGGCCGCATGCAGTTATCACCATCATGGTGACAGGTGCGACTTTGCATGAAATCTGCGTCAAACTGCGTCAGCTTTTGGGGCTATCAGAGCGGCCGCAAACGTAAGCCGGGCCTGCTTGTAACCAGTGACGCATATTTGAGTCAAAAGAGCTCCATTTAGCGGGCAGGCGTGGTGGGGGGATGTCTGCGCGCCACAGGCTCCAGTAGATAAATAAATATTCAAATTACAACAATCACCATTTATTGCTGCTATATGCCTTAAAATGAACTAGGCATCTTTCCGAAGTTATAAACGTGGAGACTAAAAATGGACTTAGAGAATGCAGTCGCAAAACACTCCGAATGGAAAACAAAATTCCGAGTGGCAATTACAAAGAAGGAAACAATGGATGCCGCAACTATAGGCAAAGATAATTGTTGCGATCTTGGAAAATGGCTTCATGGTGAGGCAAAGGCGGCCCATAGCAAACTGGCGTCATATACTGACTGCGTAGCGAAACACGCTACCTTTCATAATGAAGCAGGCAAGGTCGCTACCGCCATCAATGCCAAGAAGTACGAAGAGGCCGAAAAAATGATTGGTGCGGGCACACCATACAGCAGCGCGTCATCTGGCGTAGGCGTCGCAATAATGAAGTTAAAAAAAGAGGCTGGCATCTAAACTAACAATTACATGCCACATTGATGCATATAAAGCCGCGCAAGGCGGCTTTACAGTGCTTCTGAGGTGTGAAGCGCTAATGTGTATGTTTCCAGCAGATCGGCTACGCTAGTGTTTAAACTCTTTCCTGATGCCTCTGCGTATATAGCAGCTCTTGCGTGCGTTTCTGGTGAAATTCTCAGACGCAAATTGCCGGAATATGGTTTCTGTGCTGGTCTGCCGGTTTTCTCAGCAACAGCCGAACGGCGCACCAATTTTATAAAGACCGGCGGCCATTCCTTATCATGGCCGCTTGCTCCTTGTCAAAATCATCCCTGCAATCTGTATTGCAAAATTGTTCCTCGTGATTGATGACCTCATCACAGAACAAACATCGGCCATTACTATAAACGTGCTGGATACGGCTGGCCTGGGCGATTGCAGCAGCGGTAAAAGTCTCTATCAATTTATCTGAAGCATCAGCAATATCACTCATTTTGTAGCCCCTCCCGTATCACCTAAAGAATATGGATTGAAGCGGATTACTTCCTCGCCCAGCCACTCGTTACACTCTCTGAAGCGCGCCTGCAGCGGCTCAAGCTCATTCATGGCAAACACCTTGGCCGCTGGTTCAACAGCGCCAAAGCCGCCCGTATTGTTCGGCACCAGCCCCAGCAACTGGGGCGGTACCCGGTGTGCAGCCAACATGTCATCGCGGGTCACGTTCTTGATACTGAAAAACTCATCCTTGGCCGCCACCTCAGACACCGGCAATATCTGGATGCCGTCTTTCTTGCCGTTCGGCGCATACATGAACACATTGCGGAAATTGCCCGGTCCCTTGCTGTCGCGCAGCGCTTGGCGCATGTTGTCGACATCGCTTTGATTCTGTGCCGGGTCGGTCATGTACAAGATGAAGCCAGCATGTGAGCCGTTCTTGTAATACTTGCGGCGGAATAGCGTTGCCGCCTCGTTCAACCAGGCAGAGTGCAAGGCGCTCAGGTATTCCGGCAGGCCGTACACCTCCTGATTGATGTCCGGCTCCATCAAATGGAAAATCGCCCCAGACTCAAACACATGATCTTCCTGCCAGCCACGCACAAAGGCGTATTGGTTCAAGTCATCACTGCAGCGGCGCATGTACTTGGCCAGCGCCGGTTCAAGCTGCAAAGGCTTGCCGGTGCGGCTTTTACGGTTTTCCAGATAGGCATTGCCAAACACCAAAAAATCCAGCGCAAACCGGCTAAACGCCTCGCGTGACAGCAACCGGTGCGGCACAAAGGTGGCCGCCAGCAAGTTACGCTTTACATAGATCGCCGTTGAATGGTGCACGCTGGCCCTGAAAGACTTAGCCAGGCCGTCCCAACTAATAGGCGGCTCGTAATACCGCCCATTCGTCCAGCACTCGATATAGTCCAGAATTTCAGCCCGGTCTAATACCGGCGTAGGGTCACCAAAGCTGAACACCTCAGCACCTGGCAAAGCCGGTACCGCCTCCGCCTGGCTTTCTGACGCCGCCTTGAATGGCCCACGCCGCTTTCTCTTGCTCATGAATACACCTCCATAAATGATTGATTGCTGCCTATGCCGCCATCTAGCGGCTCATGATCCAGCGCATGCATACAAGCCCAGGCAAGGTCTGCATGCCCGGTTTCTTCGCTACGGTCTGCCACATAGGTCACATGCTGGCCGCTGGCCGTCAGCGTCTTTTTAATCGTCATGAATGCCTGCGCCAGATCCGTGGCCCCGGCGTCAAATTCCAGACGGCCCTTGCTGATCACATCGCGGGCTTTGATGACCATGCGGCTCTTCACAGCCGGGTCATAGTTGATCTTGGTTACATTGGGATAGAAGTTCTTCACCAGCTGGTGCACGCCTTCACCCATACCCGTCGCATCAATACCTATAAAGGCGACGTGGTAGCGAATAGTGGATTGCCGTATCTGTTCCGCCTGGGCCGCAAAGTCCATACCCCTGAACTGCATGCGCTCCAAGACCCGGAACTTGCCGCCGGGCGTGCGCGGTGGCGCAAGAATCACCAGCCCGGCACTATCCCCCGTAAATGCCGGGTCATACCCTATCCAGACCGGGTTATCCCCATAAGGCCGCGTCGTAAATGGCTTAAAGTCTGTCCAATCAACCCAGGCATCCACCATGCACTTTTGCAGCTCCTGCAAAGGGAACACAGAGGCTGTGTCATCAATAAACTGACACATCAACAGGTTTTCAAACTGGTCCGGGCTGTACTCATAGGTGCGCAGCTCGTCGATATCAAACAGATCACAGCCACCGGCCTGAGCGTCCAAGATCGTGACGATCTGCCGCCACATCTTGTCTTCGCCCGTAAAGCCAGAGGCAAGCCGCTTGTGGCTGACATCAATATTGACCTGGTCTTTTTTTGGCCGCCGCTTATTGAACAGCTCCCCCGTCCAGAATGGGTAAGCCTCATGCGTGATGCTCGATGGCGTAGAAAAGTAAGTCTTGCGCCACTGCTTATGCAGCGCCATGCCAGACGCCACCTTGTTCAATTCCTGAAACTTATGCGTCCAGAAAAATTCATCAAAATAGAAATTGCCGTGATACCCCTGGGCCGTGCGCGCATTCGTCCCCAAGAAGTAAAGATGTGCGCCATTAGGCAACACAATGGGATCACCGGCCAGCTCAATCCCCGCCGCCTCCTTGGCAAACTGAATGATGTATTGCTTAAAAACGTGCGCCTGTGCTTTGGATGCAGATAGAAAAATCTGATTGCGCCCGGTTTCCATGGCATCGGCCAAGGCCTCCCGCGCAAAGTACCAGGTAGCCCCAATCTGTCGCGATTTCAAAATCACCCGCGTGCGCTCGCCCCCATTACGCAGCCACACCTTTTGATAATCAAACAGCGAATCCCTAAACGCCTCTAAGAGTTGGTCGCGCTGCTCATCACTAAAATCATTGCGCGTCGGCTTTTTCTTAGGCCCCGCATTGCGATTTGCCAGCTTAGGATTCAAATCCACCTCATTGC
The DNA here is from genome assembly GCF_030683615.1 of Undibacterium sp. Taxonomy (NCBI): domain Bacteria; kingdom Pseudomonadati; phylum Pseudomonadota; class Betaproteobacteria; order Burkholderiales; family Oxalobacteraceae; genus Undibacterium; species Undibacterium sp. Next base: position 448,447 of record NZ_JAUXQE010000021.1, read on the forward strand.
CGCCCGGTGCCTCATACCGCCGCACCCGCGCCGTCTGCACTGCCTGGCGCATCAGCAAATCTATTTCTTTAAAGTCGCCGCCAGTCTTAACCTCCTTGGCAATCAACTGCACCAGGCGCGTTTCAAGACTCGCTTCAATCTTTTCTATGAACGGCGTGTCGTCCCATTTCTCCCGGTCGCACCAGCTCTGCACAGTGGTGCGCTTGATATCCAGATGTCGGGCAATAGATGAAATACGCCAGCCCTGCCAGTACAAGGCCTGCGCGTGTTTCTTCAGGTCGTAAGTAGGCGCGACTGTTGCGCCATCAGCAGGCGCATCAAGTTGGTTATCGGGGGAAATTTCAGACGTGTCATCGTCGGCAAGATCAATCATGCCGCCAGATTACGGGCTTCGCGCCCGCGCAGGCACTCCCGGCAAGTTGATATAAATCTTATCAACTCCGTGCTGATTGAAGGGAAAACCCACAGAGCGGACTATGCCAACTGCACAGCCAGAAATCAATTCTTGACACCGACAACCTACACCATCAAACCATGAGCAAAAAATTCAAATCTAAATTTTTCCGTGTGGCGCTCGAAGGCGCAACAACTGACGGCCGCAAAATCGAACGCAGCTGGATTCAACAGATGGCTAAAAACTTCGACCCGCAAAAATACGGCGCACGCATCTGGATGGAACATATACGCGGCACGCTGGCCGATAGTCCATTCCGTGCCTATGGCGACGTGACCGCCGTCAAGGCCGAAGAAGTCACCATCGACGGCAATAAAAAACTAGCGCTGTTTGCCCAAATTGAACCGACAGACGACTTGATCGCAATGACCAAGGCCAAGCAAAAGATTTACACCAGCATAGAAATCAATGACAAGTTTGCCGACACCGGCGAAGCCTATCTTGTCGGCCTGGGCGTCACCGACAGCCCGGCCAGCCTTGGTACTGAAGTTCTCAGCTTTGCGGCCAATAACCCCACCGCGAACCCATTTGCAGGCCGCAAAACCAATCCTGAACACCTGTTTTCTGCTGCTATTGAAGCCGATCTTGAATTTGAAGAAATCAACACAGAAACCACCGGCCTGGCCGCCAAAGTCAAAGACCTACTCAAAGTCTTCAATAGCAAAAAAGGCGGTGACGATGCCCGCTTTGACGATCTCGGCCAGGCAATCGAAACCGTGGTGGAACACACCGCAGACCAGGAACAGCGTTTTAGTGAATCAACCAAACGCATTTCCGAACTGGAAAAAAACCTCAAAACCGTCACCGACAATTTCAACAGCCTGAAAACCCAGCTCGACAAAGAACCCGGCAACCAGACCACCAGGCCCACTGCCACAGGCGGCAACGGCACAGAACAAACAGACTGTTAAGCCTGTAAGCGACAGCAACTCACCACGACACCAACACACACAAAACACGGAGTAAGCACGCATGAGAAACAATACCCGCCTGGCCTTCAATTCCTTGCTGGCCCGCCTGAGCGAACTCAACGGCGTCGATGACGCCACCAAGACCTTTAGCATCGCACCGACAGTGCAACAAAAGCTGGAAACCAAGATACAAGAATCCAGCGAGTTCTTAAGCAAAATCAACATCATCGGCGTGACCGAGATGGAAGGCGAAAAGCTGCACCTCGGCATTACCAGCCCGGTC